>JAEEOQ010000072.1 GCA_016284355.1 Lachnospiraceae bacterium
GTAAGCCACAAGGATATAAACTTTCTTAAGTGTTCCTTCACCGTCGTTTATAGAGCTTACCAGCCAGTTACAAAGGACGAAAAGACCTGAGATAGCAAAGAATCCAAGTACTATGGCGTTTATATCCATATTCTCGACTTTTGTTACCTGGTAAATATAGCCTTTTCCAACCGTAAAGAGCATATATGCCCCAAAGAATGCCACATAAAGGATACTTGCGGTAACTGCATCGCCGTTCTTTTCAACTCTGATATCGTAATATCTGTCAAAAGGATGGAACGGGATCCTGCAGGCATACATGATCTCTCCGATAACAGGAAGAGAAGAAAGCTTTGCTTTTAATGCGGCCTTTGCCTGCTTTATCTTATGCTTCTTATCTATAGCTGACACGATCTTTGAAAGTATGAAAAGCCCAAGTATTCCAAGCATCACGTATGAAAGATAATGCTGAAGCCAGGTGTTTCTAACTTCCCAGAAAGCATCCGAGTATGAAACTCTGTTTGCAGATACCTTAAAATGCTCCATGGCATTTTCGTATTCTCTGTTGTAAAGGTATGCCTTTCCGATACCGTCATGGGCAAGAAGGGACATCTGATTAAGTCTTAATACGTCTGTCCATGACTTTAGCGCATCGTCATATCTTCCCTGCTCAAAAAGATCGAGAGAGTTGTAAACCATGCCGGCATATTCGGTAGCCTTAAAGCTCTGTATATAGCCTTTGTAGCTGTCTGCAGTCCATACTGTTCCCTTAGAATCAAGTGCAACGGTTGAAAGGGAGGTGTAAAGACCTGCCACATCTTTTCCAAAATATCCTGCACCAAACTCGTAAATAAGTTCTCCGCTAGGTGTATACACGATAACATAACCGTCTTTTGAACAGGTTACTATGATACCCTTGTCGTTAACGCAGATATCTGTCATATTTTCCCAGCCCCATACGCTGCCGGCGCCGTAAATGTTACCGCCGTCGGTACGGTGCTTTTTAAGGCCGTCAAAATGACTTCCCATGGTGGTGGAGTATACGATACCCTTATCGTCTATGCAAAGGTTTGAAAATGTAGGCGGATTCCAGTTAAGGAGTCCTGCAAGCTGCTCTCTTGTAAAAAAGAGTGACTGAAGCTTTTGTCTGAATGAAAGCTTTGTCTTGTTTACAGCAAAGAACCCAAGGAAATCGCCGCTTTCAGCTATCTGAATGATACCGTTTGAAACGCCCTCGCCTATGATATAGATGTTCTTTCTGTTATCTACAGCAACCTTGACAGGCTCGTAAGGAGTATCTGCAAATGTAGGCGAATCAGGTCTTCCGTATGTGGTCTTAAGGCTGTGGTCTGCATTAAATACAAATACCGACTTTGCCTTGCTGTCAGCCACATAGATCTCTCCTGCGCGTGTGACAAAGACGCCTTTTGGAGACTGAAACTCTGAGTATTTGATTTCTCCCGATACCTCGTCTTTGTTTATGTCGTATATAACAACTCTTGAATTGCCTGAATCGGCAATATACATAATGTCATTTTTGTCTATAAATATGTCTTCCGGCTGAGTAAGGCCAAGATCTGTAATGGTCTTATCCGGAAGATAAGCATCCTGAGTCCTGAACCAGTAGTGGTCTTCATCCACAGTATATGTATAACTGGTGGCCTGAGAAGCAAATGCCCTGTCTGAAACTGAAAGACATACAAGAACTGCGCATGCTAAGCTTACAAGTAATCTTTTTATCTTCATATGTCCCCCCTACTTGATTCCCGAATGGCTCATGGTGCTCATGACCTTAGACTGAGAAGCGATAAACATAATAAGGTTTGGAATGAACAAAATGAGTGATCCTGCCGCAACCATACCTGCTGCCGCAACGGCATTGTTTGTGGCAAGGGAATTCAGGTAATAATATATTGTCCTCATGACATCAAGGGTGATAAAGTTGTTTGATGCCTCCGTAGCACCCCAGGCAGTCTGGAATGTAAGGATGGCAACCGTAGCTATCGCCGGCTTTGTCATAGGGATTATGATCTTTCTTATAACCGTAAAGTTTCCGGCACCGTCTACATAAGCCGCATCTATAAGCGCGTCAGGGATTTCGTCTATGAACTGCTTCATAAGGAAAAGACCTACAGGAGTTGCTATAAGCGGGAAAATGTGGGCGCCCCAGGTATTTATCATACCGAGCTTTACGATAATGAGGTATCTTGGAACCGCAACAGCTACCGTAACGAACATAAGGGCAAGCTGGTTAAGTTCAAAGAAAACTCTTGTAATGTAGTATTTTCTCTTCTTTGAAAGAGTAAATGCACAGGATACCGTAACAAGGATGTTGATCACAACTGTAACAAGCGTGATAAACACAGAGTTTACAAGGTATCTTAACATAGGAACTCCGGTACTTCCGGAAAGTGCCATAAGTTTTTCAAAGTTATCTAAGGTAGGCTCTTTAACAAAAAGCGTAGGCGGGAAAGCATAAAGCTCGCCAAGAGGCTTAAAAGCCTGATTTATCATAAAGATAACCGGAACTATCATAAATATGGCAATAGGTATAAGGATAAGATAAAACTTTATCTGTCCCGGTTCAAAACCCGAAGGATTTACTTTTAACTGACTTCTTTTTCGTCTCTTCATCTTCGCTAAATCCTCCTAATTTTTCTCGGTAAAAAGTGCGCCGGCAAGCTTAGAGAAAAGCCATACCATAATAAGCAGCACAACTGATACTGCAGCCGCATAACCCATCTCAAATCTTGAGAAAGCATAATCTTCGATGTGGTTTAATATGAGCTGACCTGAGTAGTTTGGTGTAGGGTTCATACCCGAAAGTGTAGGTCCGATCCAGCCGATGTTAAATGCATTAACAATTGCCATAACCGCACCAAAGAGCATCTGCGGCTTCATGGAAGGAATTGTAATGTAGATAACTTCCTGAAATCTGTTTTTAATACCATCCACATAAGCAGCCTCATAAAGCTCGGTATTTACATTTAAGATACCTGCTATCATGGAAAGAAAGCCGATACCCATTGCAGACCAGAGTGATACGATGATCATAATGGTAGGAAGGTATCTTGCGTCCATAAGGAATGCTATAGGCTGATCTATCCAGCCATGCTGCAGCAGGAAAGCGTTTACGATACCGCGCTGCTCACCTGCAAAAATAGTTCTCCATACAAACTGCACCATAAGAGGTCCAACCATTGAAGGAGTGTAGATTGCAAGACTTAATACGGTACGCGGGATACGAGGGAGCTGTGTTACCATCCATGCAAGGATAAATGATAATATACATCCGCCCGGTCCTACGATAATAGCGTATTTAAGTGTGTTTGGCAGGATATACTTCATAAAGATGTTATCCTGTGTAAATAATGAGATATAGTTATCAAGACCCACAAAATCAGGGGTGTTGATGGCATCAAAATAGGTAAATGACAGTCCTACCGCTATGCAGACAGGCACTGCAATAAAAAGTGTAAAGAGGATCACATAAGGAGCAAGAAGCACCATTGAAGTGGCAAAATCACCATTAAGAACAAGGGCCTTGTCTCTTACCTGCTCTGTCTTTTTCTTAGCCATGCTTCTTATTCTCCTTTCCTCGCATTTTCTATCTGCTCTACGATCCATTCTTTGTCGTGGATCTTATATGGCTTTAAGATGTTTCCGTCGCTGTCTATAAATCCGAAGTCTTTCATCTTTTTTCTCATTTCTCTTTGAACTTCCATGATCTGCTTATCAACCGCAACCTGGGCGCTGCTGCCGTCAAGAGCTATCTTGTTCCAGATATCTGAAAGAGCTCTCTCAAGAAGATACTGACCCGGTGTACGAGGTACATCCTGTAAGTAAGCAAGCTGCTCTAATATAAGATGCTTGTCTTCAGTAGGAAGCGTACAGTCTTCAATAGCTGCAAGGTTTGATGGAAGCCAGATGTTTTCTTTTCCGTAAGTAGCCTGAAGTGTGTGTGCGTATTCAACCTGTACAGGTCTTGAAAGCCACCACTTCATAAATCTCCAGGCATCATCTTTTTTATCGCTTGCTTCAAAGATAACTCCGCCTGAACCTGCTGCAACGTAGCTTCTGTCTATGGTGCCGTCTGCCTGAACTGTTCCGGGGTAAAGCGCAAGTTCCCACTGGCCCTCAAGCTCAGGAGCACCGTTTTTGATAAGGTTATAGTTTTCAAGGTTTGTGATACCGATAGGAAGGATACCGTATCTAAAGGAGTCGTTAAACTGAGGTATCTGGCTTGGTATCGAGTAAATGGAGAAAAGCTCTCCAAGGTATTTAATTCCCGCAACCGAATCAGGCTCGCTTATCATGGCATCAAGCCCGTCTTCAGAGTATAGCTTTCCTTTGTGCTGGAAGATCATCGGAGCGGTCTGATAAAACCACTTGTATCCGATGTTTGTTGCTATATTGTGGTAGAAATTCATTCCGTATCTTTGAAGTTCAGGCAAGGTGTCTGTAAGCTCCTGCCATGTAGAAGGAGCCTCTACTCCGATACTTTGAAGTATATCTGTTCTGTAAATAAGGAGGTTAAAATCGCTTGTCTCGGGAACCGCATAAACGCCCTCGTTAAATACAAAAGGAATAAATGCACCCGGAGCAAAATCTCCCGCAAATGACCAGAAATCATCAAACTTGCTAAGGTCGTAAAGCGCACCTCTGCAAGAAAGGTCAAAAGGCATATGTGACTGAAGACCCAAAGCAAGGTCAGGAGTCTCATTTGCCGCTGCCGCAAGTGTAAGCTTGTTTACATCAGGTATAAGAGAGATCTTTACCTTTATACCCGTCTGCGGAGTAAACTGTGAATCTGCCATCTTCTGTAAAAGGTCTACATGAGTAACGGCTCTGTTTACCCAGATCTCAAGCTCGTCTTCCTTAGCATCCTGCTTATATTTCGGTGATGTAAAGGAATAGAAAAGAGCAGAAAGGCTGTTGCCGATGCTCTGGAAAACACTAGGGTTTTCTCTTCCCATCTTTACGTTTCCGTAGTAGATCATATCAAGCTCAAATGGCTGTTTTGCAATGTTTGAAGAAAAATCTCCAAGAAGCTTAAGCAGTGAGTTGTTGGCAGATACGCTGTTTCCTGTAAGGTTTTCTGTGTACAGCGCTATCTCGTCAGGGTACTCTTTAAGCTGATCTATTATGGCAAGAGCTCTCTTAAGCTCAGAAAGTTTTGCCGACTTTACTCCGTTTGGAGTGTAGTTTTGAAGATTGTACTGAATATCTCTTATAAGCACTTCATAGGCATTAAGGTAATCTTCGATCTCCGGAATATACTTTGTCATCTTCCAGGTTCTGTTCTTATCTGCCTGTGCTCCGGTTACTTTCTTTATATCAAGAGCAAACTGAGTAACGTGTTCTGCTATAAGTCTGCCTTCGCGCCATGACCTGGTTATTGGCTCAGACTCGCTCTTAAAGCTTAAAGAGTGCACACCTTTTGTAAGGTAAAAAAGATACGGCTTTCCGCTTTCATCAGAAAGAGTCTCATTGCCCCACTTATTGTCTGTAGTCTTTACTTCGTAGCAGGCAACCTCTTTAAACGGGATCTGTCCGTCAATTCTTATACTCTCAAAAGAACTGAAATCTTCCTTTTCGTTACGGTAGTGAAAACCGATCTTGTAAAGGCCGTCTTCAGGCGCGTTAAGTTCATATTCGATCTCTATACCTGCATCTGCCCCGGAAACTGCGTTAAGTTTCTTGTACTCTGCATTGTAAGGGGTAACAGACGGGTTTCTTTCAGACTTTAAAATAGCTGCTACAGAATTTTTCTTTACATAATCTACAGCATTAACGGAATATTCGTCATTTATCTCGCTTCCGCTGTATTTAGCTTTATATTCCTCATAACCGATAAGCGTATCTTCTTTTGGAAGAACCTTTACCGAGGAAATAACAAGTCCGTCATTTGAGATGTTTTTGATCTTTATGGTATTTTCCCCTTCTTCAAAATGGAAAAGAAGAGGATCTACGGTATAATAAGTTGTATTATAAAGTCTTGTGGTAAGAAGACCTGCATATTTTACAGGTGCAACAGCGATCTCATCGCCGTATGAGTCTACAGGAAACTCCTTTGTCTCATCGCTCCAGGAAAGAGGAAGGATAATGGATTTCATCTCCTCATATTCCTGCTTGTCATTTATATATATTTCAACAAGATAGTCCGTAAGAGAAGCACCCTCAGAGCTGTATGCAATTTCCATTTCATAAAGCCCCTCTGAAGGAACACTTGCCTCTATTATGGTTTCGTTGTTATAGTCAAGTTTACATTCGTTAAATTCAGAGATATTTCCCTCATCTGTTCCGTAAGGAACACCGATATTTTCAATAAATTCAGGATATCTTTTCCCCTGTATATTAAGGCTTTTGCTAAGCAGTTCAAACGCAGCCCTTCTCTCCGACTCGCTTACCGCTTCCACATATTCTTTTTTGCCCGCTATCCGGCTATAAATAAATACAACGGATAAAAGAACGCAGATTATGATCAGAGCCGATACTATCCTCTTTTTCACCTTGATACCCTTACCTTTCAATAAACAGGGGGCTGTAACCAGCCCCCGTTTTGGTTTTATTATTTGTTATTTTGATAAATTACTTTGTTTCGAAGTCTTTATCTGTAAATCCGTAGTAGTTCTTAAGTGCGCTCTTAAGATCTTCTTCAGCCTGTGCAAATCTCTTGTTTGCAAGCTCGTTCCACTCAGGAAGCTTACTCTTGATCTCATCAAGCCAGTTATCTTCTGAACGCTTAGCGCTCATAACTTCGTCTGTGTAGTAGTTTGTCCACTCATATGTACAAGCCTTGCTTACACCATCTTCTGTAACGTACATTGGGTATGCCTTATCGGAGATATCCCAAAGATCACCCTTCTCCCAAAGTTCAACGCACTTCTGCCAGCCAGGCATCTTAGCTGCATCGCCCATTCTCTTATGGGTATCAACAGAATACCAAACCTTCATCTGCTCATCGAAAGCATCACCTGTAACAAGTGGAAGTGAATCGTTAAGAGCTGTCTTAAGTGTACCGTTATCACTCCAGAGCTGGTCTGCTCTAGCCTGCATAGACTCTGTAGAACCTGCCCAGAATGTAGCAAATGTATAAGCGATCTTAAGCTTGTTCTCTTCTTCCTCGCTAAGAGCAGGATCACCGTCGTCCATAGCGAAGTTGTGAACTGCCATAGGGTCAAGAACAACACCTACTGTGTTTCCCTTGTAGTCTGTAGCAGGTCTTGGGTAGATATCCCACTCATCAGACTTAACAGCACCCCAGTGACCTTCAGCAGGGTTGGCTGCATCACCCATCATCCAAGGATCTCCGTCGTTAACAAGAACCTTCTGGTTGATGAAGAAGTTGAATGACCACCATCCGTTGGCATCCATAACCTCTGCAGGAACACCGCCTACATCGTTCTGAGTCCAGATTGTGTTCTTAGCCCATGTAGGAACAAGTGAAAGAAGGTCTTTAACTTCGTCTGAGTTAAGGTCAACGTATGGCTCGCCTGCCTTGCGGTTAACAAGCTGTGCGTTGATAGTTGAAGTACCTGTGTTGATAAAGCTCATAGGGATATCCATAGAACCCCAGAAGTTCTCTTTGTCACCCTTTGAAATAAATGTTGTAAACTCTTCGATGGTCCAGTCAGGATCAGGAACGTTGATGTTGTTCTGCTCTGCAAGACCTGTATTTACATATACGCCCCATGGCTGAATGAACTGTGGGAGACCTGCCTGGAATCCGTAGTAGTTCATCATTTCCATAATAGACTTGTTAAATGACTGATATACAGGGTCATTTGAGAATACTGAAAGGTCAGCTACAAGACCTTTTCCGATATCTTCGCCAAGTTTTCTTGAAGCCCAGATATCAGGATATTTGCCGTGCTCAGCCTTAAAGTTCTCGATCTCCTGTGCCCATGATGTATCGTTTGCATCAGGGTCGCCTGATTTAGCGTAAAGGTTGATCTTAATGTTAGGATATGTTTCGTTAAATTTCTTTGCCATAGCATAAACAGATGCTACGTTCTGTCCGGCGATATCTTCCGGAGCCCAGTTCTGATGACCAAGGTCTGTGTAGTACATACCGTCACCACTCCAAAGCATAATGTCGATCTCGCCGCTCTGGCTTGCATCAAGTGCCTTGTACTTTTTGCTGCCGCATCCTGATAATACAGAAGCGATCATGCAGGCAAATAAAACAAGACTTACGATTCTTCTCATTTTTTTCATTGAAAAATCCTCTCTCCTTTTGTTTTAGGTTTCAGTCATTAAAACGTTACTGTACTTTTTTCTCGGGGTTTGTGGGAAATACAAACCCCGGATCCAAGTACTTAGGACTGTTTTGAAGAAATCATTTGTAACGTTTTAAATCGTATGTATTATTTATACCATGATTTTCCAAAAAAATCAACCTTGATTTTACATTTTATACAAAAAATGTATATTTTAATCTCACTTTTGTAGCAAAATGCCCATAACGTGCATAAAACGTTTTTAAGGTAGCGTACTAAAGTGCATTTAAAAAATTTTAAACGGGCTTATAATTATGTGAACGGGATATAAAAAAGACACAGCCCAACAGCTGTGTCTTTAATTCAGTATCAAATGTCTATTTATGTTATTTAACTATCTCACAGGAATTTCTGACTATAAGCTGACCGTCTAGCTTTCTGACCATTCCCTGCTCTCCTTTTATAAGATCAAGGAGCATATCTACCGCCATAAGGCCCTGACGTGCCATAGGGTTTCTTACCGTTGTAAGAGCCGGTGTAAAATACTGGGATACATCAAGATCGTCAAAACCTATTATACTCATATCCTTAGGTATGGAGTAGCCTTCTGACGTAAGAGCTTTGATGCAGCCGATGGCACTTTGGTCATTGCCTGCAAGCATAGCATCGGGAAGAACAAACTCAGGATGTCTTGCGGCGCTCTTTACAGAGTTATAGGTGTACTCTTCGGAAAAATATCCGGTAATCGTATGACGTTCGTCGTACTCGATACCGTATTCGGCAAGAGCGGCTCTGTATCCCCTAAAGCGCTCACGGCTATCGTACATGGTAGGAGAACCTGCAAGGAAGCCGATCTTTTTATGGCCAAGGTTTATAAGGTATCTGGTGGCGTCATAACCGCCTTTGTACGAATCAAATACTATACTTGAGATCTTTTCGTCTGCTATCTCACGGTCAAGGAATACCGCAGGAATACCGCTTCCCTTAAGGGTATTCATCTCTGCTTCGTTAAATCCCATATCTTCAAATATAAGTACGCCGTCAAGATTACGCCCCATAATGTTTGACATAATGGCAGGCACATCTTTTAATACGAAGATAATAATGTTGTACCCGTTTGTGTCGGCTTCTCTGCACATAGCCTCTACTAGTACGTTAAAATACGGACCGCTCATGGTATTTGTAAAAAAGCCAAGAGTACGGCTTTCACCGGATTT
This sequence comes from Lachnospiraceae bacterium, assembly GCA_016284355.1. GTDB lineage: Bacteria > Bacillota > Clostridia > Lachnospirales > Lachnospiraceae > JAEEOQ01. The sequence goes on from JAEEOQ010000072.1 coordinate 9,419, forward strand.
TAAAAACCTTCCGTTAAGATTCGGTATATAATTCAGTTTTTCTACTGCCTCAAGGACCCTTTCTTTGGTCTGGGCGTTGATGGTATCCACATCATTAAGTGCGTTGGATACTGTAGAGATGGAAACTCCGGCTTCTTTAGCCACATCTCTTATGGTTACTTTTCTCATTTATATAATGCTCCTCTTAAATAAAACCTTAAAACGTTTTACCTTATTTTCTAGGATATCATAAACCTTTTTATTTTACAAGTAAAAATGTTACAAGGTTTTTGTCTGCTTTCCGAAGGGAAAGATAAAAAAAGAGCTGTAATGCGTTTCCACATCACAGCTCTACAGGGGACGAGAGAATCGAACTCCCACCAAAGGTTTTGGAGACCCCTATCATACCATTTGACCAGTCCCCTAGATAGGTCACTCGCTTTTCCAAGCGACTCCACTAGTATACAATAAACTGTTTAAGTTGTCAATAAAACTTTAAAAATTAATTCAATGATTTATTGCGCCATACTGATACCGACCTATTATTATTCTCCAAGCGGCTTTATGATCTTATTATATATCCTAAATAAGAAGAACAGACTGCAGGCAAGAGATGCAACCTCTGCTATAGGAAAAGCCCACCATACTGCATTTAAGCTGCCTGTAAGAGAAAGAAGGTATGCAGCAGGAAGGAGCACGATAAGCTGTCTTGCAAAAGATACGATCATGCTGTACACGCCGTTGCCAAGTGCCTGGAATATGGTTCCGCACATAATACAAAAGCCTGCGGCAAGAAAAGCAAGTGCCATTATACGAAGGGCAGGCACTCCGATCCCAAGCATATTATCAGAAGCATCAAAAAGCTTAAAGAGAACCTGAGGAATGGTCTCAAATACAAGGCATCCGGTCCACATAAAGCCTACAGCATATACAAAGCCAAGTTTCATGGCCTTTACAAGACGTTCTTTATTTCTGGCACCGTAGTTGTAAGCTATAATAGGCACGATACCTGAGTTAAGTCCGAATATAGGCATAAAGAAGAAACTCTGGAGTTTGAAGTATATACCGAATACTGCCGTTGCAGTAGGTGTAAAGCTCATAAGGATCATGTTCATACCTGTTGTCATAACAGAGCCAACAGCCTGCATAAGCGTAGAAGGGATACCAACTGCAAGGATCCTTCTGACCGCAGTGCCTGTAGGTCTTATGCTGAGTTTGAAATGTATTTCTTTATTAAATCTGATATTAAAAAATACCGCTACGCCAAAAGCCACAACCTGTCCGATAACCGTAGCTATGGCAGCTCCTGCTGTTCCCATCTTTGGAAGTCCGAAGTAACCAAAAATGAGGATCGGATCAAGGATAATATTTATAATAGCTCCCACAAGCTGGCTTGTCATAGAGAACATGGTCTTGCCTGTTGAAACAAGCATTCTTTCAAAAAGAAGCTGCCCGTATATGCCAAATGAAAAAGCAAGGCAAAGAGAAAGATAAACTGTTCCGTATGAGAAGATCTCAGCATCTGTAGTCTGAGTGTTAAAGTACGGCTTAACTATAGTAAAGCTTGCTATAAGCATTATAACGTAAGCGCATACCGCAAGGAACATGGCGCTTCTTGCACTGTCATTAACATCTTTTTGATTTTTTTCGCCAAGAGCCTTTGAAAGCATTGCGTTAAGACCTGTTGCGATACCTGTTCCCACAGCTATTATAAGAGACTGTATAGGGAAGGCAAGAGATACTGCCGTAAGGGCATTTTCACTTAAATGAGATACATATATACTGTCAACGATGTTGTATAAAGCCTGTACAAGCATAGAAAGTATCATCGGGATAGCCATATTAAGCAAAAGCTTATTTACAGGCATGGTACCCATCTTGTTTTCTTTTATCTGACCGTTATTTTCCACTAAAAATACCACCTTTCAATTTATAACGTAAATACTATAAAAGAATAAGGAAAAGTTGTCAACAATTGGTATTTTTTTAACTCGCATCGTGGTATATTTATACTATAATAAATTTTACGAGGTGCATTATGTACGACAAACTTACTAAAAGCGACATTAAGAAAATGCAGGATGAGATAGACGAAAGAACCCTTGTTATAAGGAAGCAGGCTCTTGAAGCAGTAAAAGAGGCCAGAGCCCAGGGGGATCTTTCGGAAAACTTTGAATACAAGGCGGCAAAACAGTTCAAAAATCAGAACGAGAGCCGCATAAGATATCTTGAGAAAATGATAAAGACCGCCACCATCATCGACGATTCTTCCGCAGATGACGAAGTTGGCATGAACAACACAGTAACCGTTTATTTTGATGAAGATGACGAAGAAGAGGTTTATAAGATAGTTACCACCGTAAGAGGCGATACGCTTCACGGCCTTATCAGCATCGATTCTCCTCTTGGCAAAGCGCTTATGGGTAAAAAAGTGGGGGAGAAGGCTTACGTAGAGGTAAAAGAAGGCGTGGGTTACTACGTTACCGTAAGAGCTATAGATAAATCCTCAAGCGACGCAGACGATAAGATCAGAAAATACTGATTAATATGAAATATTAAGAATTATTAGAGTTTTATTAGAGATAGCCTCACCCTATTGAATTAAGCGGATGTTTAGCATATCATTAAGCTAACAAAGAAAAAAATTCAAAAAAGGTGAGGTGAAAAGTATGGAAGCTGTTATATGGATGGTGGCTATCGTAGTCCTTATCGTTATCGAGCTTTTGACCATGGGGCTTACAACTATCTGGTTTGTGGGCGGCGCATTTTTAGCATTCTTAATTGCCCTCTTTAACGGACCGATATGGCTTCAGATAACCGTTTTTATCGTCGCATCCGTTTGTCTTCTTATCTGTACAAGACCGCTTGCAGTCAAGTATTTTAACAAAGACCGTAAAAAGACAAATATCGACAGCCTTATCGGAAGAGAGTGCAAGGTCATTGAAAGGATCGACAATTTCAATCAGACCGGCGCAGTCCTTCTTTCGGGGCAGGAATGGTCAGCACGAAGCTTTGTGGACAACACGGTGTTGGAACCTGGCGATAGGGCCACAGTACGAGAGATCAAGGGCGTTAAGCTCATAGTATCTAAATCAAATAAAAAGAGCGAGCTTTAAGCTTGCAAACATTTTGGGAGGTTTATTATGGGACCATATGTAGTACTTTGTATCATTATCATTTTAGCAGTTTTTCTTCTTGCAACTAACATCAGAGTCGTTCCTCAGGCACACGCTTACATAGTTGAAAGACTTGGCGGCTATCAGACCACATGGAATGTTGGTCTTCACTTTAAGATGCCGCTTATCGACAAAGTAGCAGGCCACGTAGTTCTTAAAGAGCAGGTGGCAGATTTTGATCCGCAGCCTGTTATCACAAAAGATAACGTTACCATGAGCATTGATACGGTAGTGTTTTTCCAGATCACAGATCCTAAGCTTTATACATACGGCGTTGTAAATCCTATGAGCGCCATCGAAAACCTTACAGCTACCACCCTTCGTAACATCATCGGTGATCTTGAACTTGATGAAACTCTTACAAGCCGTGAGACTATCAATACAAGAATGAGAAGCACTCTTGATATCGCAACGGACCCTTGGGGCATCAAAGTTACAAGAGTTGAGCTTAAAAACATCATGCCTCCTGCAGCTATTCAGGAAGCCATGGAAAAACAGATGAAGGCAGAGCGTGAAAGACGTGAGGCAGTTACAAGAGCAGAGGGCGAGAAGAAAGCAGCCATTCTTGTTGCAGAGGGTGAGAAAGAGTCTAAGATCCTTGCAGCAGAGGCTGAAAAACAGGCTGAGATCCTTAAGGCTGAGGCTACTAAGGAAGCTACCATAAGAGAGGCTGAAGGTCAGGCAGAAGCTATCATCAAGGTTCAGCAGGCTAATGCAGACGGTATCAAGCTCCTTAACGAAGCAAAAGCAGAAAAATCAGTTCTTACACTTAAGAGTCTTGAAGCCCTTACAAAGGTTGCAGACGGACAGGCCACAAAGATCATTATCCCAAGTGAGATCCAGAATCTTGCAGGTCTTGTTGAATGTGTAAAAGAGGTGAAGTAACATGGCTGTTTCCGGTCTTTTAATGTTCATTTTAGGAATTTTGGTATTTCTCCTTGTAATTGGCTTTGGTGTTTTTGTTTTCTGGTCTCTTCTTTCAGACGAAGGAAAAAGAACCTACCACACCAACAGAATGGAGGAAGATAAAGCCAAAGAAGAAAAAGACAACATAGAATACTTAAAAGATGAGCTAAACGGAAAACAGAAAAAATCACTTCAGCTTGATTCCTGGGTGGCAGGAAGAGAACATTGGAACAAAACAAGAAGAATTTAACTTGTAGTTTTAAAAAGGCGTTGCAAAGGCAGCGCCTTTTTTGATATATTATGTAAGGAAAAAATACAGGAGAAAAGTTATGTTCCTTTCAAAAGAAAATATAGATATAAAACTGATAGAAGTCTCAGGCCAGGTATTTAGGATAAGCGATGATAGTAACGGCGGATTTGTTGCGGTGCATAAAGAAAATGTGCTTCGCACAAAAGAAACGGAAAGTGGCTACGAACTTGATTGCAGCAAAGAAGACTTTGACAGTATCTGGGCTGATTACTTTGATATGAAGACTGATTACGAAGGCCTCATTAAGGCCATAGACCCGGCTGATAAGTTTCTTACTGAATCGGCAAAAGCAGGAAGAGGCATAAGGATATTAAATCAGGACCCCTGGGAAGCAACTCTTTGCTTTATCATTTCACAAAACAACAATATCCCCCGGATAACCGGTTCTGTAAATAAGATCTGCGAAAGATTCGGGAAAAAGCTTGAAGAAGGTATCTACTCAATCCCGACGCCGGAGGTTCTTGCAGGTCTTAGCGGCAAAGAGGCGCTTTCAGGTCTCGGTCTTGGGTACAGAGATGAGTACATATATGAGTTTTGCAAAAACTACGATGTATATGCTTTCCTAGAGGAGGTAAAAAAGCTTCCGTACGAGGAAGCAATGAAAGAACTTATGAAGGTTAAGGGTATCGGTAAAAAGGTGGCAAACTGCATCTGCCTTTACGGCCTTCATATGGTAAATGCCTGCCCTATAGACGTGTGGGTAAAGCGAATTATAGACGAGGAATACGGCGGGAAGCAGCCTTCCTGGATGAGCTGCAGCGCAGCCGGCATTTACCAGCAGTATGCTTTTTACTATAAGCGAAATAACAAATAATACAATAAGCGCAAAAAAGCCTTACCCAAGCACTTACCGGGTAAGGCTTTCTTTATTGGTTTTAGTTAATCGTAATTGGAACCGAGATAACAGGGAGTGAGTTGATATAGATATTTGCAACTATATCGCCTGTACCTGCTGTTACTCTTGCGTTCCTTGTTCCGTTCTTTTCTACTGAGAAGGAATTTGTTACCGCAAGCTGTACTCTTACAACATCATTTGTAAAGTCAGAGTACGCTCTTCCGTACTGATCATAAGCTGTTACGTAGTTGTTGCTTGTAAGCTGGCTCCAGATTGTTGAGCTTCCCACAAGGGTTCCGGTAGGAGTTATCTTTACATCTGCTGCATAAGGCGCTGCATCAGATATCTTAACCTTTGCCTCAATTGTAGAACCTGCACCGTCATCAACTACGATGGTGTATTTAAGTGTTGCGGTTCTGCTGTTTGTATTGCTGTCTATGGCATAACCAAGGGTCTGAAGAGTTGCCGCATCAGGATCGATAGCGTAAGCAACTGCTCCGCCGCTTGTTCCGCTTACAAGGAATCTGTTTGCATTATCGTTTCCGTTAAGAGGATATACCGTGATCCTGTCATCAGGAATGCGGATCTTTGTTCCGTCTGCAGATACGCCGTATACTACAAATGCCTTGTTTCCTGAGTTATCTCCGTTATAAAGAAGTCCGAAGTCTTCTACTGTATAGCCTGTCTTTACAAGAGCGTCTGAACCGTAGCTCTTTACTGTAGCCACATATCCACTGCCATCTACAAGTTTTCCGGTCCCATCCACAAGCTGGAATCTTATGGTTGTGGTTCCTGCAAGAGAACCTGTGGTAAGTGTTGCTATAGGAAGGTTACTTCCTGTATTGGCGGTATCAGCTGCAGATGAAAGAGTCACATCGGTATTTACAGCCGAATTTGCCGCAAATGAATTATTTACAGGAGCAAAGTCAGAAACTCTTACCTTGTACCCGCTGTTCTTGATATTTGTCTGCTGCATCTCTGCGCCGTACTGATCTACTATCTGAAGGTCTTTCTGGCGGATGATAACCTTGCTTCCGTTTATAAGAGCTCCAAGTGAGCAACTTTGGTTGATTCCGTAGATCTTAGACGGGATCGGCTTTGAAAAGATACTGAAGTTAAATACCTTAATATTAACCGAAGCCTGCATTGTGGTTATGGAATCGTAGTAAACAGGAAGGTTAAGGGAAGCTGATGTGGAAGATCCGCTTGAGCCTGCAAGTGTAGCAGGAACATAGCGAAGCTTTGCGCTTCCGTCTGCCTGCTTAACCCACGCAAATGTGGAACCGCCGGTTGACTTGATAAATGTGCTGTTCTTTTCAAATGTTGCATAGGTTCCGTTATCTGTAAGGCCGCAGTACTTAACGAGCGTAGCATAGCTTGTGATGTCGTTGCCGTCTGTATCTGCTACCTGGTAGTCAAGGTAGGTCTCTTTTGTCTCGTAAAGGGTCTCTGTTTGCGCAATTGTAATTGTCTTAATACCCTTTTGAGGAGCTATGGTTATTGTAAATGTCTGGTTCTTCTTAGCTGATGATGTGGAAGAAATTGTATTTACAACAAGCATTGCCTTACCTTCTTTTATCTTGCCTGCATTAAGCGGGTAAGCAAGGTACTGCTCATTATCTATTGTAATAGCATTAATTGACTCGATTACTGTTGATGTACCCTTACGTACGGTAGCAAGAGAAAGACCTGTGGTTCCGCCTGAAAGGTTTACAACAAGTGATGAATAACCAACTCCTGCGCCGGCTGCGTTTCCGCCGTACTGATTTGTAGCCTTAAAGAGCACGTAGTAAGCTCCGCTTGTTTTTGTGTTCTTTGCTTCGCCGCCGTATGCCACGATATCAGGGTCACCCTCTGAAATATTGCAGGTGTTTTGGTCTGCCATAAGCATATATTTTTCAGTAAGTCCGTCGTATTTGTAAATACCCTTAAATTCTACAGTATCTACAAAAGCAGGTTTTGCGATCTCAACCTCTTCCTTCATGGTTACAACTTTGGTACCGCTTACATAAGTAAGCACCACGTCGTATTTTTGTCCTACTGTAATGTAGCTGTTTTCGTACTGGTAAGTAAGAACGCCGGCAGAAGTAGGTCTGAAAACTCCGCCCGCCGTAAAATCCGTATAAGGGAAGTTCGGGTTATCTGTAATATCAAGGCCCCACTGATCGTACAGTCTGTATTTTACGGTAGCCTTCGGGTAAGTTCCGTCTGTCTGGATAAGTTTATCAAGGATAGCGTATTTTGAATCAAGAACGATCTTGTCGATCTTTCTAGTGGTACATTCTACATCGATCCCTTTTTCCGCATCGTTTATGAATACGGTGTAGGTTGCCTCCATGTAGTTACCCGGAAGACTTACTATAGCGCTGTGCTTATCTTCGCTTATCTCAGGGCTTCCAGCTTTAAGAGTCATAACAGTGTTGCCGCGCTTTACGGTGATCTTTGTGATCTCTGTGGCGCTTGTAACTTTGATCTTATTGGTATCTACCTGAGCTGCCGAATCAGTGTAGGCATCGTCTTCTTTTTTGTCTTTATCAGGATCACCCTCGCCGACTATTATCTCAATTACGTTACTGTCTATGGCATAATCAAAGTTTGTCTTTGAATTTCTTGCATTTGCTTTAGCGTATACAACACCGTCTGAAATGCCGGTTACCACCATACCTTTACCCATTTCGGCAACGCTGCCGTCATGCTCTACGGTACAGTCTTCATCATCATAAAGAGTTCCGTAAGTCTTGTATGTAGACTTGATCTTTGAATTGATCTCAAGAGCGTCTGCATCCGGAGTAAGGGTTCTGTTGATATCAAGAGTCTTGCCGATGGCAAGTGTTCCGTCAAAATTCTTTGGTGAAACGACTTCTATCTCAACTTCTTCTGCCCTTGTACGGCATTTAACGTAAGTACGAAGAGTTTCTGTTACGCCGTTAAGCTTGTAGGTATAAAGGATCTGCGCCTCGCCGTTACCTACGGCTTTAGCCTTTCCTTCTTTATCTACCTTAACGATCTTTTCGTTTGTGGAACTCCAGGTTCCCTTCATCTTTGATGTCTTGCCGTTGATGTTGTAGTCAAAATTCCACTTTTTGCCGCCGACATAAAGGAATTTTGGCTTAGCCTTCGTATAGGTCTTGTCAGGCTCCCCCTTCACATAGATCTTGGCAACAGCAGCACTTGCCCTTTGCGGAATATTTACCGCGGTAAGCGCCATAACAAATGCAAGCACCGTAACAAGTACTTTCTTCATTAAGCTACTGTTTCTCATAACAATCCTCCATCCTTGGTGTTTATTGTAATGACTCGCTCTTAAAGTATTCATCAAGGTATTCCTTAAGAGCCTCCTCCCATGAAAGCATGGTAAAGTCGGTCTCTGTATGTATCCGCGCGTTTTCAAGCACCGAATAAGCAGGTCTTTTTGCGGCGCAGACATATTCCATAGACCCTATAGGTATTATATCGGCATTTTTACCCAAAAACTCAAATATTTTCTTTGCAAATCCGTACCAGGTGGTACTTCCTTCGCAAACTCCGTGCCAGATACCGTATTTTTCCGTAAAAAAAAGATAAACTATAAGCCTTGCAAGCTCACTTGCACTTGTAGGGCAGCCCGTCTGATCGTCTACCACGCGAAGCTGGCGATCTGCATTATTTATCATAGTGCGTACAAAATTTTTCCCTTCTCCAAAAAGCCAGGCGGTGCGGATTATAAAATGTTTTTTGCAGGCAGATGCAACTGACTGTTCTCCAAGGAGCTTACTTTTTCCGTAGGCAGTCTGCGGACAAGGCTCGTCTTTTTCAGTAAGGGGCTTATCCCCTTCTCCGCTAAAGACATAATCCGTAGAAACATGTACTATCTTTGCACCTACAGCGTCTGCTGCCTTTGCAAGAAAGCCCGGCGCTTTGCCGTTTAGAAGGTTTGCCGCCTCAGGCTCCTCTTCTGCCTTATCTACAGCATTATAAGCCGCGCAGTTAACTATTACGTCAGGCATATATGAAAAAACGAATTCATTTACGGCATTTTCGTCAGTTATGTCAAGAGCCTGTACGTGTCTGTCTTCGTTGGCAAATGCCTCGTCAGAGCCGTCAAAGCCCTCATCAAGATACATCTCGCGGTGCCCTGTAAGAATGTAATCTATAGGTCTTACAAGCTGGGTAAGACCGTGGGTATTGCACTTTATCTTACCGCAGGCACACTTTGCCACCTTAATCATATTTGCCGCATTATAATAATCTATTTCTTTTATAAGAGCCCTGCCAAGCTGGCCTGCGGCTCCCGTTATAAGTATGTTCATTTTCTGTATTTCCCGTACATTTCATCATAGTAGTTCTGATATTCGCCGGAGATTATCTCTTCCCACCAGCTGCGGTTATCAAGATACCACTTTATAGTCTCTTTAAGGCCCTCTTCTACCTTTACCGTAGGCTCCCAGCCAAGATCACGCATGATCTTTGCAGGATCGATGGCGTAGCGCCTGTCATGCCCCGGCCTATCTGTAACATAGGTAATAAGGTCCTCGCCCTTTCCTGTTTCTTTAAGGATAGTGCGGATTATCTCAAGGTTTGTACGCTCGTTGTGGCCGCCTACATTGTAAACTTCTCCCACTTTTCCCTTAAATGCCACAAGCTCGATGGCAGAGCAATGATCCCCCACATAGAGCCAGTCACGCACATTAAGACCGTTGCCGTATACAGGCAGCTTTTTATCATTTACCGCATTTGCGATCATAAGTGGTATTAATTTTTCAGGGAACTGGTATGCACCGTAGTTGTTTGAACATCTTGTGATACTTACAGGCACGTTAAAGGTACGAAGATAGGAAAGTGCAAGAAGGTCAGCCGATGCCTTGCAGGCTGAATAAGGACTGCTGGCATGAAGCGGCGTATCTTCCGTAAAGAAAAGATCCGGCCTGTCAAGCGGAAGATCTCCGTAAACCTCGTCTGTAGATACCTGATGGAATCTCTTTATGCCGTAAATGCGGCAGGCATCAAGAAGCACGCCGACTCCCACCACATTTGCGTTCATAAAGCTTTCAGGATCTACAGTAGACCTGTCTACATGGCTTTCTGCCGCAAAATTAATTACCACATCAGGCTTTTCATCTTCAAAAAGCTTATAAATAAAGGCACGGTCAGAAATATCACCCTTTATGAACTTATAATTCGGGTAATCTTCCATTCCTTTAAGATTCTTAAGGTTTCCTGCGTAGGTAAGCTTATCAAGGGCGATAAGCATATCGTCAGGATGTTTTTCTTTCATGTAATACATAAAGTTTGAGCCGATAAAGCCTGCAGCTCCCGTAATAAGTATATTCATTAAAACAACTCCTCCTGTATATCTTTTAAGAACGGATTGTTTGCATCACGCTCATTAAGTATCGGATTGTCACAGCCCCAGTCAATGCCGATCTCCGGGTCGTTCCAGCGAAGGAAACGCTCTGCCGCAGGGTTATAGAAATTATCAACCTTGTATATAAACTGGGCTCCCGGTGTCATGGTGATATAGCCATGTGCAAAGCCTCTTGGCACAATAAGCATATGCTTTGTTTCAGCAGAAAGGATAGCCTTTGTCCACTTTAAAAATGTAGGCGAGTCTTTACGAAGGTCAACGCACACATCCATAACTATACCTTTGACGCACCTTACAAGCTTTGCCTGACTTGCGTCACCTGCCTGAAAATGAAGGCCGCGAAGGGTATCCTTCTGAAGATTAAAGCTCTCGTTGTCCTGCACAAAATCGTAGTGAAGGTCAAGCTCTTCCATAGTCTTTTTTGACCAGGTTTCTACAAACCAGCCACGGGAATCGCCGTGGATCTCAGGTATAAGAATATATACGTCCTTTACCCCTGTTTCAATCTTTTGCATGTTAATATCCTCTTTTTATATGTTAATTACTATTTTTGATCTATATTTTACAGGTACTGCTCTAAAAACGCCGCAACTCCGTCTTCATCGTTGCTAAGAGTAATGTAATCTGCCGCTTCCTTTGCCTCAGGGCATCCATTTTCCATACATACGGAATAACCGCATTCTTCTAGCATCTTTACATCGTTGAGGCCGTCGCCAAAAGCAAGAACTCTGTCAATGTTGCTGCCAAGCTTAGCCGCAAGCTCGCCAAGCATCTTTGCCTTATCTACTCCCGGCGCCATAACCTCAAGGAAATAGCTTTCGCTAAAATATATACTAAGGTTATCTCCGAATTTCTCTTTAAGATCCTTTTCAACAGGAACAAGCTTGTCATGCACTCCTACAATAAGTACCTTTGGCTCGTCCCAGGTTATATGCTCTTCAAGATTTTCTACTTTTCTGAAATTAATATTGTTTATACGTACCTCTATCTGGGCGTATTCATCGTAAGGATCCCAGGAGATAACGTCTTCTCCCTCGTAGGTAACAGGCACTACGCCGCCCTTTCTGCAGGAAGCAAAGATCTCTTTTAAGTGTCTGTTTTCAACTTCCTTTGAAAGAAGCACCTTTCTGCTTACGCAGTCCACAATACGGCCGCCGTTGTAGCAAAGAAGATAACCGCCCTTTTTATCAAGACCTATTTCTCTTGCGATAAGCGCCACGCCTGCTTCAGGTCTGCCGCTTGCAAGGACCACTTTCTTGCCCTGATCTATGGCTTTATAAAGCGCCTCCTTTGTCCTTTCCGTCACCCTCTTTTTAGAGTCGGTAACCGTACCGTCTATATCAAGGGCGATAATGTCGTAATCTTTTAAATCAAACATAATACAATTCTCTTTCTAAGCTGTTTCTTTCCCATAAAAGAAACATTTCCACATTTTATTTATCAAAAACCCAATACTTTCCCTACTATATACTATCATAACAAAAAGAGCGCATCTTAGCAATGCGCTCTTTAAGAATTATGCTTATTAAAACTTATTTATCTGTACTAGATAATTAGTAAACAGTGATGGTTCTTGAGAATGTCTGTGTACCTACTGTGAAGATAACGGTAAGTGTTACGTCTGCATCCTTAACTGAAGTTGTTGCTGTACCGTTATTTGTAAGTGTAGCATTCTTTGTAGTACCTGTAATAGTTACTCTGCTGCCTGTAACTGCGATAGCATCGCCGTACTGATCTTTGAAATCAAACATTGCAAGGATCTGAGCTGCTGTGTATGTTGTGTTGTTCTTAAGGTAAGCACCGCTCTTAAGCTCGCAAGTAGTTGCAACTCTTGCCTTCTCTGAGTAGTTTACAGTGAACTTGATATCAGGAGAACCTACAGCATCTGAAACAACGATCATATACTCTACTGAGTACTCATTATCTCCGGTCTTTCCGTCTGTACCGGGGTTCTCGATTGTACCTGCTACGGTACCAGGTCTAAGAACTACAGTGTAATCAGAATCTTTAAGCTTGATCTTGTTTCCTGTAGAAGCTGCTGTTCCGTATACGCTGATAGGAAGGTTTGTAGCTGCTCCGCCGCCACCGTAAACAAGTGTAGGAACTTCGATCTTGAAGTTGCTAAGCTCTGAAAGTTCTACACACTGAAGATTTGTCTGGTAATCAGATCCTGCTACAGCCTTACCGCCCTTTGTTACAGCGATATTAACTGAGTTAGAACCTGACGCAAGCGCTGCTGCTCCAATAAATGTGGCATCGCCGTTTGCAGGAGTTCCGTTGCTGCCTGCGTTAGCTACTGCTGCTGTGTTTGAACCAAATGTGATCTCAAAACCGTAGCCTGAAGCGAATGAAGCGAGAACCTCATCAGTTGTCATTTCCTCGCCGTACTGGTTCTGAACTTTAATGTACTTGAATGGAACATTGATTGTTCCGCCCTTAACTGCTCCAAGAGAAGCATCACTCTTGATACCGAGAACGCTGTATGGATAAGCCTTCTCGTATGCAGTAAATGTCTGTGAAGTGATCTGTGCACCAAGTGCAGGTGGCTGAGCGATAATGCTGCCGTACTGGGTGGAAGGAGTACCGTAAAGCTTAGCTGTTCCGTTTGACTGCTTCTCCCACTTCATGGTGATACCCTGGCTCATGGAGAAGTTTACATTCTTAAGAAGATCATAAGAAGTAACTACCTGGTTGTTGTTGTCATATGCTGTAAATGAAAACTCTGTCTTTGAACCAACCTTAAGAGTTGCAAGCTGTGAGATGTTTGAAATGCTTGAAACCTTGGTTGCTGCAGTTACTGTGATAGTACCGCTTCCTGTTACTCTTCCGTCTGCGAATGAAACAGGGACAGCTGTAACAGTTGAAGTACCTGCAAGGATCTTACCTGCCTTAACAGGGTAACCTGCTGCGAACTCTGCTCCGTTTGCCTTAAGAGCAACCGGCTTTGTTGTTGTATCAAATGCAAGTCCTGTTGCACCGACAACGCTAACGATAACGTTGTCCTTTGTAATGCTTGCTACAGGGAAAAGGTCACCGTACTGATCTCTTACTTCAAGAGCAAGGTAAACCTGATTTGCTGTAACGTCGCCTTCCATAAGGCTTGTAGCAACATGGTTAGAACCGTCAAGTTTGTAAATACCAAGAAGTTTAACTGTATGAGGACCTGCTGCTGCAGATACTGTATATGACTTAGAGTCACTTGCTACAGTAGAACCTGAGATAGCGATTACGCTAGGAGCTACTACTGTAAGACCTGCTACGAAGTCTGTTGTGCTTGTAGCGATGATAACGCCTGCTTTTGTCTTATCTACTGTGTAACCGTTAACAGTAATTGTAGCTGCTGAGTAGTACTTAGCTGTTACATCTGTGCCGAACTGGTCAAGGATCTTATATGTGATCTTAACCTGCTTTGAATTACCTGTAACGATGGTTGCTGCCTTACCAAACTCGATCTTTGAAGGACCTGACTGAGCCATGGTAAGCTCATAAACCTTGCCGCTCTTTAAGGTAACTGTGTAGCTTCCTGCCATAGGGTTAGCTGAGTTTGTAGTAAGTACAACTGACTTGCCGTCTGAAGAAAGTACTGCAGAAGCAAGAGCGATAGGAGCTCCGTTACACTTAACAGCGTAATCTGCTACCACATTTGTAAGGCCCTTGCCTGTAACTGTGATCTGGTTAACAGCTGTCTGCTTTGCACCTTCTGCTACATCGCTTTCAACCTTAATTGTTACATAGTTCTCTTTATAGTATTTGTTCTTACGAACGTTAGCTTCTTTAGAGTAGTTAGCTACGAAGTTAACCTTTGTGGTTCCCTCTTTTGCTGCGTTGATCTTATACTCTGTGTTGCTGCTCTTGATTACCTGTACAACAGAAGTGTCTTCTACTTCAGGGTAAACCTTGTAAGAAGAAGCGCTGCCGCTCTGTAATGCTGTCTTGTTAACAGGCATATCGATAGAAACAGGAAGAACCTCGCCAACCTTAAGTGTAAGCTCTTTTGCGTTAACGTTCTCGCCGTTTGAGTTGATGTTAAGAGCTGTGGCACGTGTTCTTGCGTAAACGCCAGCTTTAAGCTTTGTTCCGTTCTTTGCCTTAAATGTGATGACTACGCCGCCGTTCTTAAGGGCTTTCATCTCGCCTGTAGCCTTATCGATCTTGATAACGCTAGGCTTACTTGATTTCCAGGTACCTGAGATACCTGCTGATTTCTTATTGATCATGTAGTCAAGGTTTACAGCCTTACCGCCTACCCACATGGTAAGCTTCTTTTCTGTAGAAACCTGTGTCTTTGTTCCGCTTATGAAGATGTAATTCTTCGCTGCGTTAGCACTTGCAGCAGGTACGAGTGATACGACCATTGCAAGTACCAGAACTGCTGATAAAAATCTTGCTAATTTCTTCATTCCAATCCTCCATTTGTGTAAATGTAAAAGTGTAATAGTAAAAAGAGTACATACCTAAAGGCTTTCCTCTAAGCATGTACTCATTATACCACATATCCTGTTAAAGTCTTCACTAAACTTTGTCAATTTCCTTAAGATTTTCTTAAGGTCTGTTAAAAAGTCTTAAGAATTTCGTTTTGCAGATCATCTTTCCTGTTTTATCTTTCCGCCTGCCACTCTGTACACGATATCGCAATTTTCTATGGTCTGAAGCCTGTGTGCGATAATAATGAGGGTCTTGCGGCCGTGAAGAGAATTGATGGATTCCATAATGGCTGCCTCTGTCTCATTATCAAGGGCGCTTGTGGCCTCGTCAAAAACAAGGATGGCAGGGTCTTCAAAAAGAGCTCTTGCAATACCTATTCTCTGGCGCTGTCCGCCTGAAAGCCTTACGCCGCGCTCTCCTATCTGGGTGTTTATGCCATCGGGAAGCTCTCGTACAAAGTCTGCAAGCTGAGCTTCTTCAAGAGCATGCCAAACCTTAGCATCGGTATTTTCATCTTCTTTTACCGCAAATGCCACATTTTCTTTAATGGTTCCGTCAAGCATAAAGATGCTCTGCGGAATATAGCCGATGTGAGAAAGCCACTCATCGTAAGATTTCATAACATCTACGCCGTCCGTAAGTACCTGTCCTTTTTCAGGTCTTAAAAGGCCAAGCATAATATCTACTGCGGTTGTCTTTCCTGCTCCGGAGGTACCGACGATACCAACAGATTTTCCTGCAGGTATCACCATTTCTGCATCCGAAAGCACGTGCTTGTTAGAATTTGGATAGCGATAGGTTATGTCTGAAAGCCTGACCTCGTTATTTAAGGTAAGGTCGCATTCTTTTTCTCTTGCGTTCTCTGCGGCATATTTTTCATTGTCTGATTCAAGCTGCTCTAAGTTTTCAAGAAGCTTATCAAGAGCAGGCTCCTGGAAAGCGATACCGTTTATGGCGCCCACTATACGGTTGGCGCTAGGCATAAGCTTAACTGCTGCCATGGCAAAAGCACCAAGGGTAGGCACAAGTTCGTCTATGTCTTTGCCAAAGTAGATCATAAGGGCGATGACTGCAAGCATAGAGCAGACGCAGACCATCTCTATAAGAAGACGGGGTATCTGGCTGAAGACCGAATTCCACTTTTCAGCGCTTATCATACGTCTTCCGCTTACTTCGTAGTTTTTCTCAAAGAACTCTTCTTTATCTGCCACCTTTATCTCTTTGATACCGTTTATGGCCTGAATAAGCCATTTGTTGGTAAGAGCGGAGTGTTTTTGAAGGTCAAGGCCCTTTCTTCTAAGTATAGGCCTTACCACCTTTGCTATAAGGATAAGTATGACACCAAGCATCACCGCAAGAAGAGATGACATAATAGGGTCTACTATAAAGATAGTAACGGCAAGTGCAAGTGATACAAGGGACTCTGTACCAAGCGAAAGAAGGGTCATAAGGAGGCTATAGGTGCTTCCAACATCTCCTGTTATAACTCTCATTATCTCGCCTGACTTAACATTAAGAAAATACTCGTAAGGTCTGTTAAGAAATACATGTAAAAGACGCTGCTGAGTAGCAAATCTGTTGTTAAATACAAAGCGGGCCTGTACATAGTACTGTGCCATAAGGAAAACATCTTTAAATATAAATATAAGTATAAGAGCCGCGATACAAACGATAACAAAGGTTCTGTGGGAGTGAAGGTCAAACACCCCGCAGACCCACTTTATTATCTCGTTTCTTTCTATTATATCAGGTTGCATAATGGCCTTAACAAGCGGTAGCATAAGGCCTACGCCAAGTACCTCTAAAAACGCCCCGATCACCGTAATGACAAAAAGTATGCCGATACGCTTTTTCTGGCGCTTATCCATAAGAGTGTTAAATTTTTTTATTACACCGATCATTTTCTACTTCCTTTCAAGTCTAAGTTATTGTATCATACTTAAAGGAAAAAAGACATAAAGAATAAATATGATAGTAATATTTTTTTAACAATATTATAGTAAGATAATTTTTGGGCTAAATATTAGACACTTTTATGTAGTTCCGGAGGAGAAAATGAAAAACAAACGAAAGAACAGAGCTGCTGCCGTCGTTGCAACCGCCGCAGCTGTGGTGGTTTACAGCGCTGCTGTCTGCTACCTTGCAAAAGATATAATGATTGCAAACGATCTTATTGATAATAACAAAATAGCGGAAGAAATCGTTTATGAAAAACCTGTAAGCGACGAGCCTGCTGTTATAAACACTCCTGTTATAGCGGTTGCAGACACCGGCGAGACTGTAAAGATCTCAGATACCGGAAGCGGTATTGTAAGCAAAGAAAAAGCACCTGAAAACGAGGCTGCAGACAGTTCCCCTGATGTTAATGATACAGAAAAAAAGGAACCGGATGAGGGAAAAACAGATGAACTTCCCGAAGATCCAGAGATTCCTGCTCCTGATGTTGCCTCTGAAGGCGCCATTACCGAAGAAGTTCCTTACTTTAAAGATACTCTCTTTATCGGCGATTCAAGAACCGACGGACTTCATATAAACACCGGCGAAAAAAATGCAAAGTTTTATGCATGCAAGGGTCTTGCGGTAAACAACATCCTTACGGAAAAATTTATAAAAGAAAAGGGCAGCAAAGAAAAGGTTACTCTTCTTAAAGCCCTTGAAGGAAAGAGTTTTAAAAAGATCTATATAAGTCTTGGAGTAAACGAGCTTGGCTGGATATCAGACAGTAAGTTTATAGGCGACTACAAGACAGTGGTTGAAGAAATTATGAAAGCTGCCCCTGAAAGCAGTATCGTAGTGCAGTCCATACTTCCTATTACGAAGAAGCGTTCCTCTTCAGACAAGGTTTATACCAACGAAAAGGTAAACACCTACAACGAACTTTTAAAGGGTATGTGCGACGAACTTGGCGTTACTTACGGAGACGTAACACCTTCTGTAGCAAATGAAGACGGTTATCTTCCGGAAGAAGGTTCTGTTGACGGAATACATTTAAAGAAAAGCTATTATGAAAAATGGCTTAAATACATTGAAGAAAAGGGAATATAAAATGAAAAAGACTTTATTTACACTTGCATCCGCACTTATGATATTTGCTCTTGCCGCCTGCGGCAGCAAGGCTGACACCGAGCCTGATTTTGATAAGACGGAAAAAGCACTTCTTACCGAGATCGAATACACCGACGAACTTAACGCCATAGATGAAGACCTTGTATCTATCCTTTATACAGACCTTGATCTTTCAGACGTTACCAAATACAAAATATACGTAAGCAGCGGCGCTACCTCGGAAGAGCTGGCACTTTTCCTTTGCAAGGATCTTGACGCGGCAAAAAGAGTTATGAGCGCTGCACAAGTCAGGGTAAACGACCAGATGGAAAGCTATAAGAGCTATATGCCTGATGAAGCCAAAAGACTTGAAAACATGAGGATAATAAGAAGAGGAAACCTCGTGTGTCTGACGGTTTCCTCTTACCCTGAAAAAGCTTCTGAAATTTTTAATCGTTAAAGAAATAATCTATAGCTTTTAGTACGTTATCTACATTTTTAGAATTTGCAACTATTCCAAGTACGGGAGATTCCTGATAACCTTTCAGGCTTCCGTACTTTTTGCTTTCCGCAAGATTTATACCCACAGGCACGCTTACGGTAGCGCTCTCATCTTCATTTGGAACATCGCACCACACAAGCTTATCTTCCAGCTTTTCGTACTGCGAAGCAGGCAGAGTTTCGCGAAGATCAAGGAAATACTCACCATTTGCATACATCTCAAACTGAGCAGGATCTGATATGATAACATCTATATCTCCCGCAGCCACAAAGGCCATCATCTTGGTAAGCACGTTGCTTGCATCCTGGGAACCGTCGCCAAAATAAAATGTGTCGTCAAAGTAAACCTGCTCAAGCTCGTCAGTACTGCCAAGGTATGCTTTAAGGTCTTTTTGCATATCTTCTGTAACTGCATCGTCTATATAATCATTTACCACAGCCACGTAAAGTATCTGCTTTGGCTTCGGGCCGAATATGGTAACTCCAAGGTAAATAAGAAGGGCTACTCCAAGGATACCGAGTATAACAAACTTAAGATAATATTCTTTAAAATAAGAGATTCGCTCAGCGCCGCTCATCTCTTCCCATTTCTGCTTTTCAGTCTTGTCTCTGTTTCTGCTGTATATAGAAGCAGAATCGTCAAGAACCGTCTCTTTTGAAGGCATAAAAAAACTTCCTTTCCGTATTAACCTTTTTCACTTGAAATATGGTAACACGAAAAGGAAGTAAATAAAAGAAACAAATTATAAAATCTTGATTAATATTTGCTATCGGAGTTGACTCCTATGCGAAGGGGATCTGTTTCATCTTTTTCCTTCGCTTTTTTGCTGCCGGTTCCGATATAACCTGCAGTCTTGTTTTCAATGGCAGAATATCTTCTTTCACGCTTTCCTCCGCCTGCTTTGAACTTTTCAACAATGCTCTGAAGTACCCCGCTTTGTGCTGAAAGCTCCTGGCTTGAAGCCGCCGATTCTTCCGCTGTGGCGCTTGTGGTCTGGATAACGTTATTTATATCGTCTATAGCGCTTGTAACATCCGCAATGGTCTCTGCCTGCTCGTTTGTGGCTGCGCTGATCTGCCCTATTACCTCAGATATTTCCTGAACGCCGCTTACCACCTTGTTTAAGGTCTCTGCTGTGGCTCTTGCTATTTCGGTACCGCTGTTAACCGAATGAATGGTGCCTTCAATAAGCCCTGCTGTATTTGCGGCAGCTTCCTGAGACTTACCCGCAAGGTTTCTTACCTCTTCTGCAACCACTGCAAAGCCCTCGCCTGCTTCGCCTGCTCTTGCGGCTTCTACCGCTGCGTTAAGTGCAAGGATATTGGTGTTAAAGGCTATATCGTCTATGGTCTTTATGATCTTTGCTATCTCATTTGATTTTTCGGAAATGTCTTCCATGGCCTCAACCATACGGACCATGTCATCATGACTCTTATCGGCCTGTCCTCTGATATCTGTGGCCTTTTCATCTGCCTGTGAGGATTTTTCAGCATTTATCCTGATCTTTTCATTAACGATCTTCATGGTGTCTGAGACATTCTTTACAGACCCTGCCTGCTCTGTAGAGCCTTCCGCAAGGAGCTGCGCGGCAGAAGCAACGGTTTCGCTTCCCGAAGCCACAAGTTCGCTTGCCTGTGCTATCTCGCCCATAATGGAATTCATGGTGTTATTTAAGGCATCAAGAGCTTTCCCGATATTTTTAAAATCGCCTACAAACTCAACCTCATTTTTGGTTGAAAGATCGCCGTTTGATATGGCGCTGAGTCTTCTTTCTATCTCGTTTATATAGTTTGAAAATGCCTTTGACATCAGTCCGATATCATTTGTGAGCATGCCTATCTCGTCTTTTGTATCAGACTTTGGAACCACAGAAAGATCGCCGTCTTTAAGCTTATCTACGTCCTTTGAAAGAAGTCTTATGGGCCTTGTTATCTGAAATGCCAGCATAAAGGCAGATACCACGATTATAACGGCAAGTATAAAACCTATTACCCCAAGGCGGGTGCTGTAGGTTTTTGCAAGCTCGCTGCCGGCTGCAACGCCCTTTATACCGGTTACTACGGTAGCGATCTCCAAAGCCAGGATAATAACAAATAACGCTATGAGTTTAACGCTAACCTTGATATTTTTTATTATTCGCATATTTCTTCCTCGCTTTCCTCCTCAGGAGAATCGAAAATAAGTGTTTCAGGCTTGATAAGGAGTTTTACCTGTCCATCCACTTTTCCAATGCCGTATACAAATCTGTCTGCGCCGTTTCCTTTTTCGCCCTTTGGCGGCGAAACTATCTCTTCTGCAGGGATATTTACCACTTCTGAGATAGTGTCGATTATAAGACCGATAAGGGTATCCTTTACCTTAAGTATCATAATGCAGGTCCTGTCATTATAAGGGATCGGCTCCTTGCCAAATCTTATCCTTACATCTATAACAGGAACGATCTTGCCCCTAAGGTTAATGAGCCCTTTAACAAAAGGCTCCATCTGAGGCACTTCCGTAATGCTCTGGATAGTGGTTATCTCTTCCACATAGCTGATGGCTATGCCGTAATATTCGTCGCCGCACTTAAAGGTCATAAACCGGTCCTTTTGTTTATTTGAGTCTTGCACGGGAGCTTCCATTTTGTCCTGATCTTCCATATCTGACATATGTATCCTCCTTTGCTAGATAATTACGCCGGGATCGATTATAAGCCCTATGCTGCCGTCACCAAGCTGAGTACAGCCCGATATTCCCTTTACCTTCTTCATATAATCAGGCAAAGCTTTAATAACTATCTCCTGCTCGCCTAAAAGCTCATCCACAAGGATGCAGGCATGCTTATCTTCGTGCTCGATAAAGGCAAGAATTGCATTTTCACTGTCAGGAGTATCTTTCATGCCAAAGCGTTCCTTAAGTCTTATAACAGGGTAGGAATCGCCTCTTATCATAATGAATTCACCGCCGTCAGGCTGTTTGTGAAGGGTCTGTTCCCGGAGCTGTAAAAATTCTTTTACGGAATTTGTTGAAACCACAAATGTGGTCGAAGCCACTTTCATTACTATACCCTTGATTATGGCAAGAGTAAGCGGGATCTTTATGGTCATGGTGGAGCCGTGGCCCTGCACGCTGTCTATCTCAAGAGTTCCGTTGATCTCCTGGATATTTTTAACCACAACGTCCATACCAACGCCTCTTCCCGAAAGCTCCGTAACCTGCTCTTTTGTAGAAAAGCCCGGAAGTGTGATAAGATTAAAGGCTTCTTTTTCCGTATAAGCCTCTCTTGCCTTTGTAAGAAGGCCGTTCTTTTCCGCCTTGTCAAGAAGCGCGTCGGGGTTAAGGCCCTTACCGTCATCGCTTACGATAATGCAGACCTTGTCGCCGTCGTTCTTTGCCTCTATGGTTATCTTGCCTTTTTCAGGCTTGTGATTTTTGATCCTGTCTTCCTTTTCTTCGATACCGTGGTCAACGGAATTTCTGATAAGGTGCATGATAGGGTCTGAGATATGTTCGATGATATTTTTATCAACTTCAGTCTCTTCGCCTATCATCTCAAGCTCTATATCTTTACCAAGCTTGTGGCTGGTATCGTAAACTATTCTTTTCATCTTCTGGAAGGTATTTGCAAGAGGGATCATCCTTATGCGCATGATACCGTCCTGAAGGTCGCCTGTTATCTTAGTAAGCTGTGCTGCCGCCTTGTTAAAATTGGCAAGCTCAAGCCCCGGTACCTTAAGATCCGGATTTTGCAAAACTACGGCCTCAGCTATTACAAGCTCGCCGATAAGGTCCATCAGCACATCCATTTTCTTTATATTTACACTGATATAACTCTGAAGATCCTTTGGAGCCGCCTTCGCCGGCTTTTTTACAGCCTTTGGCTTTTCAATGACGTAGTTTTCCTTTTCTTCCTGCGGAACCTGCGCCTCAGCCTCTCTTTGCTCTATAACTTCTTCAGGCACAAATCCGGCCAGAAACTCATTTGAGTCCACTTCATTTATATCGATCTTTTCAACGCCTGCAAGATGGTCGATAAGCTCGATCACCTTTTCTTTGGACTCTTTACACTGAAGGGCGATGGCAAAACCATCCTTCATGATAACGTCATGACTTGATTCATTTGTAATAATGTCTTCAGGGATATACATAAGATCCTCTGCGATCTCTTTAAGGGAGAACACAGCGGTATAAGCCCTTATGTTGGACATAAGGGTATCTTGACAATACGTGATCTTTATATGATAGAATTTACTGTCACTTGTTGCTACAGGAGCAATATAGTATTTTTGAGGCTCATCAGAAGATGCGCTCTCTTCATCTACCTCGGGAACAGGCGGAGCAAGCAGGATCTCCCCTGCCTTAACAGCCGCTTTATCGGATTTACCCGCAATATTTTCTTTGATCTTTGTAAGGAAGTCGCTTACCTTTTCTACGATGGGCTTTTCATCGCCGTCAGGCTCACCGCCTTCCTGGATCTTATCAAGCTGTCCGGTAACAAAATCTCCAACTTCAAGGACCAGTTCGCAGAGTTTCTCATGATCCACAGGGGGATGAGACTCGCGAAGACAAAAGAAAACATCTTCCAGTCTGTGTGTGGCTTTGGTTATGTTATCGTACATCATAATGCCGGATGAACCTTTGATGGTGTGCATTATTCGAAATATCTCGTTTATAGCGCCATCATCAAAGTAATCTTCATCCTGATTTTCCAGCACAAGTTCCTGCAGTTTTTCAAGGAGCTGGCTGCTTTCGTACAAAAATGTCTCGAGCATTCCGTCAGTTATATAATCTTCAGCCATGCACTGTCCTCCTCATATGGAGATAAACACAAAGCAAATCGCTTATACATCAAGTTACACGGGACGTAAAACAGGTCTTTTAAGAGAAACTACTATTCTTCCTCAAGCAGACCGAGTTTTTTAAGAACGCTTTCAAACTTCTCCTGATCGATAGGCTTGCCGGCGTATGCAACGCAGCCAAGTTCAAATGCCTTGGTAACGTTTCTTCCTTCGTTAAGAGCAGTGGTCATAATGATCTTACTCTGCTTGTCTGTAGGGATACCTTTTTCCTTTTCGATATCTCTGATGGCTTTAAGGGCCTGATATCCGTCAAGCTCCGGCATCATGATATCAAGGCATACAAGGTCGTAACCTTCCCCTGCTTCAAGAGCCATAAGGAAAGCGTCAACAGCCTCCATACCGTCTACAGTAACGTCGCACTCACCGTATTTTTGGAGAAATCGCATCATAAACTTTCTGCTGGCAAAATCATCTTCTGCTATTAATATTCTCATATATAAACCCTCCAAATAAATTTACATAACATTTATGGTGTCGTGTCTAACTAATATCTTATCCTTTTTCGTGAAGATTGTCAATTTCTTTTTTATTTGTGGATTACTTCTTTGAGCACTGCAAACACCGTATCCATTTCTTCATCAGTTCCGATACTGATACGAAGATAATTATCTATACGAGGTTTTGAAAAATGCCTTACAAATATGTTTTTCTTTCGCAAACCCGCTGCAATATCTTCCGCCCTCATTGTCTTATGAGTGGCAAAGATAAAGTTTGTCTTTGAGTCAGGGAAAGTAAAACCAAGAGCTGCAAGCTCTTTTTTGCTTCTCTCTCTTGTGGCTATGATCTTTTCGCAGGTCTCTTTAAAATAAGCCTCATCTCTTACAGCCTCAACGCCAAGAACCTGGCTTGGGTAGTTCATGGTGTAGGAGTTATAGGAGTTCTTAACTGCGTCCATAGCACTGATGACCTCAGTGCTGCCCATAGCAAAGCCTATACGAAGGCCCGCCATGGAGCGGGACTTTGAAAAAGTCTGTACCACCAGAAGATTTTCGTACTTTGAAAGAAGCGAAACCGCGCTCTCTCCGCCAAAATCAATATAAGCCTCATCAACTATTACAAGGGAATCAGGGTTATTCTTTAACATCTCTTCTATAAAGGAAAGAGGCTCACATATACCTGTCGGGGCATTTGGATTTGCTATGACTATGCCGCCGTTTGGCTCCTTGTAATCATTAATGTTTATCTTAAATTCCTCATCAAGCGGTATCCTCTTATACGGAATCTTAAAAAGCTCTGCCCAAACATCATAAAATGAATAAGTGATGTCAGGGAAAAGTACAGGCTTTTCTCCCGCAAAAAATGTAAGGAAGGCCATGGCAAGAACGTCATCAGACCCTACTCCCACGAAAATATTCTCATTTTTAAGGTCGTACCTTGCGGCAAGCTCTTTGCGAAGAGGCTCAGCAAAAGTATTGGGGTAAAGCCGAAGATCGGAAAGCCTCATCTCATCCATAAGCTTTCTTACCCCGGGTGCCGGCGGATAAGGGTTTTCATTTGTATTAAGTTTTATGATCTTTCCTTCCACCTTTGGCTGCTCGCCCGCTACATAAGGTGTTACTTTTCTTATATTATCTTTAAAAGACATTCCTAGCTCCTATCTGTACATATCTGCCAGTTTCTTAAATGCAGGCAGAGATCTTTCTATCATATCTTTGCTTACGCAATAAGCTATACGAACATAGCCCGGGCCTCCAAAGCTTGAACCCGGCACCAGAAGGAGGTGAAGCTCCTTTGCTTTTGCCACAAATGCTTTATCATCTTCTTCAAGGGCCTTTACCCAAAGGTAGAAGGCTCCGTCAGGCTTTACGCACTCAAAGCCGTACTCTGTAAGGGCATTATAAAGAAGCTTTCTGTTTTCGTCATAGACATTTATGTCTGTTTTTTCGTCAAGACACTTTGCTACTGCTCTCTGTATAAGAGAAGGAGCATTTACAAAGCCAAGTATTCTTGTGGCTACTCCTGCTGCCGCTATCATATCTTCAAAATCATCTACCTCGCTTGGTATTACAAGGTATCCGATACGCTCGCCGGGGAGCGAGAGCGACTTACTGTAAGAATAGCCGACCACAGTGTTTTTATAGTATTTTGTAAGATACGGAACCTCCACATTTCCATATACCAGCTCGCGGTAAGGCTCGTCGCTTATAATAAAGATGGAGTGTCCGTACTCTGCTTCCTTGCGGGAAAGGACCGCTGCCACAGCCTTTATTGATTCTTCCGTATACACAACGCCTGTAGGATTGTTTGGAGTATTAATAATAACAGCCTTTGTAAGAGGCGTTACGTATTTTTCAAATTCTGCTGCATCAGGCTGAAAATCAGCACGTGTAGGCGGAACCGGTACAAGCTTTGCACCGTAGTTAGATACGTAGTTTTTGTATTCGCCAAAGAAAGGAGCAAAGGTCATTACCTCATCTCCCGGGTTTATAATGGTCTTTAAGATAACGTTAAGCCCTCCTGCTGCGCCTACCGTCATGACGATATTCTTTGTCTCAAATGCGGTATCAAAACGCTTATTAAGGCTCTTTGCAATGAGGTCTCTTACATCTTCATAGCCCGAGTTATTCATATATCCGTGTACAAGATTAGGGTTTTCCTCATCAAGTACCTGCTTTATAGCTTCTTTTACTGCTACAGGCGGCGGTGTACTTGGATTGCCAAGAGAAAAGTCATATACATTTTCAGCGCCGTACTGCGCAGCCATCTTTTTTCCTTCTTCAAACATTGCTCTTATTACGGAACTTCCCGCTACAAGAGCCTTCATTCCCTCACTTATCATTGTTTTTCCCTCCATTTATGTAGATTAAAAGAGATTTTAGCATGGTAAAGTGATGATGTCAAGAATCCATATCATTAACAAATCCATGCTCAACCTCGATAACGCAGTTATACCGCGGGTCTATCTTTTTTACCTCTTTTGCCACAAGCTCAGAAAGCTCGTCTTCCATGTAGATATGTTTATGGGGCAAAGTAATATCAAAAATGAGGTTAATATTCTCATTTCCGTTTACCATACGAAGATCGTGAATAGAGCCCTTTACTTCGTATTTTTGAACTATTTTGGTAATTAGCGGCTTTAATTCCTTAAGGCGCTCGTCATTTACGGCAACAGGGTCCATGTGGATGGTAAGAAGAATGCCAAGGTCTGACATGGCATTTCTTTCTATTTTATCTACAAGTTCGTGGGCCACTACCATATCTTCAGTATCATCAACCTCGGCGTGTATAGTGGCTATAAGCTTTGAAGGGCCGTAGTTGTGTACTATAAGGTCGTGGGTGCCGTATATGCCCTCGTACCCTTCCACATAGTCGGTGATCTTCTTATAGACCTCGTAAGAGGCAGCCGTTCCGATAAGTGGCTTAAGGGTTTCTTTTATTATATTTACGCCTGCAATAAGAATAAGCACAGATACTGCAACGCCCATATATCCGTCAATATTAAAGCCTGTAAGCGTTCCGATAAGAAGTGCTGTAATCGTGGCTCCCGATGTAAGGACATCTGAAAATGAATCTGCAGAAGTTGCCTTTAAAGAGGGGGAATCGATCTTTTTGCCGAGAATCCCGTTTTCAACTCCCATCCAGACTTTAACAAGGATAAGGGCCGCAAGGATAATAAACTGCGGGGTGCTCATGGCGGTTTCCACCGGGTGCAAGATCCTGCCAAAAGAATCTTTAAAACAGGTAAGGCCAACTTCAAGAATGATAAAAGAAACCACAAGGCCAGCTATATATTCATATCTTCCGTGGCCAAAAGGGTGCTCCGCATCAGCAGGACGCCCTGCAAGCCTTGCCCCTACAAGGGTTATTACATTTGAAGCTACATCAGAAAGATTGTTAAAAGCTTCTGCAGTAATGGCGATACTTGCAGAAAGCATACCTATTGTAAGTTTAAATGCAAAAAGAAAAAGATTGCAGAAAATACAGCAAATACCGGATACTGTTATGTACCCGGTCCTTACCTTTGGATCTTCTGTTTTTTCACTGTTTTTTACAAATTTTTTTATAAGAAGTTCGATCAATTAAAACGCCCCCTAAAGCCTTGGCTTTTATAAATCATCAAAGCCCCAGCATATCAAGTATCTGTTTTACTCGTACGTCAAATGTATGCTCTGCAGCCACCTTGTTAAGGCCATTACGGGCAATTTCTTCTCGCTCAGCATCATTTCTTAGGTAGTAGTCTGCTTTTGCAATAAGGTCTTCCCTGCTGTCCCAGTAAACATAATCTTCGCCGGCCACAAAGTGCCTTTCAAAATCAGGCTGATAGTTTGTCATAAGGAAACCGCCTGAGCCAAGTATATCAAAGCAGCGAAGCGGTATACCGCTCCTTATACTGCGAAGCGTAATGTTAAGATTTATCTTGCTGCATTTAAAAGCAAGGGGCATCTGTTTGTAGTACACAAGCGGGCCTGCAAATTCTACGCCCTCCGGCACCGCCGCCCTGTTTTCATCGTAAGAATAAAGTCTTACATTAAAATGCTTTCCAAGCAAGGCAAGAAGCTCTCTTCGCTCGATAACTGTGGCCTGCTTATTTAACATATAGTCAGTAATAAGATATTCGTAGGTCTCAACACCATCAGGCCTTATTATAAACTTTCCTGTGGAAAGAATGTCTTTAACCACCTCAGGGGTAAGACTCTCCTTTATGAAATTAAAGCCGTATACATTAAGCTGAGCCCTTATAAGACCATCGATAAAGCCTTTGGTATAATCGCTTATGCCTTCGCTCACCTGGCTGTATAGCCCGCTCTTTCCGGCTTCGCTGTAAAGAGAGCCAACAAAGGAGATGTCGGCGCCGTACTTTTCAGCTGCTTTTCTGTCAGGCTCAAGGGCTGAAAGCCTTTTAACTCCTGCAGCAAGAGGAAGATACTGCACAGTATCTATCCCTGCATTATGGAATTCTTCAAACTGCGCATAGTCAAAGGTAAGGATGAGGTTGCAGGGATTTATCGCCTGAAATGAGTAAAGATAAACTTCAGGACTGTCATAAACCCAGGAAACATACTTTACTCCTGCCTTTGCACATACCTTGGAAATAATCGGTAAAAAGTTAAAAGAAAATACAAAGGT
Organism: Lachnospiraceae bacterium; assembly: GCA_016284355.1. Taxonomy (GTDB): domain Bacteria; phylum Bacillota; class Clostridia; order Lachnospirales; family Lachnospiraceae; genus JAEEOQ01. The sequence goes on from JAEEOQ010000072.1 coordinate 37,846, forward strand.
TGGGTCGCTGTCTTTGATCGCCTTTTCAAAAGCAGCCTCAACTTCAGGGTCTCCGCTTTCTTTTTTTCCTCTTGTATATTCATATTTATATTTGACCACCTCTATGGTTTCGCCCCTATCCCCTCTGTAATTTTTTAGGGCATCAAGCATATCAATATTTCCAAAAAACGTCTCGATATAAATGTATAAGACCTTCATACGTTTCTCCTCGTAGGTGTTTATATAAGTTGACCA
>JAEEOQ010000005.1 GCA_016284355.1 Lachnospiraceae bacterium
AGAAGACCGCCGATACGGCCCGTATCGCTCATTACTCTTGCCTGAATATAACCCACGCTGTTCTGGTTAAAATAAGAAAAGCTAAGGGTCTGAAGGTGGTTAAATGAGACCTCACGAAGGTCATGGTCAAGTGTCATCTCAAGCTTTCCGCAAAGAAATGCAGATGTGGTATTTGCAAGGATCTGAACTACAAGTACTCCCACATAAATAAGGATAAAAAATGTAAGGGTGTCCAGCGTTTTGCCAGTAATAAAGTGATTTATGGCATACTGCTGGAAAAGCGGCAGTACTATATCAACCACACCGCCCACTATAATAAGCGCGATCATAGAAAAGATCATTTTTCTATGAGGCTTTAGATAAGGTAAAAGTCTGTTAAGTCCGAAGTACGGAAGCTTAACTGTCTCGTCTTTTTTCTCTTCGTTTTCCATATGTACCTCCCCCCTTACGCTATCTCTTCCGGCATGGAGAGCTGCATATCGTAAATCTTCTTATAAATACCGTTCTTTGCAAGAAGCTCTTCGTGTGAGCCAAGTTCCGCAACCTTACCGTCATCAAGTACAAGTATGCAGTCTGCCTGCATGAGAGTTGTTATTCTGTGTGAGATAAGGATAACCGTTGATTCTCCAAGGTTTTCCTTAAGGGCTTCTCTGATCTTAGCATCTGTTTCCGCATCTACTGCTGAAAGAGAATCGTCAAACACCATAACGGGTGTCTTTTGTGTAAGCATACGAGCAATAGCAGTACGTTGCTTCTGGCCGCCCGAAAGAGTAACACCTCTCTCACCCACCATAGTGTCATAGCCCTTTGAAAATTCGCTTATTGCGTCATCTACACAGGCGATCCTTGCGGCTTCCCTTATATCTGAAAGAGTAAGTTCTTCTTTGGTAATACCGATATTTTCTTTAATGGTACGAGAGAAAAGGAAAGGCTCCTGAAGAACCATACCCACATTGCTTCGTACCCATTCAGCCTTCATGTCGGCCACGTCTACTCCACCGAATGTTATCTTTCCGTTACCCTCCGGCAGATCATAAAGCCTGTTCATGAGATACATAAGTGTGGACTTTCCGGAACCGGTACCTCCAAGTATACCGAATGTGGTACCTTTTTTGATGGTAAAGCTGACATCATGAAGTATCTCAGTCTCTTTGTTGTATCCAAAGGAAACATGGTCAAAACAGATATCGGTAAGCATATCCGGTGTGCATGCATTTTCTTTGTCTTTTTCAATATCAGAATTCATAATATATCTGATACGCTCAATTGAAACGCCTGCTTTGCTCATCTCACTTACCATACGGCCAAGCTGTCTGACAGGCCAAACAAGCATAGCGTTGTAAGAAACAAACGCAATAAATTCACCGGCTGTCATGTTGCCGTTTACACATTCAACTACGCCAAATACGATAATGAGCATAACCTGTACGCCCGAGATAAAATCTCCCGCGCCCCAGAAAAGAGCAAGGAATTTAAGCACTCTTACCCAAAGGTTTGTATATTTTTTGTTCTGAGCTTCAAATCTGTCTTTTTCAAAATTCTCACGGCCAAAAGCTCTTACAACACGCACTCCTGTAAGATTTTCCTGGCATATAGCGGAAAGTATGCCCTCATTTTCGTCGCATTCCATGAAAAGATCGCTGAATTTGCTGTGAAAATACAGGGAATATATTACTATAATAGGTATACAGATAAGAGCAATAACCGTAAGCTTTACATTCATGGAAAACATGAAAGTAACGGAAACGGCAATGAGTATCACGATCCTGAATATGGCAATGAGCTGCTCTGCGATAAAGTTCCTTACCATATCAACATCGGAAGTACAACGCTGAATTATGTCTCCTGTCTGGTTTTTCATGTGCCAGGAGAACGGAAGCTTTTGGATGTGGGAAAAAAGCATGTTTCTCATGGTTTCTACCAGAGTCTCTGCTCCCTTTGTATTACTTACGCGGTTTATGTATCCGCAGGTAGTAGAAATAGCTGCTATTACTATAATAGCAAGAGCAAGTATCCAAAGATGCGTCTTAAAGTACTCGGCACCGTACGTCTTTGAAATAACCCGGCCGACAAGTGTCCCTTCTTTAAGCGGTTCATTTCCTATAACACTGTCTACGCTCACTCTGATGATCTGCGAAGGCAGCATATCAAGAACCGAAACAAAAAGAGAAAACAGGATCGTTATGATAAAATATCTTTTGGATCCTTTAAGGAATTCTCTTATAAGAGATACCTTGGTAAATTCTTTTTTCTTCATACCTTTTTCCTTTCATTTTTTGTCTTTCCCTTTTAGCAGTCAAAGAGTATTTTAACATTTTAAGGCAGTATATACAAGGCTTTAGAGCATTTTGACTCAAATGTGACAACAAAAAAGAAGGCTTAAACGCTTTCACATTTAAGTCTTCTTTCAAAGGAATAAAAATGCCACAGACAGATTTAGGAAAAATCCCTCTTACAGGCGGTCATTCCACTTAGGTGCATATTTGTGATATACCTATATTACCGCCTGCGTATCAGTTTCGAGAAAGTCTGTTCCGTTTTTTCTGATAGTTTTCGGATCCTTTCGTATGAAAGAAAGTGCATGGGTATCTCTTTTGGAAGCTCCATATGCATTGCGTCTTCCTTTTCCGAAAGATTAAATATAAAGTGCCAGGTGTCTTGTCTAAGGAAACCCGATATCTTGTCCAAACAGATCTTAAATTGTTCTGATTTAATATCGCTTAGAATGCCGATAATACACTTTACATCGCATCTTAACAGTTCAGAAAAACTCTCATGCGCATCGCTTCCAAAATCGATCACAAACACTTCGTATCCTTCATTTAGCAGTTCCGTATATTTGCTCTCGGATACTCCCGGTATCAGTTCCGGATTGTTTGAGATCTTCTTCCTAACTGTCTTTAGTTTTTCGCAGTCACCTGAATCATTGAATTCCACGTATGCTGTTTTCTTGCCGGTCTTTCTTGCAATAAAGTCCGCAAGCAAAATAGCGATGTGGGTGGTTCCGACTCCATTTGTACTACCAAAGAGCCCTATAGTCTTTACATTACAAACTATGTCTTCTTTTTCCTTAAAGCTGCTCTTTCCAAGATAAGAAATGAGTCTTTCTATTCCGGGTCTTTTTGCCGGATCTTCCAAAAGGCATCGTTTAAGGATGTTGTATAGCCGCAAACTTCCTTTGGCATTAAGCCGCTTTATCTTTTCGCCATTATATGGTTTTCCTGTAAGCATGTAATAAAGCAAACAGCCGACGCTGTAAATGTCGCTTTTTTCGCAGGCTTTTCCGCCTTTTTCCATCTCAGGGGCGGCAAAACCTCGCATCCCAAACTGCAGCGCATTTTCCTTGCATTCGTCACCATACATGGCGGCACCATAATCAATCAGATAAACTTCTTTGTCGGCATTAATGATAATGTTATTGGGGTTTAGATCCAGATAATAAACAGGTGGACTCTGTTTATGCAGGTATCGGATAATAATACAGATCTGATTTAAGATATTAAAGATATCTCCCTTTGCTAAAACTGAATAACCCATCAGTTCTGTAAGTGTGGCTCCGGGTATATATTCTTCGATGAGGTATGTGTACTCTTCATCTTCTTCTATATCTTTAAGGCTTGGTATGCCTTTAAAGTTTAAATTTTGTATTATTTCTGCCTCTTTTGAAAGTTTACTGTAATACGGGCTGTTTTTATTAAGTCTTTTTATGATCCGTTTTTCATGCAGGCTTATATGCTCTGCGAGAAAAACATCTTCTGTGATCATCGAGATGATCTTGTACTTGTTAAAACGTAGTAAAATGTGGTCCTCCTTTCTTCAAGATGTCTGCTACGGTTGGTATGATACAACGGAAATACCTTGTTTGTAAAGTAGAAAAACCGGCCCCATTTTTGTGCAAAATCACAATAAAACTTGACCTTTTTATAGAGTCTCGTTATAATAATCATGAAATTTTTAAAAGGAGGATTTATACGAATGAGTGCAGTAACAATCACTAAAGACATGATCATATCAGATATACTCAAACTTGACGAGCGTGCTGTTCCTATCCTTATGGATGCCGGAATGCATTGCATCGGATGTCCGTCAGCACAGGGCGAATCTCTTGAAGAGGCTGCTATGGTGCATGGCCTTGATGCAGATGAGATCACAGACGTATTAAACGATCTTTTAAATCAGTAATGGTTTAACAAAAAAGAGCTTCTCGATTGAGAAGCTCTTTTGTTATGTCATTTTCTTACAGATCTTTAAGTATTCCTACCGCATTATCTTTTACGATAGTTTCATAATGTTCATCCATATAAGCTTTGGTTGCATATGTGGTCTTTTCAAGTTTTCCAAACTCTGAAAGAAGTCTTATTACCTTGCCGAAGTCGTCTGAAGACTGGGTGGTCTTTACTACGAGAAGGTAATAACGGTCGTCCGCTTTGTTTTTATATGCGCTGCTGGGGCCTGCGTACTGGCTGGCGATCTTTGCGCAAACGCTGCAGACTTCAGAAAGTGTATTAAAGGAGAATACGACTGGCATCTTGCTTTCGTCGATCTCTTTTACTTCTTCTTTTGCTTTATCTGCATCAAGGTCGATACCGAGAGCCTTTGCAAGAGGGATAAACTCATCATTTAACGACTCGTCCAATGTATCAGGGTAATCAAGCTCTTCTTCATCTTCATCATCAAAATACTCGCCCACAGGATCAGGGGAAAATCTTGAAAACCTTGAATCTATCTCATCAGGATTATCTACCTTGGTAATAACCAGCACAAGCCTGTCAAGAGCAGGGATAGCCTCAATCATAAGAGGAGAATCTTCCGCTTCAAAGCCAAACTCACTGGAAGCCTGCTGCATCATATCCGCAAAAAGCTCACGGGTCTTTTCAGAGCCATAAGCAAGCTCGCTGATCCTGATACCGCGGGAAGTCAGATCATCCTTATCCAATATGCATTTGATCTTGTTATCACTTAGTTTTTCAAGTCGCATATTTTCTTCCTTTCTTTTGCATAGAGTATAGATGATATATCTCTGATTGTCAATCGGGTTTTGGGCTTTTCAATTCTGAAAAAAGTATAAACCGATATTTTATCATTCATAAAAATCATCTTCATTTACGTCATAATCATCGTCGGTCTCGTTTGTATCATCTATGCCCTCGTCATTAGGGTCTTCATTTTCCGGTTCGCCCTCTGACTCATCAACCGGATCTTCGTCATCTTCGCCAAATCCGTCATCATCAGGTTCCTCTAAAGGCTCATCCTCCTTATTATATTCATCGTCATTTTCGGCAGGTTCATTAACATCCTCCTGCTCTTTGATCTCCGGTTCTTCCTCTTCTATCTCTTCCTCTTCTTCCTTCTCTTTGTCTTCGTCCGTTTCCTTCTCTTCTTTAGGTTTCTTTATATAATCAGGGAAAGGGACATCCTCCTTATCTTTATGTATCTTTTCCATAAAGCCTTTCCAGATACGTACAGGCTCGGTTTCAGAAGGCAGATCGTCCATGTTTCTTGGCATATCATAACCAACCCAGATACCGGTGGTGTAATACCCGGTAAACCCTACAAACCACTGATCTTTGTTGTCGTTTGTGGTACCTGTTTTACCGGCGCAGCTTATATTATCAAGCTTTCCGTTCTTTCCGGTACCCTTTTCCATAACCTTTGTAAGGCAGTAGGTCATCTTTCTTGTTGCCTCAGGGTCGTAAACCTGGCGGGTCTTAATCCTGTCTGATACTATCTCTCTTCCGTTTGCATCCGTTATCCTAACAATGCAGGTAGGCTCGCGGTATGCTCCCTCATTTTCAAGGGCGGAGTAGGCCGCAGTCATCTCAAGAGCTGAAACGCCTCTGTAAAGGCCGCCAAGCGCAGCGGAAGGATAATAGTCATCTCTTGTGATACGGGAAAAGTCCATGGAAATAAGGTACCTAAGACCCCATTCAGGACCTATCTCGTTAAACAGATCCCATGCCACGGTGTTTTTTGAAACAGTTACCGCATATTCTATCGTTGTAGTACCGGCGTAGGCAAAGTCAACATTTGAAGGACCGTCTTTTCGCTTTTTATCCTCCACCTTATCTTCAGGGTAATACCCGTTTTCAAAGGCGGGCGTATAGACTATGAGCGGCTTAATGCTGCTGCCCGGCTGTCTGAAGCTCTGGAAAGCGCGGTTTAGCGTGTATCCTGCGAACTTCTGACTTCTGCCTCCTACTATGGCCACAACTCTTCCTGTGGAGTTATCTATAGTTACGGCAGAGCCCTGAAGGGCATACACGCCCTCATCGTTCTTTTCCTTGCTGCTAGTTAGGCCATTATCTACAGCCTTTTGAAGTTTCTTTTGCATAGACATATCAAAGGAGGTATAGATACGAAGGCCGCCTGTAAAGAGCTTTCTCTGGCATCTTGTATACCAGTTGTTGTAGTTTTCCTCGTACCTTGCTCTGTCCTCGCTGTCTTCAAAGATATATCTGAATACAAAGCCCTCATGCTCCATAATGGCGTGGGTAGCGCACCTGTAAGCGTAAGTCTCTATGTAATCATTCTTTTTTTGCTTCTTTTTTACAAGCACTATCTCCGCATCAAGAGCTTCTTTGTATTCTTTCTCTCCGATCCGCCCGTCAAGGATCATCTGATACAATATCCTGTCGCGCCTTGCTATGGTGTCATCAAAGTTCTGATACGGGTCGTACATGCTGGGGTTATTCGGTATGGCAAGGATAAAGCAAAGCTCCGATAATGTTAGGTCATTTACACTCCTTCCAAAATAACCCTTTGCTGCGCTCTCGATGCCATAAAAGCCGTTAGCAAAGTAGATGTTGTTCAGGTAAAACTCCATAATGTCCGCTTTGCTGTACTTCTTTTCTATCTCAAGAGCCATAAAGGCCTCTTTTATCTTACGTTCCCAGGTCTTCTCATTTGTGAGGAAGATGGTCCTTGCAAGCTGCTGGGTAATGGTACTTCCGCCCTGGGTTATCTCGCCTTCTTCATCAATATAGGCTTTTAAAGCACGGATTACCGCTTTGTAATCAAGGCCGCCGTGCCTGTAGAATTTTTTGTCTTCTATTGCTATTATGGCCTCGATCGCCATAGTCGGTATTTCAGTTATATCAAGATAATATGAGTCTTTAGCTCCTTTTATCTCTGCGATGAGGTTACCGTTTGTATCGTATAAGAGGCTTGTCTGGTCGCTTTTAAATGAGTCTCTGCTTGAAGCATTTATGATGTTTTTTGCATCTTTTTGCATAGCAAGAAGGCCCCTGCCGTATTTGAAGTAGAAAACAAGTCCTGCTGCCAAAATACCGGTAAGAACCACTATGCCAAGTATTAAAAATATCCTATTAAGAACCTTTTTCAAATCATGCCTCCGGGTAATTTAGTGCATCAAAGTTCTTTTCCATCTCAAGAAGCTTTTCTGAAAGCTCTGCCATATCTGTCTTTATCTGCTCATTGTTTGTTATCTCATTTGCAAGAGCACTCTTTTTTTCACGTCCTCTTGTTGTAATAACAAGGCCGCCCACCAAAAACAGGCCGATACCTGCAAAAAGCGCGGTTATACCGCCAAGCAAACCTGAGAGCATGGCATATGCCAAAGCTGCCGCAAATAAAAGCCCTGCATACTTTGCCGCCGTAATATATCCGCTGCCGCCCTCCTGCTCTTTTTCTGCTGCCTTTATAAATCCGTTGCTTCGTTCAAGCTCAGCTTTTTTTATATCATATTTATCGCGCAGCTCACCGTATTCCTTAAGGGTGTCTGCGCCCGGTGCCTCATCATCTTTGCCGGGCACCTCAAAAGTTTCCGCAAAAGTCCTGTTTTCTATCTTAAGACCGTCTCTTGTAAGTTCTCCGAGTATATAGCCCTTCGTACCCTTTCCCGGGTAATAAGCATTCTCTGAAACCTTTGTAAATCCACCTTTTCCGCCCATAGCGATATAGTCAAAGCTTTCTTTATCTATCTCAGGCACCTCTCCGTGTCCCATGTAGATGTGAAAGCCCTTGGTCCTGTATGTATGGATCTGCGAAAGCGCCGAAATATCCTGAGTTTTCCTGTTGTAGCTTGCTCCGTATATTACTGCATTTACTTCAGGCACAAGGATCGTAGCATCTGTAGCCGCATCAAGCAGCATTATTCTTTTATCGGTAAGCAACTCATATATTCTACTTCTGTCGTTTAAAAAGTCGTGGTCTCCTGCTAAGATAACGATCTCTGTTGCAAGAAGCTTAGTTAGCGCCAGCTTAAATTCCCTGATCTCGTTTATAGTAGGGTGCCCCAAAAACAGGTCTCCGGATATAAGAAGAAGGTCCACCTTTTCTTCCCTGCATACCTTAATAAGTGCCTTAAAAGCGTCGTAGCTTTCTTTATATTCGTCCTTTAAGCTAAGGTTAATATCAGATGTGTGTATAAATCGCATTTCTACTCCTCATTTCAAGTTATATTCCACTATTTTAATTCTAACACATTTGAATGAAAAGAGTGTGAAAAAAAGGCAGATGCCTTAATTAAAGCATCTGCCACGAATAAAATCTTATTTATTTACATATTCCACAAATCTGTCAAAGCCTTCTCTGCCCTCAGGTGTACACTTGTACACGCCGGCATCTTCAAGTACCTGCTCGAAAACTTTACCGATCTCAGCCTTTAAGATATCAAGGATCTCTTCTTTGCTCTTCCCTTCAAAATCTTCGTAGCTGTCCTTTATCTCGTTTATCCATTCGGCATGGCTCTTTACCTTTTCGTCTGCAGCAATGTCTGAGCCCTTAAGAATATCTTCTGCAAGAGTGTCCATTTCTGAAACAAGTCTTGAAGGAAGTACTGCAAGACCCATAACCTCGATAAGCCCGATGTTTTCCTTCTTGATGTGGTGAAGCTTTGCATGCGGGTGGTATACACCAAGCGGGTGTTCATCTGTAGTGATGTTGTTACGAAGCACAAGGTCAAGCTCGTAAGCACCGTCTCTCATTCTTGCGATAGGAGTTATGGTGTTATGCGGAGTTCCGTCTGTTTCAGCAAAAATAAAGCTCTCTTTATCTGTGTATCCTCTCCACGCAGTAAGGATCTTATCTGCTAAGGCTACAAGGCGTTCTTTATCTTTTCCACTTATCCTTATTACGGAAAGTGGCCATTTTACTATGCCTGCCTTGATATCTTCAAAGCCTTTAAAGTTAACTTCTTTTTCTATTTCTGCCTTTTCCATGGCAAATGTGTAGTGTCCGCCCTGGAAGTGGTCATGTGTAAGGATAGAGCCTCCCACTATCGGAAGGTCGGCATTTGAACCGATAAAGTAATGTGGCAGATAGTCTTCAAAGCTAAGGAGTCTGCTGAAAGTATCTTTGCTTATCTTCATAGGTCTGTGCTCGCCGCAAAATACTATGCAATGCTCATTGTAATAAACATAAGGCGAGTACTGGAAACGCCACTCTTCCCCGTTAAAGTTAAGAGGAATGGTACGGATAGTCTGGCGGGCAGGGTGATTTACTCTTCCTGCGTAGCCTGTATTTTCAACGCAAAGCTGGCATTTTGGATATGCGCTCTGCTTTGCGTTAAGCGCTGCAGCTATAGCCTTTGGGTCTTTTTCAGGCTTAGAAAGATTGATAGTTATATCAAGCTCGCCGTATTTTGAAAGATATTTCCAGCGCTTATCCTTTTTGATGCGGTAGCGTCTGATGTAGTCTGAATCGCAGCACATCTTATAAAACCAGTCTGTGGCATCAGTCTTTGATACGGAATATCTTCTGTTAAACTCCTTTACAATGCTGCTTGGCAAAGGGGTAAGGCAAGCCATAAGCTTTGTGTCAAAAAGGTCTCTGTAGGTAACGGTATTATCTGTAAGAAGTCCTTTTTCTGCTGCCGCGTCAAGAAGATCTGAAAGGATTACCTCAAGGTCTCTTTCCTCATTTACAGCACTATCAGTGTATTCGTCTTCGCCCATTACCTCAAGAAGTCTGTTTCTTGCGTAGATCGCATCTTCCGGATCTGTAAGTCCGCATTTTACACCGTAACTAACAAGTTCATTTACTAATTCACTTATGTTTTTCATTAGAATCTGATACCTCCGTAAGGTCTTACCTTAAGAACATGACATGAGCCCTCGCCAAAGAGTGCATCAAGAGCTGCTTTGTACTCAGGCACTACTTCATTTGGTACAAAAGCTTGAATGGTTCCCGCAAAGCCGCCGCCGTGTACTCTGCTTACACCTCTTCCTGCAAGTACGTCTTCGCTTACAGCAAGACCGAGAGAAACTGCCTGGTTGTTAACATCAGCGCTTGTATAAACATTTTGAAGGAACTTAAATGAGGAGTTGCCCGACTCTTTGATAAGCCTTGCAAATTCTGCGTAATTTCCTTCTTTAAGTGCCTTTACCTGACCTCTTACCCTTCTGTCTTCGTTAAAGAAGTGGATGGCACGTAAGATAGGTCTGTCGCCAAGTTCTTTGCGAAGCTCAGGGATCTTCTTTGTAAATTCATCTTCATCTACATTGCGAAGCACACTGTGGCCAAGAGCCTTTGCCACAGCCTTCATCTCCAAAGGGATAGCGGCATAGTCAGGAGTAAGGTCTTTGTGATCACCCTTGGTATCTACTATACAAAGGCTTACGCCAAAACTTTCAAAATCTGCCTCAACCTTTTCTATAACAGGCTTTTCCGGATCTTCAAAATCAATATGTATAAGGTTTCCAACGGAGCTTGCCATCTGGTCCATAAGGCCGCATGGCTTGCCAAAGAACTTATTTTCAGCGTACTGAGCCACCTGAGCTATAAGTACAGGTGAAATCTCCATGTTGTTGTAAAGACCCGAAAGAATGGTTCCAACTAAAACCTCATAGGCTGCTGAAGAAGAAAGCCCTGCACCTCCAAGTACATCACTTGTTACATAAGCGTTAAAACCGCCAATGTTATAGCCTCTTTCTTTAAGGCCTGCAGCCACGCCTTTTATAAGACTTAAGGTTGTGCCCTCTTCAGAATGTACAGGTGCAATATTATTGATATCTGCCACGCTCTCGCCGTACCCTTCAGAAAGTATCCTGATAAGCCCGTTCTCTGTAGGTCTTACCACTGCTATTGCATCAAGATTTACCGATGCGGCAAGCACCTCACCGTGCTGATGATCTGTATGGTTTCCGCCGATCTCGCTGCGGCCCGGAGCACTGTAGATCTCAAACTCGCCCTCTCCGTATGTATTTATAAAGCTTTCTATAGCCTTAGCATATCTTTCTCTCTGATAAGGAAGTACGCTCTCATCCACGTAAATATCAAGTAATCTTTTGTCAAATTTACCGTTTCTGATCTCTTCTAACATAATAGTCATCCCTTCTTGTTTAATTTAGGTTAACATTGTATACTTATTTTAGGCACAGTTAAGTGCGATTTATTAAAAAGGAGCAATTCATGGACAGAAAGCTTATTACAACCATAAACCCGGAGGACGACAGCAAGCGCATAAACCACGCTGTTCTTCCTTATACCATGTTCTTTACCCAGTCTGACGGAAAAAGACTCTCCTTTTACAACATTGCCCCCGGATACGGCTCTCACACCTATATGCCGGATGGCGACACAGCTGTTCATCAGCACGACTATTTCGAGCTGTTTTATATATTTGACGGAGAAGTTTATCAGAACATCGAGGGCAGCTCCCTCAGATATAAAAAGGGAGATGCCTGCTTTATGAATAAAAACATAAGGCACTTTGAGTATTGTTCGTCAAAATTCTCCGGAGTTTTCTTAAATATAAAGCCAAAATACTTAGCAGAAATCTTTGCGGCGGATCTTCTTTACCCCGCAGATAACTACGCCGCGGTATATGGTAAGCCCCATACCGCACAGGGTCCCATCCGCGAGTTTATACTTTCAAACCTCAGGGGCGAAGAGCAATTCAAGCGCTCTTACTTGCATCTTTCTGCCGCCCTTTCACAAAAGCTCGACAATGAGGGAAAAAGCACCGCAGATAACCTTCTTGATGAAATGGCAAAAGAGATGCTTCTTCAAAAAAGCGGCGCAAGCCTTATAGTAAAAGGGCTTCTTGCAAGGTTTATAAGCGTTCTTGAAGACCCTTTAGAGTACCACCTTACCCATATGAAGCTTGATAACACAAACGAAGACTTTATATACGCAAGGATCCTTAACTACATATCGGAAAAGAAAGGCAATATCACCCGCACCGAACTTGCAAGTGCACTAAACTACCACGACGAGTACCTTAACAGGATAGTTAAGGCAAAGACCGGTGAAAGTCTTATAAAGATAGCAAAGGGCTATCGCATAGCAGAAGCAAAACGCCTTCTTACCGAAACAAATGACAGCATATCCTCTATAGTACAGGCCCTTGGCTACACCAGCAGGTCTCATTTTTACAGATCTTTTGAGGCCGAGACCGGAATGCTGCCGAGTAAATACAGAGAATCTGCTGCTTCTGACTAGATAATATTACAAAAAGGGCACATCTTCAATGCCGAAAGCCATGCTTTTGCATTCAAGGTGTGCCCTTTCTCAAATCGGTTGTATTCTTTCAAACCTAAACCACTATTCTTTTTGTTATCTCGCGCACCTTAGAGTAAACCTTCTCTTCATCAAGGAATTTCATCTTTCTATCTTCCAAGATAAACTCGCCGTTTACCATAACATCCGTTACTTCGCTGCCGCTTACGGAGTAAGAAAGGGCTGCGATAAGATTGTTGTCAGGTATCAGGGAAGGGCTGTTAAGGTCAAGGATCGCAATATCTGCTTTCTTGCCTGCCTCAAGGCTTCCGATCTTATCTGAAAGTCCAAGTGCCTTTGCGCCGTTTATGGTAGCCATACGGAAAACCTGCGCTGCGCTTACTACCTGCGGATCTCTTTCCGTTCCTTTATGGATAAGCGCCATAAGGCTCATCTCATGGAAGAGATTGAGTCTATTGTTGCTTGCAGCGCCATCTGTACCAAGGCAGACATTTACGCCTTTTTTAAGCATAGCAGGGATCGGCGCAAAGCCGTTGCCAAGCTTCATATTGCTGGCAGGGTTTGATACGACAGATACGCCGTGTTCTTTCATAATGTCTATATCGGCCTCGTCTACCTGTACGCAGTGGGCTGCAATACAAGGTACGTCAAAAAGCCCATTGTCTGCTGCAAGTTTTATAGGCGAGCAGCCGTGTTTTTCTTTTACTCCCTCTATCTCGCTTACGCTCTCTGAAAGATGTACATGGATATTCATGCCCTCTTTTTTTGCTACATCTGAGATATATCTCATAAAAGGCGCATCTACTGTATAAGGAGCGTGGGGTGCAAGGCAGAAGGTCATGCGGTCGCAGTCTTTAAAAGCTTCGCGCTCTTCCAAAATGTCGTTTATTCTTCTAAGACCGCCCTCATCAGGCTTATCGCCTTCCATGCTGCCCACGATACCGCGGCCTATCACCGCCCTGATGCCGCTTTCCTTTACTGCTTTTGTGGTCTGCATCTTGTTCATATGCATATCGTTAAAGCAGGTGGTTCCGCTCTTTACCATCTCGATTATGGCAAGGCAGGCGCCCCAGTAAGCATCTTCATCTGTCATCTTCTGCTCTATAGGGTCAACTTTGCCAAAAAGCCAGTCCATAAAAGAAAGGTCGTCTGCTGCATTTCTCATAAATGACATATAGGAATGGGTGTGACAGTTGATAAGGCCCGGTATAGCAAGCTTTCGCGTACCATCTACTTCTCTGTCTGCCTTAAATCCTGCAGGTACATCGCCTACAGCCACAATATCTTCGCCGGATACGCAGATATTTACTTCCTTTACTTCGTCTGAATCGCCGTTTGGAACTATGGCTCTTATGTTCTTAAATAAAATATTCATAGGGCCTCCTTATTACAGGTCGTAACTGTTAAGGTACTTCTTCTGTTCTTCTGTAAGAACATCTATATGCTTTCCGAGGAATGCAAGCTTTCTTATAGCCACATCATTATCTACCTCACGAGGCACATCAATAAGCTTTTCTGTAAGTTTGCCCTCATTTTCAACAAGATATTTTGCGGAAAGCGCCTGGATGGCAAAGCTCATATCCATGATCTCTGCAGGGTGTCCGTCGCCTGCCGCAAGGTTTACAAGGCGGCCTTCTGCAAGTACGAAGATCCACTGACCTGTAGGAAGCTTGTAGCCCATAATGTTCTTTCTTTGCTCGCGTGTCTCTACTGCGATCTTGCGAAGCCTTGCCATATCGATCTCTGTATCAAAGTGGCCCGCATTGCAAAGGATAGCACCGTCTTTCATAACAGCAAAATCTTCTTCATCGATTACCTTGTCGCATCCAGTTACGGTAACGAAGAAATCGCCCACCTTTGCAGCCTCGTTCATAGGCATTACGTCAAATCCGTCCATAACAGCCTCGATCGCCTTGATAGGGTCGATCTCTGTGATTATGACTCTTGCGCCAAGGCCTTTCGCACGCATGGCCGTACCTTTTCCGCACCAGCCGTAACCTGCTACTACCACGATCTTGCCTGCTACAATAAGGTTTGTGGTACGGTTGATGCCGTCCCATACAGACTGGCCTGTACCGTATCTGTTATCAAAGAAGTGCTTACAGTCTGCGTTATTTACTCTTACCATAGGGAACTTAAGGGCTCCGGCTTTGTTCATAGCCTCAAGTCTGATGATACCTGTGGTGGTCTCCTCGCATCCGCCTATGATATTTGGAATGAGGTGCGGCATCTCGTTATGTATCATGTTTACAAGGTCGCCGCCGTCATCTATTATGATGTTTGGTCCGCACTCAAGGGCGTGACGGATATGTGTAAAATACTCTTCTTCTGTAGCTCCGTACCAGGCATGTACTGTAAGGCCTGCTTTTACAAGAGCTGCTGCCACGTCGTCCTGTGTAGAAAGAGGGTTTGAACCCGTAACATGCATATCTGCGCCGCCTGCAGCAAGCACAAGGCAAAGGTAAGCTGTCTTAGCCTCAAGGTGCACTGAAAGAGTTATCTTCTTTCCTGCAAAAGGCTTGGTTTTGCTAAATTCCTCTTCAAGCTCGCGAAGAAGAGAACAGTTCCTTCTTACCCACTCAATCTTACGCTCTCCGCTTTCCGCAAGGTTTATATCTCGGATCTCACTTGCCATATATTTATACCTCCGTTTAAATAATGTAAATGCTCAAAAAAATAATCTTAAGTGATACTTAGTCTGTACCACTTAAGATTATACAAAGGAATGCCGATTCTTTCAACTTAAATGTAAATATACGGCTTTATTTATTGTCTTTAAATACGTATTCGCCTGATGTAAGGTGCTCCACCTCATTTTTGCCGGCATGGAAGAAGATGGCGCCTGTATTTGCAGGGATCTTGAATCTGTAAATGATCGCATCTTCCGTTATCTCCCAGCTGCTCTCTATTCGTCCGCTTACCGTATCAAGGTACCCTTTCGCGCTCTTCATAAGGCCGGTTGGGTCAGGAACCGGGCAAAGCACGAACTCTGAAAATCCCGGCGCGTCCTCAAGCCTCTTTATGCCAAGAGAGCCTCTTATCATCCAGGCTGCTACGGCGCCGTAAGAGTAATGGTTAAAGGAGTTCATACTGTTGTTGTTTCCAAAACCGTTCTCTTTGGTAAATGAGTTAACACGCTCCCAGATAGTGGTTGCGCCCTGTCTTACAGAGTAGATCCAGCTTGGATACTCGCCGTTTTGAACAAGTCTGTATACAGTATCGTTCTTTCCAGCAAGAGTAAGAGCCTCCGCTATCCAGGCAGTTCCGATAAAGCCTGTCATAAGTGAATAAGGCGGAGTAGGTGTACCATCATTGTCGTGATTTACTCTTTTTACCGCTTCTTCAAGGTAGTTTCCTGCGTCCTGTACATATTCGTCTGCAAATATACCAAGAGCAAGGGGCACAGCGTAAGAAGTCTGAGTATCCATAAGATATTTGCCATTTTCAAGCTTTCTGGGCACCGGGAGCTTCGTTGGTGCCATCATAAGAGCCTGCCTGCTGCCCATCATAGCCTCTTCACTTGAAAATACCGTTCTGTGGGTGGTCTCATCCACATAAACACGGTTAAAGAGTTCCTTCTCTTTTTCAAATCTTGACCAAAGATCTTCCGAATCTTCAGAAAGCCCCAGGCTTTCCGCCATCTTACTAAGGATACGAAGGTCATAAGCGTAATAAGCCGTAAATAAAAGGGCTGTCTCATTTAAAACATACTCAGGCGCAAGCCAGTCTCCAAGAGGGCCTTCATTTATTATGCCTGTACCCGGGTCTCTTCTTGTATCAAGATAATCTACGTAACGCTTCATGGCGTTATAGTGCTCGGAAAGCATATCCGTATCTTTATACTGCAAGTAACTTTCATAAGCTGCGGTAATACCTGCGCTTCCCCAAAGGATACCGCCAAAGCCTCCGCCAATTGGCGCTATGTCTGCAAAACGGCCGGAAGGGTCTTGCGTATCGCGCATAGCCATCATGTGCCTTCTAAGGAAGCCCGATGAGTCTGCCATATGTACGGCAGACCTTGAAAATACCGAAAGATCTCCGCTCCAGCCCATTCGCTCGTTTCTTTGCGGACAGTCTGTAGGGATGGAAATATAGTTGTCGCGAAGGGACCAGGAAATGTTTTCCCAAAGCTTGTTTACTTCAGGGTTTGATGTTACATATCCTGCGCTAAGCGTCGGAACAGAACTTATGGCAATGCCTCTTACAGCAGCAAGCGGAAGAGGTTCGTCTATCCCGGTTATCTCTACGTATCTGTAGCCGTGGAAGGTAAAATGAGGCTCAAGGATGTTTGCTCCTTCTTTTAAGAAGAAGATATCCTGAGCGTAGGCTGCTCTGATATTTTCAAGCATCAACATACCTTCATTCCCCTTGTAAGCAGGAAGATCAGGGTATAAAACTTCCGCAAAACGAAGCCTTACTTTCTGACCGTCACCCCCTTTAAGACTGATACTTGGGATTCCCGCAAGGTTCTGCCCCATATCGTATACATATACACCGGGCCGCGGCTCAGTCATAGCAACCGCCGTAAGTCTTTCGCTTATCTTTACTGTTGGACCAACCTGCCCCGTAAGCTTAAAGTCTTCATAGCCCATATCGTCAAGGCTTGGACCGAAAGGTCCGAATACCGTTTTCTTGCCTATGTAGGCTGTGTGCTCATTTAACGGCACTTCCACCGCCTTTTTGCACAGAATTTCCTTTTCTCTAAGGTCTGTGATCTGACCCTGGAAGAAACTGCCGCATTTGATAGGACCCTGAGAAGAGAAATCCCAGCTTTCATCTGTTACTATCACTTCTCTTCTTCCGTCTTTGTGTAATATCACTATCTTTGCAAGAAGCGAGCTTCTGTCACCAAAATAGTTCCAGTTGTCTGCCGTAAATGACAGCGCACCGCTCCACCAGCCTTCACCAAGAGTTGTTATAAACTCGTTTTCACCCTCTTTTAAAAGACCGGTTATATCGTAGGTCTGGTAGAACATTGTCTTGTTGTACTGAGTGGCACCAGGGTTAAACATGTCATCGCCGACTCTCTTACCGTTAAGTTCTACCTCGTAGATTCCTCTTGCGGTAATGTAAAGTCTGGCAGATGCAAAGTCTTTTTCTACGTTAAAAGCCTTCCTAAGGATAGGAATAGCGTTCCTGCTGTTATCGCGCACCTCAAAGAAGCCTTCATTTCCGCCGTCTGCGGTTACTTCATCTTCTTTATACAGCGTATTTCCGGGCTCTCTGTAGTTTTTTATCGTGATGTTTTTAAATGTAGCTCTGTTTCCCGCAGGCACCTTTATGCCTGTATCGCAGGCGCAAGGGAAGCTGATATAATCAGAGCCTTCGCCCATAGGGTTAAGGTTTACTCCTCCCTTTACAAGAAAAGCAGGGCGCGGATCGTTTGGATCAGGTCTTGTAAGCCTGTGGTCATCATCTTCTCCGTCAAACCAGAAGTCAAACATACCGCTTACTGCGGAAAATGAGACTTTATGAAGATCATGAGCATTTTCTTTTGTTATAAAAGGAACTTCTATGCTCTTAAAAGGCGTATCTGCCTTGTCTTCCTTTGTGTAGCCTGCTCTGTAGATGTTAAGAAGGGCGCTCTTTCCCTCTTTAAGCCCTGATATATCTGTCTCTATATAAATGTAAGACTCGTCTTTTCCTGCCTTAACCCCAAGTATGTTAAGGTTTTCGCTCATAAGCCTTTCATCGTTTGCACCAAGTACAAAGCCTGCCTTATTGCTGCCTTCTTCAAGCTTTAGCTCATAGCTTCCCCTAAAAACAGGAAGATAATGCGGATAATAAACAAGGTCTTCATCCACGCCGCCTATAAATTTGGCGCCTTCCCATGGCTTAAGGTCAAGGCCGCAGGTTCCAAGGCCTGTCTCAAAGAAGCTTACGCTTTCAGCCTCTTCGCCCTTGTTGTCCCATACCTTTACCCTTATGGTATATCTTGTCTCAGGAAGCAGCGGGGCTCCGTCGTAGTATATACCAAGAGTGTTATCGCTTTCTACTCTGCCAAGGCTCTCTCCGTTAACAAAAAGCTCGTATGCCGTCTGCCTGCAGCCCTGAATATCGCTGTCAAGCTGCCAGAAAAAGCGGGGCCTTGCCGTGTCTATCCCCATTGCCTCGCCCATATATTCAGTTTTAAAATTCAAAACTCTAAGCATAAATTACCTCCACACTTTTTAGTCCTTTAATAATTTTATCAAATCTCCTGCCTATTATAAAGGTCTGATTTTACCGTAGTTTCGTGTCATTTTTTGCTTATTTTCCAAAAAATTTCAGGTTGATTTCAAATACAGGTATGTTATACTAAATATAGTGGTTTAGTGTACCTGTAACACAATTGATAGCAAATGAGGCGATGTTCATGAAGCGTTTATTTATCGCGCTGGCAGGAGTTCTTTGTATCGGAGCCACCGGAGTTTATGTTTTTACGCAAGCTTCGGTAAGTTCCAAGGCCGGAGACCCTTCCTACTCAATCTATTATAATATTGCTGAAGCCAGGGCCTCTGTTATACCTGAAGATATAATAGAGGAGCGTGCCGTTCCTTCCGATGTGATCCCTATTACAGAAGATGAAGTGGCTCTTTCAAATGCTTACGCATCTGCAGCAAGATCATTTTTTGCAAAGAGAAATGAGGTTGATACGGAAAGCGAAGCTAAAGAGTCTGATCCTTTTGAAAATGAAGGTGTTTTGGAAGAAGAGGCGATAGCTGAAGACTCATTTGAAGAAGAAACATCTGAAGATGAAACATCTGATGAACCAAGTTTTCTTCACCCTGCTCTTGATACAGACCCTGAGAGCATTACCGTACTTGTAAACCACGAATACTCACTGCCTGAAGACTATGTTCCTTCCGATATGGTATCTGTAAACGTTAAGTTTACATGCAGCGAAAAAGAAGATAAGCGTCTTATGCGAAAAGAAGCAGCCGAGGCCCTTGAAGCTCTCTTTGCTGCCGCAAACGAAGACGGTATCAGCCTTTGCGCCATTTCAGGGTACCGTTCCTACGAAAGACAGAACAGGCTTTACTTAAATAATGTAAGAGTCAACGGCAAAGAGTATGCCAGCCGTTTTTCTGCTCCTCCGGGGCAGAGCGAGCACCAGACAGGGCTTGCCATGGATATTTCTTCCGCAAGCAACGGTTATTCTCTTGACTACGAGCTTGCCGATAAAAAAGAAGGCAAATGGCTTATAGAAAACTGCTCTGAATACGGCTTTATCGTAAGATATCCTAAAGACAAAGAGGAAATAACGGGTTATGCTTACGAGCCATGGCATTTCAGATATGTAGGCAAGCGTCTTGCCGAATATCTTACCATGAACGAGCTTACACTCGACGAATATTACGGCTCTAAGGCCGCAGGAGAGGATTTAGGTTATTCGGACTGATAACCAAAAGGTAAAATATGATCAGACTTATTTTAATACTTATATTTCTTTTATTTTTTGCTATTTACAGCATTGTCGCCCTTCCCATCGTTTACATTGTAAATAAGATAAACGACAAGACAGGCCAGAAGCATTCTCAAAGGGTTACCCGCCACGCTTTTAAGATAATTCTTTTCCTTGCGGGAACAAAGATTGATATCAAAGGCCTTGAAAATATACCAAAAGACAGGTCGGTTCTCTTTATCTCAAACCACAGGAGCGATTTTGATGTAGTTATCATCTACGCTCTGCTTCCTGTCCTTACCGGATTTGTTTCAAAGATAGAGGTAAAAAAAGTGCCTATCTTAAGGCGTTGGATGCAGTTTAACAAATGTGTATTCCTTGACAGAAAGAATCCAAGAGAAGGCCTTAAGGCCATACTTGCCGCTGTGGAAAATGTAAATAACGGCACATCTATGTATATCGCCCCTGAGGGCACAAGAAATCACGAAAAAGAAATGCTGCCATTTAAGCCCGGCAGCCTTAAGATAGCGGAAAAATCCGGTTGTCCGATAATCCCTATCGCCCTTACCAACACAGATGCGATCTTTGAAAATCAAAAACCAAGGGTCAAAAAAGCCCGCGTTCAGATCACTTTTGGCAAGCCTATAGAAGTTGGCAGTCTTGACGCCGAAGGCAAAAAGACGCTCCTTGAAGACACACAGAACACTGTTAAGAAAATGCTTGAAGATAACCTCAAATCATGATAATATGTATTCTGCGTGACTAAATCAAAGGAGGACAAGATAATGCCAACATGGGCTATAGTACTTTTAATTATTTTGGTTGTTCTTGCTGTTGCATTATTCTTTTTATACAGATTCGGTACCAAACTCCAGCGTCAGCAGGAGGAGTCTGAAGCGCAGATGAAAGCCATGGCTCAGTCTGTTTCGCTTCTTGTTATCGACAAAAAGATGATGAAACTCAAGGAAGCAGGGCTTCCACAGGTCGTATATGACCAGACCCCTAAGTACCTTCGCAGATCTAAGGTTCCTATCGTTAAAGCAAAGATCGGACCAAAGATCATGTCTCTTATGTGTGACCCTAAGATTTTCGACCTTATCCCTGTTAAGAAAGAGGTTAAGGCAGTTATCTCAGGTATCTACATTACAGACGTTAAGGGTCTTCGTACAGGTCTCGAGCAGAAGGCTCCAAAGCAGAGCTTCTTTAAGAGATTACTTGGAAAGACAAAGAAGTAAGTATTAATTAGCAAATTAAAGCGACCATATACAGGTCGCTTTTTTGTTGCCTTAGTTTAGTTGTAATCGTTGCTTATCCTTATCTTCATGATATTATCGGATATTCGCTCATCATTCATGGAAAGCTCATAATCAATATCTATAAGTATTTCGTCTTCGCCAAAAGCTACGTTCATTTCCCTGGTGTTAGTCGTCATATAGATATTGCCAAAGGGCAGCTCATAGCTTGTGGTATGCATTTTCCCTTCCGAAAAATACAGCTCACCGTTTATAAAACCGGTTCTTGTCATCTCAACCTTATCGGGCCCTGCTTTAAGAAGGATATTGCTTATCTGATCTTTTCCTTCTGCTATCTCATCGTATTTTATACAATGCATCCCGTTTTCAAAATAATACTCTCCGGGAGTGGTGACCTCAATTGGCTCACTTTCGGCATCCGAAGTCTGCTTTCCAAAAACAGTTACCATAACGCTTTTATTCATTTTGAATCCTCATTTCTAACCATTTTTGATACCGCAAGAACCTGTCCGTAGATATGTTCTCTTATGGCTGCTTTGGCGGCATCTGCATTTTTTTCTTTAAGGCAGGCAATTATCTCGTTGTGCTCACGAAGGAGCTGCTCGTGGGAGCTGCCGTCTTTTAAGTACTCCACTCTGTATCTGTACATCTGCTCACGCAGGTTATTTAGCATCTGTATAAGCCTGCCGTTGCCTGTGGAAAGAAAGATAATGTCGTGAAACTTTACATCTGCTTCCGCAAGCTCTGTGACATCGGTTTTGCTCATTTTCTTAGAAAAACCTTCTGTGCATTCTTCAAGCTTTTCTATATCATCTTCAGTCATGCGCTCGCAGGCTAGTCCTACAGCAAGCTCTTCAAGGGCACATCTTACCTCAAGCACGTCTTGAAGATCTTTTTCGGTGATGCGTGAAACTGCTGCGCCTTTTCTTGGGATCATCTCCACAAGGCCTTCCTTTTCAAGCATTCTTATGGCCTCTCTTACAGGAGTCCTTGAAACTCCAAGTTTTTCCGTAAGTGCCAGTTCCATAAGCCTTTCACCGGGTTCAAGCTCTCCCATGAGGATAGCCCTGCGAAGAGTCTGAAATACCACGTCGCGAAGGGGCAGGTATTCGTTTATGTTGACCGTAAAATCATGCATTGACCAGTTTCCCTCCCTTATTAACCATAAATCTTGAATCAAATACGCTTCTTACCGTGTTTTTCTTCATAAAGTCGGATTTGATCTTTTTTGTGTCGGCATCCGGAGCAAAAATACCAAATACTGTAGTTCCGCTGCCGCTCATGAGGACTCCCTTTGCCCCGGCTTCCTTAAGTTCGTGTTTAAGCTCGTGTATTATCTTGTATTCTTTAGCTGTTACTTCTTCAAGAACATTGCCAAGGAGAGCACACATTTTATCTGCATTTCCCTCTTCTATGGCTTTAACCATAGCGTCCACATTCGGGTGGTAGGTTCTTTCTTTTTCATCATACTTTGTATAAATCTGCTTTGTGGAGGCACTTACCTTTGGCTTTATTATTATAAGCTTACAGGAAGGCATACCTTCTATAGGGGTCAGCTTTTCGCCGATACCTTCGCAAAGTGCTGTACCGCCATCTATAAGGTACGGAACATCGGCACCAAGGATCGCGCCGTATTCTTTAAGCTTTTCCCTGCTTATCTTCAAATTAAAAAGTCTGTTCATGCCCTTAAGAGCCGCAGCCGCATCTGCGCTTCCGCCGCCCATACCCGCAGATACAGGTATAGCTTTGCGAAGCTTTATAAAAACGCCCTCTTTAATGTTATATTCTCTTCGTATAAGGTCAACTGCCTTATAAACTATGTTCGAGCTGTCGCAGGGCACAAAAGGAATGTTGGTAGTAAGCTTTATATCAGGCTCTTCAGTCATTTCCATATAAAGCTTGTCGTAGATATCCACGGTCTGCATCACCATGCGGACCATATGATAACCGTCTTCTCTTTTCCCTGTAATATCAAGCGAAAGATTGATTTTTCCGTACGCTCTTAAATTAATATATTTCATGGTACCTCTTTTTTAACCAAAAGGGACAGTCCCTTTTGGTTATGTTTTTTGTATACAATTTGATTCTATTTTATACTCGCTTATAAAATCTTGCAAGCAGAAAAATAAAAAGACCGAAGGCAATTTGCCTTCGGCCTGTCATATTCGTATTTTAGCTACAAAGTGTCATCTGAACATCGTTGGTGAGAAGATCTGAATAACTGTATGAGATCATTTTATTCTCATCGTTATCTTTAATCTCAAGCATAAAGATGTATGGGTAAACTTCTTTTATAATGCCTTCGTTAACATCATATTTATGTCTTCCCTTGTTGGCACGCACTACAACTTTACTACCCCTATGTCTAAAGACAGCCTTACGAACATCACTAAGATCAGCCATTCTCATCGCAGTTATTTACCTCCATCGCATAGAAAGATTGTTGTGTAAACACTTCATTGGTTTACTGTGACATAATATCACATTTCCCTTTAATTGTCAAAGATTTTTCAGACAATTCGCTTTTCGTGAAGTCTTTTTACTGACATATGTTACGATAGAACCCTGCGGTTTTTGTGCACATTGCACAAATAACAGCATTTAACCCTATGATATATTTTAAACAATATAAAATAGTGCACAAAAACAACTGTCTTCATTTGTGCACTATTTACAAAAATACTATATTTTGTCCTTACTACAATCGTCTTATCCTAGATGTTGTGTTGGCTGACTTGTAATATTATACAAAAAACCATTATTGCGTTGATAAATCTGGAAAACTAAATACTGCGTCTTCGCCGTCATTGTCAATTTCTACAATGTAAGTCTTGGTTATATATCCATCCTTTGTGAACATTATCTGATGCTCACCGGTGACCTTGGTTACCCTTACAGGAACTACCCCAATCTTCTGTCCGTCAAGGTATGCGGTGGCTCCTTCCGGTTTCTTTATGGAGATATATTCACCATCTACAGTTGTAGTCTCTTCTTCAGGCTCATCAATCCATGTTAAATCGTCTGAATTCTCTAAATCATCGTCTTCAATCTCAACTATATCATCAAGGTCCTGTACAGGATCGTTGAAATTCGTAAGATCTGATAAGGATTCGTCCTTTTCTTCTTTGGTGCTGTCTGCAAGGTCTATCTTAAGGTTTACCGTTGGCTTTCCTACAGTAAGAAGCCTTGAAACAGGCTTGTAGCCCTCTTTTTTTACCTCAATAACATACTCGCCGTATGCCAGTTTAAACGGTATATCTGCATCTGTAAGTTTGCCGTCTATATACACTTCCGCATCATCAGGTCTTATGTTTACAGATATAAGGCCTTCTTTATCTACCTCATTTCTATACTCGTTAAGGTCTACATTTACGGTCTTATCAGCCTCTACTGTTATATACTTGTTAACCGATAGACCGTCATTTTTCAATACAACCTTATATGTTCCCTCTCTAAGGTCAAAGCTCATCCCCTCGCTAATGCTTCCGAATATGTCGTATCCTATCTCAACAGAACCGCCGTAAAAATCTCTGAAATTACTGAAAGTCATGGTTCCGTGGCCGCGCTGAATGCAAAGGGAATAAATCTTTCCTTCGATGCCCGTGGCAATGAGGATGTCTTTTTCCGATAACTCATCAAGCGTTATCTGCCTGCCGTCTTTTGCAAATACAAGAAGATGGGAGTCAAACTGGTACTCTCTGTCGCCAAGGTAAATTA
The DNA here is from genome assembly GCA_016284355.1 of Lachnospiraceae bacterium. Lineage (GTDB taxonomy): Bacteria > Bacillota > Clostridia > Lachnospirales > Lachnospiraceae > JAEEOQ01. The sequence goes on from JAEEOQ010000005.1 coordinate 24,775, forward strand.
TATACTCGGTCTTATCTATCTCTATCTCACGTATGCCCTTATAGCTCCAGGCCTCACCCGATCTTTTAATAGATACCGCTCTGCTCTTTCCCTTTTCCGGGGTTACCTCTACTATCTGCCCAGGGGTAAGCCTTCCGGGAGCGATCGCCTCACCGTATTTATTGGTTATGTCTGTGCCAAGATCGAAGGTGTAGTCGGCAAAATCCATCTTTGCAATGCCGTATATCTTAAGCATACCGGCCTCAGCGTCAATGCTCGCGATAACTCCTGTTACGGGACTGCCCTTTTCAGCAGCTTTTGAATCTATTACAGAAACAGTCTCATTTTCAGGCACTTTTATGTTTTTTTCAGTTTTCTTTTTCCCTGCCTTACTTACATTTACCACCACCATGGCAAATACCGCAGCCATTATGGTAAGCATAAGTATCGGTATCCACTTATTGTTTTTCACATTCTCCTCCAATGCCAAACAAAAAAGTATCTGTTTTTATTTACGTAAAATACCAAGAAGCTTTTCTTTCGTATTTACAGAAGGGTCGTCAAGCACTGCGTTAAGAAGTCTGTTAAGAGCCTCGCCCACATCTTTGCCGGGAGCCACGCCAGCTTCCATAACGTCTTTACCTGTTACGACAAGGTCTTTAAGCTCTACAGGCTCTCCCTTTTCCATTATATCCTCATAAAGACTCTTTATCTTTTCAAGTCTTACAAGCTTTTCTTTTCTAAAGAAATCCGACTGTCCCATAATGTCTGCATTAATAAGCACAAGAAGGGACTTCATTTCTTCTTTACCGACCTTATTGATCACATGCCTTAGATAGCAGGGCGTAAGGTCTAAAAGTGTGGCATCCATAAATACATCATGGTATTTAACAAGCTTAGCTACGGTAGCGATAGTCTTGTTATCAAACTTAAGCCTTCTTAATATCTTCTTTGCAAGTTCTTCGCCTGCGTCCGCATGGCCTTTAAAATGATCCTTGCCGTTCTCGTCTGTGGTCTTTACAAGAGGTTTTCCAAAATCGTGCAAAAGCGATGCAATGCGGAGCGGATCTTTATGAGGGTCTCCTTGCGGTACAGCCTCCATAACCTTTATACAATGCTCGCCCACATTATACGCATGGTGCGGATTGTTCTGCGGTGTGGCAAGGCAAAGGTCAAGCTCCGGAAGCACAACTGCCGTAATACCAAGGTTTACAGCCTCTCTTATACGGCCGGGACATTTAGCGCAGATAAGCAGTGTCAGCTCCTTTGCTATTCTTTCAGCGCTGACCTTCTTAAGATTGCCCGCTTTTTCTTTTATAGCCTCTGCGGTCTTTTCTTCTATATCAAAATCAAGCTGAGCCGCAAACCTTACGGCGCGAAGCATACGAAGGGCGTCTTCTTCAAAGCGCTCGGAAGGCTCTCCTACGGCCCTTATAACGTGGTCTTCAAGATCTTTTATGCCGTCAAACTCGTCAATGAGGCCCTTTTCGGGGTGGTAAGCCATAGCATTTATGGTAAAATCGCGGCGTCTTAAGTCTTCATATAAAGAGGCGGTAAACTCCACATTTTCAGGGTGTCTGCCGTCAAGGTACTCGCCGTCAATGCGGTATGTGGTCACCTCATAGTTCTCGTGGTTTAATACCACCGTAACCGTACCGTGGGCTATGCCTGTATCTATGGTGACCTTAAAAAGTTCTTTAACCTGCTCCGGCAACGCAGAAGTGGTAATATCCCAGTCTCCCGGTATTCTGCCAAGTATAGAGTCTCTAACGCAGCCGCCCACAGCATAGGCCTCATAGCCTGCACCCTCAAGTGTCTTTATTATTAAGTTAACATCGCCGGGTATCTGTATATTCATTAAAAATCCTCATTTTCACAAATCTTTACCAGAAAATTATAACATAACATAGAGTAAACTCAAAGGGCGGTTTTGACGTTTAACAAAAAGGAGTCTCAAAACAGAGACTCCTTTAAAATGCAAATTATTTTTTTAATAAGCTCTTCCCCAATATACAAGAGCTTTTGCTTTCTTGCCGCAGCATACGCAGGTATCTGCGATAGGCTTGCTGTTAAACGGCATACATCTTGAGGTTGCGCCGGTGTCCTCCTTGATCTTGTTTTCACACTCAACGTCGCCGCACCACATTGCTTTAACAAAACCCGGCTTTTCATCTATGGTCTTCTTAAAGCCCTCGTAATCTGTGGCCTCGTAGGTATGAGCCTCGCGGTGCGCAAGTGCGCGCTCGTACATGTCTTTCTGCATCGTATCAAGGATCTCGCCGAGTTTAACATCAAGTTCATCAAGGTTAACTGTGATCTTCTCTCTTGTGTCACGTCTAACGACTACGCACTGATTATTTGCAATGTCCTTAGGTCCGATCTCGATACGAACAGGGATACCGCGCATCTCCTGCTCGCTAAACTTCCAGCCCGGACTCTTATCTGTATCGTCTACCTTTACTCTGAAAGCGCCGAGCTTGTCGCGAAGCTCCATAGCCTTTTCAAGCACGCCTTCCTTCTTCTGCTGGATTGGAATGATCATAGCCTGAACAGGTGCAACCTTTGGAGGAAGTACAAGTCCGCTGTTGTCTCCGTGTACCATAATGATGGCACCGATTATACGTGTACTTACGCCCCAGCTGGTCTGGTGTGGGGTCTGAAGTTTGTTGTCTTTGTCTGTGTACTGGATGCCGAAAGCCTTTGCAAAGCCGTCGCCAAAGTTGTGGCTTGTACCTGACTGAAGAGCCTTACCGTCATGCATAAGAGCTTCGATAGTGTAAGTAGCCTCTGCTCCTGCAAATTTTTCTTTATCGGTCTTGCGGCCTCTTACAACAGGGATAGCAAGGAAATCTTCGCAGAAATCTGCGTAAAGGTTAAGCATCTGCTCTGTACGCTCTTCTGCCTCTTTTGCAGTAGCGTGGATAGTGTGACCTTCCTGCCATAAGAACTCACGGCTTCTAAGGAATGGTCTTGTGGTCTTTTCCCATCTAACTACAGAACACCACTGGTTGTAGCACTTAGGAAGGTCTCTGTAAGACTCAACCTCGCCTTTATAAAAATCACAGAAAAGAGTCTCTGATGTAGGTCTTACGCAAAGCTTTTCAGCAAGAGGCTCAAGACCTCCCTGTGTAACCCAGGCAACTTCCGGTGCAAAACCTTCTACATGATCCTTTTCTTTCTGAAGGAGGCTCTCGGGGATAAACATAGGCATGTAAACGTTTTCAACACCTGTTTCTTTAAACCTTCTATCAAGCTCTTTTTGAATATTTTCCCAGATCGCATAACCTGCGGGCTTGATAACCATACATCCCTTAACATTGGAATAACTGATGAGTTCAGCCTTGGTACATACGTCTGTATACCACTGAGCAAAGTCATCTTCCATGGAAGTAATGGCTTCCACCATCTTCTTGTCATCTGCCATAGTAAATAGCCTCCGTTTTTACTTATTTATTATATGAAATATACTTTTTGATTTTAAGCCCCTTACCGCTTTTTGTCAACAATCTTTACGTCAAACACACGTTATTGGGTTTTGATAAATGCCGGGTACAAGAAGTTGTGCAAAAAGAGTTTGACATAGCAGTGAAAGAAATTTATACTAAAAAGTGAGAAAGTATACACCCTCTAGGGAAGGAGTACTATATGGGAAGTAAACGTGTAAGGACATACGATCTGACACCGGGGCTTATAGCTGCGGACGATGTCTATACTTTCAATGACCAGCTTATAATCCAGGAAGGAACAAGGGTTACGGACAGAGTCATCACAAGACTTAAGTTTTACGCCGTGCCCGACATAAAAGTTTATACCGACGAAGATACAGATGAAGATGAACTTGAAACTGAGGAAGAAACCGTCGTCTTTTCATACGACAAGCCTTACAGAGATCAGGTTATGTCAACACCTGAATTTAAGATATTCGGAACAGCTTATTCCGTTTCTGTAGATAAACTGTCAGACTCTCTTGACGAGATCGCTATGGGAAAAAGGCAGGCAAGCCAGGAAGAGCTCCTTGAGGTTGTTTCCTCTTCCCTTGCAAATGTTCGTAACAATGTACATCTTTTTGATATGCTCAACTGTATGCACGACATGTCAGATATCGTCTATGTACATTCGCTTAACGTAGCGCTTATTGCCCATGCTCTCGGCATATGGATCGAGATGCCGGAAGACGACCTTGCTGTTCTTACCACAGCTGCTCTTTTACATGATATAGGCAAGCTTCTTGTTCCATCTGAGATATTAAATAAACCTGGTGCTCTTAACGCGCAGGAATATGCCATAGTTAAGACCCATGCACAGTTTGGCTACAACATCCTTAAAAATCAGGACACTCTTGATGAAAGGATCAAAAATGCAGTCCTTCAGCATCATGAAAGATGCGACGGAAGCGGTTATCCTGTGGGGCTTCACAGTAATGAGATAGACGATTTTGCAAAGATCATCGCCATAGCAGATGTATACGATGCCATGAGCTCAAAGAGAACCTACAGGGATCCTATCTGTCCGTTCTCGGTTATCGAGATGTTTGAAAAAGACGGTCTTCAAAAATACGATCCACACTACGTACTTACCTTCAGACAGGGCGTTGTTGAGACCTACTTACACAACGACGTAGTTCTTTCAGACGGCAGAGAAGGGGAAGTCGTTCTTATCAACAAACTCGATCTTTCAAGACCTGTTGTAAGATTAAAAGATTCCACCTATGTAGATCTTTCCAAAGAAAGAGATATTATTATAAAAAGCGTGATATAATATACAAACACAGACTCAAAACAGCCGCACACCGGATTGGTGTGCGGCATTTTTTATTTTCCTATTATTTCACAGATCTTTGTCAGCACGTCTTCCGGAGACGGAAGGTTTGCATCGATTACGATATCTGCATATTTTTCATATAACGGGTGGCGTTCGTTATAAAGATCCCGCAGGGTTTGACCTTCTTTTAAGATTACGCCGCGCTTTTTTACGTTAGCTACACGTTTTTCTATGGTTTCTATATCAAGGTTAAGATATACAACCTTACTGATTTCTTTTAAATGTGCCATAGCGGCAGGCTCGTAAATAACGCTGCCGCCCGGGGCTATAACAGCTCCTTTGCAGTCAAGCTCTTCGTTTACTTTACTCTCTATATCAAGAAATTCTTCCTCGCCTTTTTCTGCTATTATCTCAGATAGGAGCTTTCCTTCCTGTTTTTGAATAAGAAGGTCAGGGTCTACAAACTCGTAGCCAAGCACCTTTGCGAGTATAACACCCACAGTACTCTTGCCGGCTCCCGGCATCCCTATAAGGGTAATGTTGTCTGTTTTCATCGTCTTTTCTTGTCCTTCTTCCTTACAGAGTAGCCAAAGCTACCAACCTTTTCACCAAGAGTAAAATATTCACCGTGTGAATATGTGACAAGGCCGGTATCATTAAGATGGAACTTCCCTTTTTCATCAAGGTATTCTTCATCTATGGAAACGCCCACAACTTCAGCAATAAACATATCATGGCTGCCAAGAGGCTTTATTTCGGTAACCTTACATTCAATGTTTACAGGGCTTTCTTCGATGCCCGGTGCATCTATCTTTTGAGACTTTAATGGGGTGAGTTTCATTTCTTTGAACTTATCCACATCACGACCGCTCTTTACGCCGCAATAGTCACAGGCGCGAAGGAGCTTACGTGTGGTAAGGTTTATAACGAATTCCCCGGTCTCTTTAATGATATCATGTGAGTAGCGCTCAGGGCGGATAGATATCGATACCATAGCGGGACTGCTGCAAACTGTGCCTGCCCAGGCCACTGTTATGATATTTGGCTTTTCATCTATTTTGCCGCAGCTTATCATTACCGCAGGGATAGGATAAAGCATGTTCCCGGCGTTCCAGTATTGTTTTCCCATTGATTTTTGGTTCCTTTTGTAATAAAATATTTAGAAAGGAGGCGCGTTTTATGCCTAATTATCTTGAAATTGAATCCACATCGGGTCTTGACCAGACAGTTAAACAGGCCCTTAAATTTAAAACAGGTAATTTCGTATGGAAGATAAGGTTTAATACTGCCTTAGATCCACAGACGGTTAACAACAACAACTTAAGCGTCAGTTCTCCGTCAGGTCAGATCAAGACCAATATTTCTTATGATGCCCTTACAAACGAAATAGAGATCACACCTCTTGAAGCTTATGCCAAAGACGAGTCTTATACGCTTAATATAAGCAAGCGTGTAACAAGCAAAGGCGGTAAGCCTCTTAAGAATAACATAGAAGTAAAATTTAAGCTATAGTTAATTGGTAAAATCTTCTTTTTTAAGTATGAGGAACTCGCTTGTGGCGTAACTTCCGTTAGTTACCACGTCAAGCAGATTCTTCATACTTCTTTTTTCTGCGTTGTCGATGACTTCTTTTATACGACGTGTCATCTGAAGCGGATGGTCTTCCTCTTTATACTCTTCTCTTACCTCAAGTGCAGTGTAAGCAATCTCTTTTATATTATCTTCTGTTACTATATAGTCTTCCTCGCGAAGAAGTTCTACGCCAAGAACAACTAAAGGATCGTCAGGGATATCGGTAGCTTCTACAGGGGTTTCGCAAGGTTCTTTTACAGGCATTTCAGTTTCAGGCTCTACTTCTGTAAAACCGGGCATTTCCTGCTCTTCATCTTCTGTCTCTTTTACCTTTACTTCCGGCTCTTCAAGCTCCAGTTCAAGCTGTTCTGCTCCCTCGTCTTCATCTTCCGTCACAAGCTCAAGCTCAAGCTGCTCTGCCCCTTCATCTTCATCTTCTTCAGGCTCAGGTGACGCAGTCGGTTTCCTTGCGGGTATTTCCTGCTTTCCTTCGTATATCTCAAGAAGACTTCTGGCTTTATCTACTATAGGACCGTCCCCAAACCAGAGTATAATATCCTTGCACTCTCTGACGCATTTATCAACATTTCCGGCTTTGTGGTAGAGCCTTGCAAGTTCAAAGGCCCATTCTTCTACGTATTCCTCTTCTTTTAATTTTTCAAGAGATTCGATCTGTTCGGAAATATCCTTCTTTTCAAGCCTGTCGATAAGAAATCTGATAACATACTGGTCGGAATCTGTAGGCGCAACTTCAAGAAACTCTCTGTAGTAACGCTCTGCCGCCACAGTATTCTTTTGCTTTACGGCGATACAGGAAAGCTGATAAACTATCTTTCTTGTCTTTGTCTTGTCGTAAATACGAAGCAGCAGGGAATAAGCCTCCTCATAGTGGCCTGTGGCGTCGTATACATCGGCAAGAGCACCAAGCTCTGTAAGCGACTTTACCTTTGAAGAATCAACGGTATCGGCAAGTTCGAGGGCCTCCTCATATTTGCCGCGGTCCGAAAGCTTACGTATCTTTTCAATTTTCTCCGAAACAGACAATCTCTCCAAAACTTATCTTCCTCTATTTGTTTCTGTAGTAATCAAGCGTATCTTTAAGCTCATCGGTAACGGTTCCGCCCTCATTTTCAATGTGGCGCAGCCTTCCTTCAAGTTCTTTTTGCTTACGCTGATTCTCTCTGTTAAATCTGCCAAAGGCCTCATCGTAAATATTCTGCTTGCAAAGGTTATCTCTTATGTCCTTTGTAAACGGACAATACATGCACATCATCTCGCGTACGACTTTGTTAAGTCTCATGGCGCCCTGGGATTCGTTCTTGATCCAGGTCTCGTAATCCATTGCAAATACTTCTTTTACGTTGTTCTTGCCTTTTTGGATCTGAGCCTTAACCTTCTCTTTACGCTCTTCTGAAAGATCCTTGTTCTTTTTGTAGAACTGAATATAATCGGAATACTCGCTGGTAAGGGACTTAACCTTGATATCGTTCCAGCTGGTACCCTGAATGGTACGACAAAGCTCCCACCTGAACCTTCCGAGTACAGGTATAAACATGTCGTTAAGGTCACCGTCTGAAAGAGCCGGCATAAGGAATCTGCCCGGCGTATCACGCTTTCTTCCGGAAATTTCCTGCCACATAGAGACTCTGTCTCCGTACATAGGCAGCATAACTATATCAGGTACAACTTCTTTTTGAATATATTCTTTCTTTATACCTTTGCTCTCATCTACATAGAGTACTTCTCTGTAAAATACAGAAAAATCAATTTCCGCAAGGGAATCTATGGTGTTTCGCACAAGCTCCTTGCTCATAAACATACGGCCAAGGTCGCCAGCAAACATATCTTTATGGATAAACGGCACAAAGGTAGTGATCTGGCCGCTTACGATACGGCAGTTGTATTTCAGCATGTTCTTGATCTCAAAATCAAGCCTTGCTTCTTTGTTTACAGCCTCTTTCTTTTCCTGCTCTTCTGTAATGCTCTTCTGGTTCTTAAGGTCGCGCAGGTACTCGTAATAATCCATATCAAACTCGTTCTTTGACGGGTCTTTGCGCATCTCGTAAATGGCATCAAGCCACTCTCTTGCGGTATATACGTGTATCCTCTCGTCGTCCTCTTCAAAAAGCTCTGCATGATGATAAAGGAGGATAAGCTGATTTGGCTCTAAAAGTCTTTCATCAAGGAACCCGTAGTTTAAGAAAAGATCGATGATCTTGTCTTTATTTCTCTCCTCATAAGCACGCTTATATACGTTATGGTACAGTTCATAAAACGGCTCAAGCAGGCTTCTTCTCATCTTTCTTGCGGCATCATCCGAAGCAAACTTGTCTTTCATAGACATAAAGACCTTGATGTTTTCAGCAAGGGCATCTGCCTTTTCCTTCTCAAGTCTGCCGTAAGAAACGATCTTAGCAAAGCTGTCTTCAAACTCAGCAAGCTGCTCTTCCGTAGACATACCTTCGCCTGCTCCTGCAGCTGCGGTCTTCGCCTCTGCCCGAAGCTTTTCCCAAAGGTCGTCGTTATCTTCCGGAGTAAAGCCTGTTTTTTCAAGGAGATAACTGCGAAGCTCCTTTGTCATGTTTTCTATCTCGTCGTATACTTTTCTAAGGTCGTCGCACTTTTTGCCGGTACTTTCAACCTTTCCGATAAGTCTTGAAAGATTTGAAAGGTAGCTTCCGTGCTTTCTGACTGTAAGACAATTGTAGAATTTCTCCAGGAAATGAGCTGCCTTATCTGTGTCTTTTTTGACACGGTCATAGCTCTGGCTTATCTCCTGTATCTGCCTTACCGCAAGGTTCTTTGCACCTGCGTAAAATGCCTTACATATATCTGCAGGCACGAGAGCAGCCTCTTTGTAGCCTGCCAGCATAAGGGCATCAGGCTTAAGAAGGCACTCGAATGCCTTACCTACATCTACTACTTCATTTGGTTCAAATTTGTATCCGTAACCTGTGGCATATTCAAGAGCGAGTTTCTTTCTGGTATTAACAAAATTCATGAACTCTCCGCATTTGTCGCCTATCTCTTTCTGGAAAGCGAGCTGGCCTGTAAATTCGCGAAGAGCTGCCTTCATAATAAGACCCGGATAGTCTTTATTTGCAGAAAGAAGAAGCATAAGATCTTCTTCAGAATTAACCGGAAATGCGAATATATTTGCTTTTTCAAGTACCTTAACATTTGCAAGATACTTCTTGCTGTGTATGTCAATAAGACCGATGAAATTACCCGGTCCCATAACTTTCCTGCTGCCTTTTGAAACAAGTTCAACTTTCCCGGCTAACAGTATCCCTATAAAATTAACCGGCGCGCCTTCCTCAAAGACAACTGTGCCCGGTTCGATCTGATTTACCGACTTGCTCACAAGTTCGAAACCCACTGTTTTACCTCCCAAATAATTACAGAATAACCACTTCTACCATTATAGCATACCCGCTTGACTTTTGCATTAAATTATCATATACTACAAATTGCCGTGTGTCGTGGTTTTGATCGTGACCATATGGGCAGGGGTCTTGCGCGACGGGAACCGATGAACCGTGTCAGGTCAGGAATGGAGCAGCACTAAGTCGGACCTTCCGGGTGCCGCAAGGGTGCCTCTGCTCCCCTGTGGTTACGATCAAGACTACGACAAAAGCACAGAGTTATTCGCTCTGTGCTTTTTTTCTTGCCCGAAGGTTTGCAAAAAACTCGCTCATAAGAGTGCTGCATTCATCTTCAAGGATACCTCTTTCAGTTTCTACTCTGTGGTTGAATTTCTCCATATTAAGAAGATTGATGATCGATCCGGCGCATCCCGCCTTAGGGTTCATAGCCCCTATCACCACGCGCCCCATACGAGACTGCACTATGGCTCCCGCACACATCTGGCATGGCTCCAGGGTAACGTACAGCGTACACTCTTCAAGCCGCCAGTCTCCTGTTTTTTTACAGGCTTTTTTAATCGCCGTTATCTCTGCGTGGGCAAGGGCGGTTTTGTCTGTATTTCGCCTGTTATACCCTCTTGCTATTATCTTGTCATCTCTTACTATAACGCAGCCAATGGGCGTCTCGTCCATGGCGTAAGCCTTCTTTGCGAGCCGCAATGCTGCCTTCATGTATTTTTCGTCTTTATTCATATCTTGTACATTCTCTTTTAATAGTGTTATACTTATTTATAATGTATCGTTTGTTTGATTTTAGCACAGAAAGGACGGGCTAACAATATGCAGATTCACGGCTTTAACAAAACTACGCTCCTTGATTATCCGGCGCATATAGCGGCGTGCATCTTTACAGGTGCCTGTAACTTCCGCTGCCCCTTCTGCCAGAACGCCGCGCTTGTGCTAAATCCGGCGGGGGAGCCCGTTATAAACGAAGATGAGGTTTTATCATACCTTGCCAAAAGAAAGGGCATACTTGAAGGTCTTTGCATAACAGGCGGCGAGCCAACTCTAAATAAAGACCTTCCCGAATTTATAAAAAAAGTAAAAGACATGGGCTTCCTTGTAAAGCTTGATACAAACGGAAGCAATCCGGATCTGTTACGCGAACTTGCATCAAAAGGCCTTCTTGATTACGTGGCTATGGATATAAAATCTTCAAAAGAAGGCTACGCAAAGGCCATAGGAGTTCCGGGCTTTGACATATCGCCTATAGAAAATTCCGTTAGTTTTCTTATGGGAAGCGGCATAGAGTACGAATTTCGTACTACAGCTGTAAGAGAGCTTATCAGCCCTAAAGACTTTATGATGATCGGAGAGTGGCTTGACGGAGCCGACAAATACTACCTTCAGGGCTACAAAGACTCAGGAGACCTCATAGCTCCCGAGGGCCTTAGCGGATATACAAGAAGCGAGCTTGAGCCTATAGTCTCAAATCTTCGCTCTCACTTCAAAACTATAGAGATCAGGGGGCTTGACTAATGAACCTGACTATAAATACAGAAAGACTGCAGCTTCGTATGCTGTTTCCCGGCGATGAAGAACTGATAGCGCTTTTTTACCAAAAGAATATCCCGTTCCTTGCAGCCTGGGAACCTAATGTAAATCAGAATATGGCAGACCCCGGTACGCAGCGAAACGCCCTTGAATACGAACTTGACCGTGTAAAAAAAGGCACCTTTGTGCGCTATTGGTATTCCACCAAAGAACATCCGGAGATACTGCTTGGTACAGTTTGCTTCCAGAATATCACAATGTCTGCGTTTCACAGCTGCCAGATAGGCTACAAGCAGGACATCGGCGCCTGCGGAAGAGGCTATGCCACAGAGGCGGTAAAAGCTTCATGTGAGCATATGTTCAGAAACGAAAACATACACAGGATCGTGGCAAACACGATCACTGATAACGATCGCTCTATCAAACTCCTTAGAAATGCGGGTTTTGAATACGAAGGCGAAGAAAAAAGCTCCGTCATGATAGGCGGAGCCTGGAAAGACTGCTATAGGTTTGCTCTGATAAACAAGTATTAGCCGCAGAGAAGATCTGAAAGCTTTGCAAACTCTACAAGAGAAAGCTTTTCACCTCTTACGTCTGCTTTAAGGCCCATTTTTTCAAGGGCATTAAGAACGGCTTCTTTATCTACGCTGATCTCACTTGAATTACAAAGACCGTTTACCAGCGTCTTGCGGCGCTGAGCAAAAGAAGCTCTTATAACTTTAAACATATAGGAAGTGTCCTGTACCTTAACGGGGCACTTTTCGTGTTTTGTAAGCCTTATTACTGCACTGCCCACATTTGGACGAGGCATAAAGCAGTTTGGCGGAACATTTGCAGCGATATAAGTATCTGCATAAAACTGAACTGCAAGGGAAAGAGCTCCGTACTCTTTGCCGCCCGGCTCTGCCTGCATACGCTCTGCCACTTCCTTTTGGATCATAACCGTAATGCTGCTTACAGGGATATTCTCTTCAAGAAGCTTCATGATAATAGGTGTAGTTATATAATAAGGCAGATTTGCAACCACCTTTATAGGCTTTCCCGCATTTTTCTCGCGTACAAGTGCGTCAAGGTCTACCTTTAGTACGTCTTCATTAAGGACAGTTACATTATCGTAGGCAGAAAGAGTGTCGCTAAGCACCGGTATAAGGTTTCTGTCTATCTCTACAGCCACAACCTCTCTTGCCGACTCGCAAAGGTACTGGGTAAGAGTTCCGATACCGGGGCCAATCTCAAGCACCATATCTTCCTTTGTTATTCCTGCTGCCGCAACGATCTTATCGAGTACGTGGGTGTCTATAAGAAAGTTCTGACCGAATTTCTTTTGAAAATTAAAATTGTATTTTTTAAGTACCGCTATGGTTTCCTGCGGATTGCCAAGTGTTGCCAAATCTCAACCTGCCCTTCTATAATCTAAACTACAAATTAAGGTACATTAATGATATAATATTTTCCGAAATAAAGAAAGAGGATTTTTTATGGAACTTATAATAGATACACACACGCACTATGACGACGAGCAGTTTGATAATGATAGAAAAGAGCTCCTTTGCGGCCTTAAAGAGCGGGGCATCGGGACTGTTATACATGCCTCCGCCAGCATGTCTAATCTAAAGGCGGGCCTTGCCCTTGCAAAAGAATATGATTTTATATACACTATGGCAGGCTTCCACCCTGACGAAATCGCAGAGCTTTCAAATGGCGGCTACGAATACCTTGAAAGCCTTGTGGCAAGTCCTGAAATAATAAAAGAAAACAAGATCGGGGCTATAGGCGAGATCGGGCTTGATTACCACTGGATGGTACGCCCAAAAGAAGAGCAGATAGAAGGCTTTAGAAAACAGATGCGACTTGCAAAAAAAGCGGGTCTTCCTGTAAATATACACAGCCGCGACGCCGCCGAAGACACCTGGAATGTTATGAAAGAAGAGCATCTTGAAGAGATAGGCGGCATTATACACTGCTTTTCAGGCTCAGTAGAAATGAGCAAAAACTACCTTGCCGCAGGCTTTTACCTTGGTATAGGCGGAGTTGTAACCTTCAAAAACTCCAAAAAGCTTAAGCAAGTGGTTATAGAAGCCCCGGTAGAGCGCCTTGTCCTTGAGACCGACTGCCCTTACCTTGCTCCCGAGCCAAACCGCGGCAAACGCAACGACTCCGGCAACCTCATCTACGTAGCTGCAGAGATCGCAAGCCTAAAAGACATGCCGATAGACGACGTGATCCGCATCACAAGTGAAAATGCAAGAAGAGTGTATGGACTGTAAAACACACTCGTTAAAAGATATGCGGACGCCACCGGTACAATGGCGCCCACATGCATATAAACTAATGCCAATTTTTTACAGCTATGACTATATTCATGATTCCCAATGACAAAAAAACAGATAAGCCACTAATTATTGTTGAATACCACCATTTTTTCTTTATTCTATAATAGTGTGTACTTATCCCATGAAATAGAATTAACAAAAAACTTAATGCTACTATGCTAGTAATATAGAATTGTCTCTTTAAAAGGAAGTAAATTAACAATTCAAGCAAAGCGTATAAAGCAGTGGACACTAAAAACCATATAAATACCATAGCCTGCTTCCCCCCTTCATACTACTTTTCCTCCTAAATTTGTTATGATAACGCATTATCTATAAATTAAAATATGCTAACCCCACCAATAAGTAAAGAGACATATAGTTCTCATTAGCTTGTCTTTTTTGTTGAAATTTGGACCAAAACAGGATATCATATACCGGAATATGTTTTTAAAAGGATCATTTTTATTATGAAAGATAACATACATATCGGAGAAGTAATCAAATCTTGCCGTGTTGCAGCAGGTTTATCGCAAGAAGATCTAGCTGAATCGATTTGTTCAAGAGAATACCTTGGAAGAGTTGAGCGAGGCCTAAACGCCCCAACCATCGAGGTAATAGATAGCTTATCCGAAAGGCTAAATCAAAATATTTATGAGTTATACTCACTTCTACTAAAGCATTCAGATATCAAAACGCACATAAAGATTGAGTCAATGAATGAGTATTTTACTTATGGAAAAATATCCGAAATCCTTCCACTACTTGAAGAATGTAGCGCTGACCCAGCCTTTCAAACAGGGGAACCGTTTCAGATATTGATGTACGGGTATGCTCTTTACTATTCACTCACCCTAAGGCAATATAGTACCTCTATAGACTATTCTCTTAAGGGATTGCTCTCAAAATACAGAACCACGGATCAGATATGCTCACTAAAGCACCATTACAGCAATGTTGATATTACCTTGATGCAACACTGGGCTGTCAACATCTGCAGATTAAATGACAAAGCTGGTTTAAATATTTTAAATTTTTTACTTGAGTATTTGTTTCAGACCCTTTCGGACAGCCAATACAGAGTAAATGCTGTTCACAGATTTGAATCAAAAATTATAGGGCCGGTTTGCTATAACAAATTTCTGTTTCAAAAGGCCTTTGGCATTGCTCTAAGCGAAAGTGACCTCTCGCAGCTGAACACTTCCATCTCCTTGATGAAGAAAAGCTCATCCATGTACTTTTTACCGGAATTATTGCTTATCCGCGGAAATATATATAAGAAAAGCGGAAATAACGACGCCGCTGACTTTGACCTTAGAACCGGCAAAGCATTGGGATCCTTTTTATACGACGACACCTATTTAGAAAAGATTATAAAGGAAGCCGCTTCAATCTGAAGCGGCTTCCTTGTTGTATTTACCTCAAATCTATTATCTCAGAATTAACATATATATATCCATCATAAGTAAACGAATCGGCATATGCTAACGCCTTTAATGCCATTTGGCGATTTTTGAATATTATTTTAAATTTACTATCTCCGGAATCTCTTTATTGTATTCACCATAGACTATAAAATATGCTTTATCGTCTTTGATCTGCAAATAAATGCTGGTTTCATCACCAAGAGCCTCTCGGTCATCTCTTTTTAGAATTGCGTTAAAATCATTGTCATAGAGATATATTGTGGTACTTGAATCGTCGTAATTAGTTAATATGTTATAATTGCCATTTTGGGTAAATCTGTATGAGCCTTCATCGCTAATACGGTCAGTACTATAGCTGAAAGAGTGTAAAATCTTTTGATCTCCGTCCGTATTAATCTCATATACCTTGACAATATAATCTTCTGTTCCTGCCTCTATGTCTTCTATATAAGTTTTATCTATGGAATAAAAACAGCCATCTCCTTTTCCGGAACAATTAATATCCAGGTCATTTTCATTGTCAAGTTTGTCAAACTGACCTGCACTTGAATTTAATTTATATAAATCTTTTCCGTTTACTACAAATAGTTCACCATCAACTTCAAAAATGGAATATGCCTCTTTATTTGAAGTATTTATATATGATCGTTTTTCTTTTGTATCAGGATCAATGCTCTTTAGCTTTGCTCCCATAATTTCTTTGTCACCTAAATATGTCGAGTAATACAAAAGACCATCTTTAAGAGCAACCTCATATTTATCGCCACCCAAAAGCTTGGTTTTTCCTTCTCCGTTTAATTTTGTTCTGTACCATCCGCTACTTTTTCTATAGTAAACATATCCGTTGTCATAACCAAGAATGCTCCATATATTTTTTGCAAGCTTGTATGGTTTAGCTTTAAGATCCGATATTTTTAACACGTACATTCCTTTACCGGTAATATAAACCAGTCGGTTGCCAAAGAATGTAAAATCTTTTACATTTTTCTTTATGACTGTCGGCTTTGTCCCCTGACTTGCCATTTTTGAAGTATATTTGTAAAGAACTTCATCCCTGGTAAAATAAAGATCATTCTTATGATATTTACCCCGAACTACAGCCGAAGCCTGCAGGTCCTCGCTCAATTTTGAAATATCTGGTTTAGATGCAGCAAATGCTTTCGAGGATAATGCTATTGTTGAAAATAATAACACAACCAAGATCTTCACTACTATTTTGGATTTTCTCATGTTAATTCCTCTTCACGTTTTATTAATAGTTATTTGATGTAAAATTAGAACTCTGAATTTTATATATTCTATATTTCCCAGTGTTTCTGGTATATACCATATCTCTTATAACACAATCCGTATATCCGCCATTTATCTGAAGTCCCTCAATTTCAAGTTTGTCTCCAGAGAAATCATTAGAGTTAGTTACTATTGCATTATGTAACCAATTGCATGAGTAGCTTTTTGTTTTACTATTCATTTTTCCTGAAACAACAGCAATCATCGGTGTTTGACCCTTTTTCCCTCCACTGATTTTTAGATCACCATTATTTTCGAGTTCTATACCCTGAAAAGAATCATTTGGCAAAATCGCATTAGTCGCAGATTGCTGATAACTACAAATAAGATCATCTCTTATCACACTATCATAACAATATATATACTTAGAATTTTGAGCTTCCTTAGCATCAAATGCATCATTTATTCCATCCATATCATAAAAACTATATTGAATATTTCCTTTGTCACTTTTCATCCAAATGACCAATGTTGATAAATCGGTAGACACTGCAGCGTCAACTCTTTTGGCCGAATCATAGGGCGTATTATCTTTGTTTGCATAAGCAATACTCGCCAATCTTGGAATGTCTGTATACTTTAATGTGGTGCCCGCAGAATAAGTCACTCTGCCAATTTGTAACGACCAGTGATCATAAACAGTTTCGCCTTTCTCATTTTTCCTTGATGCTGTGCTAGCCTTACATCCCACAATAAATTGCGGGTTACCACGAGAGTCATCTCCCACATACTCAAGCGTCTGTCCATGGCCTCCACCTGTTATCGTCATATAATCTATAACTGTTGCTTCTTTGTTAGCTTTATTGATTAAGCAACGTGATATCCTTGTATCTGCATCTTCATGTAAAGTTATATAAATATAATTTCCAACTTGGCATGATTTCTGGATAGCTTCATCAGCCGTCAACCCCTTCAAAGTGTACCCTAATGTGGCATTAACTTTAATCGGTTTTGAGGATTTAGGCGAATTTAGCCCTTTACTTTCAGGAACAACTAAGTTCGGATGTTCTTTTTTAAAACGAGCGTATTCTTCATATGTATCAAAATCATCAATATCAAGCAAACATGGTACAGCGTCATCTTCATGTGAATCAAGTAAATATTCTTCGCCATAGATGTCTAGCCTTTCATCCACAGAAATAATGACTTCGCGCTCAGCATGAACATAATCATATCTTAGCATCATACTAGTTGCTATGCAACAAACAAGTACTAATGCAATTAAATTTCTCTTTTTCATTTTGATTCTCCTTTAGTTAATAAGTGTTATTATCTGTCATGATCGGTACCCCTTCATTTCCCACCGGTGGTGGATCATTTACGTTGCCTAACGGGATCAACGTAAGAGCCAGTACCATAATCAACGCTATTGCTCTTTTCTTCATACTACTTTTTCTCCTTATTTTTCTTTGATAATGCATTATCTATATACTAAAATATGCGAACCCCACCAATAAGTAAAGAGACATATAGTTCTCATTGGCTTGCTTTCTATTGACATTATAATTAATACATAGTAAAGTTACTCAGAAAAGTACTAACAAAATCTAACAACTTCTAACAAAATCTAACAAGATTTCAAAGTACTAACAGAAAATAAAAGTACTAACAGATTACAGGGGGAGACATTTGGATGCTTTCAAGAAGAGGCTCAGAATATGGTTCTGTCAGCTTGGCCTTACCAAGATTTGAGGAGTACGTAAAATCAGTTGAAATATAGTGAATTTTGCAAACGAGATGCATTTTCAACCTGCCGCTTCAGATTGAAGCGGCAGGTCTTGTTTTATTTAACTTTGTTTTTTACAATATCTGATATCTTGATATTAAGAAATGTTTCCGATATTTCAAATGAATATTCTCCGGTTTTCTCGTCAAACACTATACAGTCGTTATTTGCAAGAATTGCATCAATATCGATCTTCTCATCTTCAAAGTCGGTTAATATATTTATATACTCGTTATAGAAGCCATAATAAACCATTCCATATAATTCAAGGAGATATTCATCTTTCTTTATTCCGGAAGAAGGATTCTTAACTATCTCACGTATTTTGCCATCAAGATATCTGCTAAACTCATCGCTACCCGGCTTATAAGAATATCCCTCCGTTTTCATGGTTTTAACAAACTTATCCTGAATCTCTTTTAGTGTAATATTGCCATTTTTAGCATAAAAATCTCTTAATTCATCAAGATCGATTATCTCATGTTTATCAAGCTCAGCTCCGTTATCGTCTACATATACAGCACCGTGGATGATATAAAGCTTATTACCGATCACCGTTGCATGCATATTGGTATAGTCAGTTAACCCGGCTATATGGCGGTGGCATAATAAATCTCCGTTTTTATCAAGTACCGAAACATAGCTTGGATCGTCTCCATCGTATCCAAAATTCATTAAATATCCATTATGCATTTCTAATTTTCCACCAAGCAGAGCATTGACATAAGAAAGATGCGAAAACTCCTTCCATTTTCCGTCCGTTTCTTGTCTTGTGATCAGTAATCCTCTGCCATTTTCAAGGTAGTCCAGGTTATTCGATATAATCTGTTTGTACCTGTATCCATCTTCAAGAGTATAACCGGCATATTCGGGATATTCGTCCGCGCTTCCGAGTTTATTAAATTTTTTACCATCAAATATAAACAGCTCGTGCGTATACTCTCTCTCTTCTCTGTTGTAATCCGTAACAGTTAGTATAACCTCTCCGTCTTGCTCCCTTAAGCCAACCTGTGGCCAGCTTCCTCCGTTTTTAACTTTTTTTATCAGCTTCCAATCGCTGCCATCCGGATTGGCCGAATAAATCTTGAAATATTTTGAAGCATACTGGTCATAAAGCCTGATGTAAACGAGTTTTTCAGTGCTTTCATTACTGAAAAAAGCATAATTACCATCATAAATCTTACTGCAGATTTTTTTCTTTTCTGTTCCGTCAGTATTTATACTATATAATGACTTTTTATCATATACGTCTTTGATCCAATATATTTTATCTTTAAATTTCTTGGTATATTGTATCCAGGTATCAGAATCCTTTCGCAGCTTCATTACTTTACCTGTATCAAGGTTTTTCGCATATACCCCCTGCTTGGGATTATCCGTATAAAAAGTCTCGTAGAATACGTAATTATCTTGGAATACAGCATTATGAAATACGTTCTTAACGTATTTCTTTAACTTATAGTCTTTTATATTTATTCTGTATATGTTCTGATATTTTGTCTCCTCATTTCTGGTAAAATAGACGTAGTCACCATACACATATCCATTTATGGCAATATTGGTTTTCCACCCATCGTCAAAATCGCAGTTTTCAAGAACACGCTCCAAAATCTCCGACTTAGATGCCGCAAATGCACTATTGCTGTGCATCACAAATAAACATGCCACTATCAACAAAGATGCTAAAATCAAAGTTATGCGATCTATCAAATTACTATTTTCTGTCTTCGTGTAATCCTTGATCATTAATGTCCCTCCTCCAAACAAACGAGCAACAACCTCTAACAAAGTCTAACAAGATTTCAAAGTACTAACAGGGAATAAACGCACTAAAATAAGTCATTAACAGTTATCACATTTTGAAAGATACCCGCATATCCATTATCTACCAAGCCGTAAGTTGTTACCAGTGTTGGAAAAATGGCGTATTTGGTGCCTGTAGCTAGCGCAAGATCGCTGATTTTTCTGCGAATGTCCAAATCCACTCCCTCATTAGCCTTAAATTCGGCTACCGAGTATTTCATTTCGCACATATTGATAACCTGATCTTTTCTCACTATCATAAGATCAATCTGAGAGCCATACAGTCCCTTTTCATCATCTGTCCTGCAATACCAGCTGTTTTCCTCAGAATATATGCCACTTATACCAAGTTTTTCCTTTATCTTCTTAACGTGATCAAGACATACTCGTTCAAACGCCAAGCCAAGCCAAGTATTGATTTTTGGAGTGTTTATCTGTAATGTCCAAAAGTTTTCTTCCGTTGGCTCATTTTTAATAAACTGATGATAAAAAAGAGTATAATAATCAACAAGCTGATACATTGCATTTTTCTTTTTCATTCCGAATGCATTGTATTTTCTTATGAAACCACAACTCTCAAGTTCTTCAAGTTTCTTTGTAAGATCACCCGAATTCTGTATTCCCGAAGCCTTTATTATTTCTTCCCGATTCATACCCACTTTCTTTTCAGCCAGTGTTTCTATAATCTTAGTATATACTTCCGGATTCCTAAAAATCGAGGCATATAAATATCTGTACTCTTCCCTAAGCGGCGCATCTTTTGCAAAAAGAATCTCGTCTACATTTTGAGCTATACTTAACCCCTTCTTTAAAAATGTCCAATAATAAGGAACTCCGCCAAATATCATATAGTATTGCAAGATCTGGCTTCTGTTAAGTGCCAGCCCTTCTGCGCTCACATACTCCTCGCACTCTCCAAGCGAAAACATACTAAGGTGAATAGTTTCGGTTATACGGTTATATAAACCTCCCTTGTCGTGGATCACTTTTGAAAGCAACCATGAAGTAGCAGATGCGCATACAATGAGAACAACATCTTTTCTGGCCGATGCCCATCCATTCCAGAAATTCTCCAGTGCCATAATAAGATCGCTTCTTGGCGTATCCATCCATGATAATTCA
This sequence comes from Lachnospiraceae bacterium, assembly GCA_016284355.1. Taxonomy (GTDB): domain Bacteria; phylum Bacillota; class Clostridia; order Lachnospirales; family Lachnospiraceae; genus JAEEOQ01. Next base: position 45,686 of record JAEEOQ010000005.1, read on the forward strand.
TCTATAAATATTATTTTCTTTTTCTCAGTTGAGTTTCTGATCAGTTCTTTAAGATCCTCGAAGGCTTCCAGCCAATTTTTTGCTTTTTTTGTTGGCTTTCCACCGGAGTTTTTGATCGAAGCCTGAAATTCAAAAAGCTGTTCCTTTAAATTTCCATTAGAAAGCCCGGCATGCTGGAAAGTGAATCTATATCCGTATGCCTCTCTTATCAGAAAAGTCTTTCCGATTCTCCTTCTTCCATACACTGCGACAAAATGAGACTTGTCATCTTTTGTAATCTCTTCAAGTATAGCCAGCTCTTTTTTCCTTCCTACTATCATAGCTAAACCCTCTTTATAATTTACTTAATCTCGTTATTTTTGATAGATTAAGTAAATTATAACACCAAAAAAACGGATTTTCAAGGATTATCCTCTTTATATTTTACTTAATCTCACTTTTTTTGATAGATTAAGTAAATTATAACGCAAACGAGCAATGACTTTCGTCATTGCTCGTCTTAATTCTAATTAGATAATTTTTACGCTATCTCTGCTCCTGCAGGCATTTTCTTTTCAGGTACCATGAGGCTAAGCTCGCCCTCAAGGCCTTCTGCACAAAGGAGCATTCCTTCCGACTTAATGCCGGCGATCTCTCTTGGCTCAAGGTTTACAAGTACCATAACCTTTTTGCCTACCATCTCTTCTGCCGAATAGTTAAGTTTGATACCTGATACGATGGTTCTTACTTCGCTTCCAACCTTAACCTTAGAGCAAAGAAGCTTCTTGCTCTTCTTTACTTCTTCGCATTCAAGGATCTCTCCTACCTGGAACTGAAGCTTTGCAAAGTCATCGTATGAAATAAGGTCTTTTGCTTCGATATCAATAACAGGCTCAGCTTCTGCCGGCACAATACCGTTTTCTTTCTCATACTCTGCCTTCTGAGCTGCTCTTATTGCCTCAACCTTTTCCATGATCTCATTTACATCAAGTCTTGCAAAAAGGATTTCCGGAGTATCAGTAACCTTTGTTCCGCTTTCGTACTTGCCAAATTCACCAAGGCTGTCAAGTTCGCGCTTAGTAGCATTAAGCTGAGCTAAGATCTTCTTACTTGTCTCAGGCATAAATGAGGCAAGAAGGCTTGCGCCTATGGTAATGCTCTCTGTAAGGTTGTAAAGAACTTCTGCAAGTCTGTCTGCTTTGGCTTCGTCCTTTGCGAGAGCCCAAGGCATTGTTTCGTCGATATATTTGTTGCATCTCTTAAAGAGATTGAAGATCTCTGTAATGGCGTCTGCCACGCGGAGCTTATCCATAGCAGCTTCTACCTTTGGAGCGGCGCCAAGTACCACTGTCTTAAGGTCTGCATCAACCTCTTCGCTTACGCCTGTACTCTTAACCACACCGCCAAAGTACTTGTTGCTCATGGAGATGGTTCTGTTTACAAGGTTTCCAAGTACATTTGCAAGCTCTGAGTTAAGTCTTTCAACAAGAAGCTCCCATGTAATGGTTCCGTCGTTATCAAATGGCATTTCGTGAAGTACAAAGAATCTGACCGCATCTACGCCAAAGAGGTCTACAAGGTCGTCTGCGTAAATAACGTTGCCCTTTGACTTACTCATCTTGTCTCCGCCCTGAAGCAGCCATGGATGTCCAAATACCTGCTTTGGAAGCGGAAGATCGAGAGCCATAAGGAAAATAGGCCAGTAAATTGTATGGAATCTTATGATATCCTTACCGATGAGGTGAAGGTCTGCAGGCCAGTATTTCTTAAACTGCTCTGTGCTGTTTCCGTCTGCATCGTATCCGATACCTGTGATATAGTTTGTAAGAGCATCAAGCCATACATATACCACGTGCTTTGGATCGAAGTCTACCTGGATGCCCCATGTAAATGTGGTACGGGATACGCAAAGATCCTGAAGTCCCGGAAGAAGGAAGTTGTTCATCATCTCATTTTTACGGGATACAGGCTGTATAAACTCAGGGTGCTCATTGATATAAGCAATAAGTCTGTCTGCGTATTTGCTCATCTTAAAGAAGTAAGCCTCTTCTTTTGCAGGCTTTACTTCTCTGCCGCAGTCAGGGCACTTGCCGTCTACAAGCTGGCTCTGTGTCCAGAAAGACTCGCAAGGAGTACAGTAAAGGCCTTCGTACTCACTCTTGTAAATGTCGCCTTTATCGTAAAGCTTCTTGAAGATCTTCTTTACCTGCTTTTCATGGTCCTCATCTGTGGTACGGATAAATCTGTCGTATGAAGTACCCATAAGATCCCAAATGTTCTTAATAGTAGTAGATACATTATCTACATACTGCTTTGGTGTAATACCTGCTGCCTCGGCCTTTTCCTGGATCTTCTGGCCGTGCTCGTCTGTACCTGTCTGGAAAAATACGTCATAGCCCTGTTCTCTCTTGTAGCGTGCTATGGCATCAGCAAGAACAGCCTCATAGGTGTTGCCGATATGCGGCTTTCCTGATGTGTAGGCAATGGCTGTTGTGATGTAATAAGGTTTCTTTTCTGCCATTTTTCATCTCTCCTTTTCATAGTTAAAAAACAAAATAAAGAAGGGGCGTCATCATAAAGACGACGCCCCGTTAGCTTTCGTGATACCACTTTATTTCGCACTGCCCTCGCGAGCAAGTACCTCAGTAACTGCCAATCAGCAGTCCGCGCTGTAACGGGCGTTCCCGTCCGGTGCTAACAAATGAGCTCACACCGAAGACTCCGAGACCATCTTCATAAGGTTTTCGCCGCCTGCTCACACCACCCGCAGACTCTCTGAAGACTACTTGCTCTTATTACTCTTCTCTTCTTAGTCTTTTGTTATTTATGCCATATAGTCTACAATCATTATTAAAAAAAGTCAAGAAAAAAGTAAATTGCCGTCTCATGGATAGTTGTTTGATAATATCTGTTTGACACATTCATTATTCTGACATAAAATAGTGAAGTAAGGCAATATCTGCCTTAATGGGTGTAATGCAAAAAAATATAATAGATTGGGAGGTACATAGTATGGAATTAGTAACTCGAAGCGACCTTGATGGTCTTGTTGCAGGTGCGATCCTTATCGATGCCGGGGTCATCGAAGATGGAAAAGTTCGTTTTGTACACCCTAAAGATGTACAGGACGGCAAAGTAGAACTTTCTTCCGATTGCATCACAACTAACCTGCCTTTTGACCCGCGTGTAGGTATGGCTTTTGACCACCATGAGAGCGAAAACGAGCGCCTGGGCGATCTTGAGCAAAAGGCCAGAGATGAAGGCCGTCTTGTTCTTGAAGCAAATGCAAAGAGTGCAGCGCGCGTAGTTTACAACTACTACAAAGACAAAGCTATTCATATCAGCGAAGAGCTCGTAGCTGCTGCAGATAAGTGCGACAGCGCAGATCTTACACTTGATGAGATCTTCCACCCGACAGGCTGGGTTCTTTTACATTACATTATGGACGCACGTTCCGGTTTTGGTCGTTTCCATGATTTCAAGATCAGTAACTACGATCTTATGATGAAGCTTATGCATTTTTGTATCGACCACAGTATTGACGAAGTTATGGAGCTTCCTGATGTTAAAGAGCGTGTGGACATGTATTTTGAGCATGAGAAGCTTTCAGAAGACCAGCTCCGCAAAGTTACCACAATCAAAAAAGGTGTGGCTGTAGTGGATCTTAGAAACGAAGAAACCATCTATACCGGCAACCGTTTCAAAATCTACGCCATGTACCCTGAGATCAAGTTCAGTATCCATGTTGCCTGGGGCAAGCAAAAAATGAACACCGCGCTTATGGTAGGAAAATCCATAGTAAATAAGGCCGGCACAGCAGATATCGGAAAGATCTGCCTTGAATACGGCGGCGGCGGACATGCCAAAGCAGGAACCTGCCAGGTGGCAAACGAAGATGCCGACAGGATCACCGAAGAGATAATCGAAAAACTGCAGAAATAAATGCAATTTTAAAAGAGCAATGGCGTTTGCCATTGCTCTTTTATCAAATCAATTATTCTTATGCTAAAAATCCTCTGTTTCCTTCATTGGCAGAAACAGTGGTTTCGTTTAGACTGCCGCGGCCATAGGTTAGGCCGGCATAGACCTTTTGGGTGTTTGCCATTACGGCGCCGTCTTTGTCCTTCTTTGCAAGCTCTGCAAATGAAACCCGAAGTCCTTTAAGTACGTCTGCTGCAGCGGAGAGCTCGTCTGCTTTTCCGCTTACTCTTGCCCTGTTTATGCAGCCGTTTACGTATATGTAAAGTCTAAGCAGTTCTCTTGAGATCTCGTATTTCATATCAAGAGATGCTATAAGCTCTTTTACAAAGGTAAGGGCATGGGTAAGGTCTGCGCTGCCTTCAGCCATATTCCCTTCCCTGTATGCTTTTGCCGCATTTTCAAGGTCTTCAAGGATTATATCGTATAAAATGACGATTATCTCGCATCTTCCGGCTTCTGCAAGTCGCCTCGCATAGCCGTTTATGGATTCTTTTGTCATTTAGCTTCCCTCCTGCGGAAATGAACTTATTAGCCCTGTAACAGCTGAAGTACTGTCTGCGGTCTTTCGTTTGCCTGGGCAAGCACAGAGGTTCCTGCCTGTGAAAGTACGCTGTGCTGTGTATAGTTTGTCATTTCTTTTGCCATATCCACATCCTGGATTCGTGACATTGCAGAGGTCATATCCTCGCTTGATTCATCAAGGTTAAGGATAGAGTGCTCAAGTCTGTTCTGGTAAGCTCCAAGCTTTGATCTAACTGAGGTAACAAAGGTTATGGCCTTATCTACTCTTCCAAGTGAAACCTCTGAGGTCTGGGATGTGCGAAGGTTAAGGTTTACAAGTCCCATAGTCTCGGTATTCATGGTAGGTATGCTGACATCAAGGGTCTGGAAGGTGTTGGCGCCAATCTGAAGTACCATCTCACCTATATCAAGTACGGTAAGCTTGCTTTCAGCTTCCTCGCCATCTGAAATGCTCATCTCGGTTGCTCCGTCTGCAGATTCAATAACAGAATCTGTGTACCCGGTGTGGCTTACGTAGCCGTTTACCTTTATGGTCATCTCAAAACCGTCTCTGTCGGTTATGGTAACTCTGTCGCCATCGCTGTGGGTAAGGGCTGTTTTATCAAAGCCTTCTCCGAGGGAAACTTTGGCATCTGCTCCCTGCGCCGTAGCATTGCTTGCAAGTCCAAGTGCTGCGCAAAGGTCTTCGCTGTCACATACCACATTTATCTTTGTGTTGCTGCCGTAATCCTTTGATACGAAGATAAGCTGGCAGCCTTCTACAAGCTCGCTTGTTTCGTAGCCTGCCCACTCTTTGAATTCCTCATCTTCAGATGGGCCGCCTGCAAGAGCGCCAAGGTTAAATCCGGAAAGTTCTGCTGCCTCGCGGATCTTCGCATATATCTCTTCCGAGCTTTCTCCTTCTTTAACAAGAACGCTTACGCCGTTGATATCAAGCTTACCCGATACGGTAATGCCGTCTCCATCAAAGTAAGACGCATCTCCCGTCATTCCCACAAGCACTGCCTGATGAGGGTCCTGCGTCACTTTGATATCGTATATCTTTTTTGCCACCTTGTCAGATACGGAGATAATTTCTACACCTGTAGTGTCAGTGTAACTCTTTCTCTCTACTGTACCATCAAGGAGAGCCTTTGTATTAAACTCTGTATTTGTTGAGATCCTGTCGATCTCGTTCATGAGCTGATCCACTTCTGCCTGAATGGCCTCTCTGTCTGCAGATGTGTAGGTTTCGTTTGATGACTGTACGCAAAGCTCTCTCATACGCTGAAGCATTGCGCTAACCTCATTAAGCGCGCCTTCCGCCGTCTGGATAACGCTTATTCCGTCTGAAGCATTTCGGCTTGCCTGCTCAAGACCTTCTACCTGCGTACGCATCTTTCTTGAAATAGACATACCTGCAGGATCATCTGCTGCCTTGTTGATCTTATATCCTGATGAAAGCTTTTCTATGCTCTTATCAAGATTCCTTTCGGTTCTGTTAAGCTGGCGATTAGCCTTAAGTGCCGACATGTTGTGGTTGATTCTCATAAACTTTTCCTCGCTTTCCTAACGCAGCTTGTTTATTATCATTTCAGCTGCCATATACAGTCTCTGTACTGTTCCCATCCTAATGCCTTCCGCAGAATTGATATTTGCGTTGACTATTTTAAGATGTTCGGTCAGGCCGGCGAGTACTTCCTTGTCCTCACAGGCAAATGCACCTGTAAGCCCATCCTTTTCAAGCCACAGCTGCGCGCTCACATCCGTGTGATCTGCATTCTGTGCTTTAATTGTCATCCTTCCCTCACCTGTGCCTCTGTGGCGCACGGTAAGGCTGATCATATTCACATTGCCATCATCATCTACTACAGGCATTTCATAATGCTCATTCCTTACAAGCCTTGTCTGCAGCTCAAACATACCTCTAAGTATTTTCAGGCCCTGAATACTCTCAAAACTAATATCGTCATTTTGAATTTGTTTATTAACCATTTCGGTGGCTTCATCATTAAAAAGTTCGCAGCTTTTCGCAAGATCAAGGCCTTTTCCGACACTGTCAAGCATCTCATCGCTAATGGCGGCAAGAACATGTCTTTCGCTTCTGCCAAGGGACTTTACAAACTTTGAAAGTCTCCTTGCTCCGCCCTTTGACTCTCCCTCAAGCATCTCTTTTGCTGCTTCAAGGGTAAGAGGTGTAACCTCTATGCCGTATCTTGCAAGGAATCTTACCGTGTCATCGCTTGCATTTAGTGTATTTGCAAGCTCCTTTGCCTGCTGCCTTGCAAAGTCTTCCGTAAGGGTACTTGCATCATCTGCTATCCTTGCAGCCTCAAGCCTTGCAAATGCGGTATCAATGCTTTCAGTGATGGAATTGATGTATCCACCTTTTGTCTTTTCTCCTGCTGAGTTATCCACAGCCTTGTCAAAATGTCCACGTTTTGCTATTCTTGCAAATGTGAGAAGACTGCCAAGAGTCAGCTCGGCTCCCGCATTTACGGCTGCTCCTATAGCTGCTCCGTCTGACTTTTCTATCTGGCGAAGAAGCCTGTAAATGCCGATATATGCCTTGCGCTCATCTGCATTTATCTCGTTGTTTCTTTCAAGGTTGTAAAGGAATACTGCTTCATCCTTTTCGCTTGTATTAAGGCTTTCGCTTATTCTTCCCGCCTCGCTATAGAGCTTGTCAAAGGTCATATTTGAAGGATTTAAGCCTTCCTTTATCATCCTTGCAACCACTGCCGGCTTAAGAGCCTTTGTGGTCTGCGTTACAAGGGCATCGTAATACTTCATCCTTGTGATGTTTTCTTCGTTTATCTCAAGGTTGTTGTATCCAAGGATCCTTGTAGCACGCTCATTTTCAGCGGTGTCGTCTATTCCGTTTTCTTTTAGCAGGCTTCCGATAGCTTTAAACGCCTTCTTTATTGAATCTCCAAGATCAGCTCTAACCTGAGTTCCAACTGATTCAAGATCTGCTGCCATCTGTCTGTAGGCAGCGGCATTTTCAGAAAGTGCCTTTATCTCGTGGCCTGCATCTGCTAAGGTAAGGCTTCCCTCTGAAGCGTAAACTTTTCCTGCCGCAAATGCACTGTGAAGTGCTACCTCGCGGGTATATTCAAGAGCCTCTTTAAGGCTTTCTTTTTGTACTTCGCCCGTTGGAGCTCCGGCCTCTTTAAGGAGCGAGGTGTAATACTTTTCTTCCTCTTCCTTAAGGGCTTTTACCACTCCTGCCATATTGCCAAGATCTACTTTTATTCCCTTCTTTAACATAAGAAGCGCGGATTCTTCGCTCATCTTATAGGAAGTTTCATACATCTTTCTTGTGGCGGTGATAAGGTTCCATCTGTTTGTTATGTAGCCGGCTTCTTTCTTTAATGCTGACGTGATATCTGCCTCAGCAGGGTTTTCGCCGTTTTTGGCAGCATCATCAATATTAGCCCTGTCAGCCTCTGAAAGTCCGAAGTTATCAAACTCATTAAGACCTTTAAGCCTTGCCACATTTCGGGCGCTAATATCGATATCTCTGTCAAAAAGCCATCTGGCCTCAAGAGAAACATCCTCACTTTCAGGAACTCCTTCAATAAGCAGTGTCTTATCTACCTGGGGCTTTATCTGCGTCCAGACTTCGCCTGTATCGGGCTTTGACACGCTTTCGTTTTGAGCTGCTGTCGCCGCATAAGATGCCATATATATACCTGCCACATTTACCGGCATTTCATTCTTTAATATGTACTCTTTAGCTGAATCCGAAAAATTTCCTCTGGCACGCTCAGCCATAGCTATGGTAATGGCTACTTTTTCATTTTGCTCTCTTGTAAGCTCTTTCTTTTCTACAGCCCCTTCAAGAGCCTCTTTTCTCTGTTTTCTGCCTTCCTTGACTCTGGTTATAGCCCTCTCAAGAGTTTTTTCCGTATATTCTTCATACGGAGATTTTTCCTCTTCAAGCTCTTTTACATCTCCACTTGTCAGGCTGTCTGCCATGCTCTTAAGCTGGTTTGCAAGCAGCATAGCTTCGTCTTCTTCAGCCTTTTTTGCGCGCAGATCACCCTCAAGACCAAGTCTTGTCTCGGGATCCATCTTAACTTTAGTATCGGTGGTTTTAGAGAGTACTGAGATCAGATCCGCGCTTTGAAGAACTTCTTGCGAAGAATTCTGAAGTACCTTTTTTTCCTCTTTTGTGTCTGATATCTTTTCGCTGACATTTACCTTACTTAAGGGGGGTGTGATCTTGTTTACCATGCTAAAATCTCCTTCGTAAATAGTATTTCGGCTAAGAAGATTTAATTCTTAATATGTCACCGCGTGGTTACGCAAAAGAATTTCGGACTAAAAATGTTTCCAAAAATGTGACAGAAAAGTCAACTCCCTTACACATAATTTTACACCGTTTTAACCTGTTTGAAACAGACATTGTTCACAAAATATGGTAATTTGCATAAATTTTAAGAAAAAATTTCACTTTCCATTGACATTTTTAACAAATTATGTTAGTATAGGGACAGTCGATCCGGGACGAAGGATTGATATTACGCGGGATTATCATAAAGCGCATATGATGTTTGTTCCTGCGGGAGGATTGTGAAACGTTGGGGAACGTGAAAGAGGGCAAAACTATTTGAGAAAGCGGATAGGAACGTAATCTTTTTAAAGATTACCTTTCCTATCCGCTTTCTCAGTTTATTATTCTATATATCCTACGTTTATCTCTCCTGCCAACACCTTCTTATAGTCCTCGTAGTTCTTCTTTAAAAGATTTGGCGTATCAAGTTCATACGGGCATTTGCTCTTACATTTGCCGCAGTTAAGGCAGGTCTCGATCTTCTTCATCTCTGCCTGCCAGTGCTCAGAAAGCCACCCGCCTGTCGGCGCTCTTCTTATCATAAGAGACATTCTTGCGCACTGATTAATGGTTATGCCCATAGGACAAGGCATGCAGTATCCGCAGCCTCTGCAGAATTCTCCGTCGAGCTCCTTCTTTTCTTTTTCTATAAAGGCCTTTATCTCATCTGTCATCTCAGGCTCTTTTTCAAAGAAGGAAAGCCACTCATTAAGCTCGCTCATCTTCTGGATACCCCAGATCGGAACTGTGTTCTCAAACTGAAGAGTAAACGCTCCTGCTGCCTGCGCATTTGTAATAAGGCCGCCCGCAAGACCCTTCATACAGATAAAGCCCATATTTGCTTTTATACATTTATCTATGAGCGCGATCTCTCTTTCAGTTGAAAGGTAGCTCATAGGGAACTGCAACGTTTCGTAAAGTCCTGACTCTATAGCCTCTTCAGCAATTCCGATCTTGTGCGCAGTGATTCCGATATGCTTTATAAGTCCTTTTTCTTTGAATTCCAGCATAGCCTCGTACATACCGGTTCCGTCTCCCGGTCTGTATACTCGCCCAGCACAATGGAACTGGTAAATATCCACATAATCTGTCTTCATGCTGCGAAGAGACTGGTCAAGCTGCGCCCTAAGTTCTTCAGGTGTCTCGCACATGCCCTTTGTGGCTATAAAGATCTTGTCTCTGTCTGTTTTAAATACAGTGTCTCCAAAGGCCCTTCCTATCTTTTCTTCGCTGTCGCTATAAGCATGGGCAGTATCAAAAAACCTCATGCCCCCATCATATGCTGCGCGCAGGATCTTTACCGCAGTGTCCATATCTGCCCTTTGTACCGGCAACGCGCCAAATCCGTTCTGAGGAACAGTTATCCCTGTACTTCCAAGTGTAACATTCTTCATACCTTAATCCTCCCTATATTAATTAATTACTGCATTTAATTTGATTTTAACATCAAAAATTGCCTTTATCAAGTTGCCACGGCAGGTTCTTGAAAGTTTTTACCCGTTGTGATAACATAAAAATAAGCGTTATATCTTTATTTCAAGGAGGTAACTGTATGGCGATCACAAAGCGCAAAGAATTCCCTATTATTTCTTATATCATCCTCCTTGTCCTTTATATTTTAACTCAATTTTTGGTATCAGTTGTCGCAAGATCTCAGCGCATAGTTAATATAAACGGTTATATGGTACCGCTATCGGTGTTAGTCGGTGCCTTTTCATCACTGTCAAATATATGCATTATTTTACTTGCAGTTTTCTTTAAAAAGCTTGGCTTTATCACCTCTGTGGCAATGATTTTGATCCAGGCTCCGATTCTTTTGTATGCTATATTTGTTTTACATACTTTCTCAAGTATTTCCGGTATATTTGCAAATTTACTGGCACTTTTGGCAATCATTGTCATTTACAGACGCAATCTTAAGATCGGCGAATACAGATATGCGGAAATGAAGCATCTTACAGATAAACAAGAGGCGTCAGGAAGGCTCTTTGAACAGACTGCCACCGCACTAGTAAATGCCATAGATGCAAAAGACACCTATTCCCACGGTCATTCACTTAGAGTTGCCGAATATTCAAAAATGATTGCCACCCTGCTTGAAAAAGACGAGGACGAGATACAAAAGATTTATTTTTCCGCACTTTTACATGACGTAGGAAAGATCGGTATCCCTGACGGTATAATTAATAAAAAAGGAAAACTCACAGAAGAAGAATACGACACCATAAAGCAGCACCCTGTTCTTGGTGGTCAGATCCTTATCAGCATCAGCGAGCATCCGTATCTATACATCGGCGCCAAGTATCACCACGAGCGATATGACGGCCGTGGGTATCCTGAAAGGCTTAAGGGAATCGAGATTCCGGAGATAGCAAGGATCATTTCCGTTGCGGATGCATACGATGCCATGACTTCAAAACGAAGCTACCGTGATCCGCTCCCACAGGCAAAGGTTCGCGAGGAAATAGAAAACGGCATCGGCACTCAGTTTGACCCTGAGTTTGCCAAGATCATGCTAAAACTTATCGACGCCGACAGTGAATACAGCATGAAGGAAAACAAACCGACAGGGGCGTAAGGTTTAAGAAGGTTATGAATATGGATTTATAAAATATACCCCTGCAGGAGTTTCTGCAGGGGCGTTATTATCTTATCTGGTCTTTTGGTATAAGCGCGCAATCGTACATTACCTCGGAGTGATTGTTTAAGATGTTCTCCCGGTAGAGCACTCTGCCGCTCTCCTTATCAGTCTTTACTCTGTATACCTTTGAAATGCGGTAATACTTGTCTCCTTCTTTTGAAAAGTGATGATCTTCCTCTTCAAGGCTGAATGTATATGGATATTCCTTTTCTCCTCGTATCTCACCGCATAGTTCGCCGTTTTCTATCCAGACAAATATCTGGATATTTCCGTCTGAGTTATTCCTGAACCTGTAATCAAGATTGTTATAGCTTACGGAAGTTCCTGTACCAAAAGGAACACGGCGCCTGTCATCAGGAAAGAGTGCATCTGTATGATGGTGAAGCTCCGTAACCTGAAGAGCGCAGTTAAGTACAAGATAATGTACCATATTTGCCATCTGACAAAGACCGCCGCCTATGCCTGCCGCAGGTTTGCCCTTTTTAAGTATCATACCTTCAAGATATCCGGCTTTTTCTGTGGGTTTTCCAAGAAGTCTCCAAAAAGAAAAAACTTCTCCGGGTCTTACCACTATTCCGTTTATCTTCTCGCATGCCAGCTTTATGTTTGTCACTTTGTTTTCCTGAAGGCGCATATCAACGCCTTCAAGATGACGTATAAGAACCGAACTGTGACTTGCAAGTACCGCAGGGAGCTTATCGGTGCTCTTTCTTTCCGCAAACTTCTCCCCGCCAAACAAATCAGATATCTTTCTCTTAATTATCTCCTTTTCAAGCGAAATCCTGTAACACGTAGGACTCAGCTCGCAAAACAATTTTCTTCCCACAATTAGTTCCCCTCTCATAATTCTCCCTTGTTTCATATCTCCTTTGGAGAAAAACTTGTTAACTATATCAGCTTCAAATACTTAAATGCATTCCAAAGCCCATTATCATCCACATCGGTTGTGATATAATCTGCTGCCTCTTTGATTTCCGGGCCTCCGTTGCCCATAGCCACATTAAAAGCGCAGCATTCAAACATAGAAAGATCGATCTTGGCATCTCCAAAGGAAATAGTATCTTTAGGGTCTGCCTTAAGGTAGTCAAGGATAGCCAGCACCGCAGTCTTTTTTGTAATGCCTGCAGGGCCAAGATCTCCAAACAGGGCAAGCTCTCCTTTTCCGCCCCAGGTATTTGCCTCAAGCTCCGGAAACTCTACCTTTGAATCAAGATGATCCTGATAAGAACTAAGAATAAAGCTTATCTTGTTTATATCGTCTCTGTAAAGGTCTTCGCCCTTAAAGTGTGTAAATCCGTGTACAAAGCCTTCTGCTCCCTTCTTTGCATCTTCTTCCTTAGCGCCTTTTCCCATGGAATACTTCATCATAACAGACGGTCCCTGCTCTATCATGTAGTCGTTGCAGTACATGCCGCTGTTTGACTCAAGGTAAAAGCCAAGGTGTCTGTCGTTACACCAGTCTACGATATGCTTTACTTCATCTCTTGTAAGCCCTTTGTGTAGCACCACGTTTCCGTCGCTCTCCACATAGGCTCCGTTTCCGCCTATCATGCCGTCAAGGTCGCAAAGCTTTCTCCTTTGTATCTCAGCCTTTGAGCACCCGGTACAAATATAAACTTTATGTCCGTTTGCTCTTGCCAAATCTACGGCTTTGCCTGCCGATTCCGGCAGCTTTGCCTCATAGTTGATAAGCGTTCCATCCACATCAAGAAAAACTATTTTCCCCATAAAAACCTCCTATTTATCCCTTTTGGCCTATATTATCGCATATTCATGCAGTTAGGCACAAGTATTTTTGTGAATTTTTCATCAAAAATACCTTTATATGTAATAACAGTTTAAAGTCATTTTTCACTGCATGATTTTATGTATTTATTTATGAACAATTTAATCCCTTCAAATACTCTTCCACATTCAAGTACTGTATTTCATCTATTGCAGCCTTCTCTCCGCGGTATATCACGTACCGACCGGTTATATCGCCATACCGATGCTCTGTAAGTCTGCATTTTTCAGGGTCAAGAAGGTGTCTATACTGGTCTTTTACCTGTTCTTTGCTGTATTTTATCTCGTATATCTTGCAGCTTAGTTTCTCCGGATCAAAGACCACCATATCAAATTCACCAACTGCAAACTGTAGTTTAAATACTTCCTTATCCGGATTTGCGATCTTTGTTTCAATAAGTACTATTTCTTCCATTAATCTGCCGCTGATCTCACTAAGCAGTCTGTCAAGTATGCGTTTTCTTTCTTTTATGGAAAGTTCGCTAAAGCCTGCATCTTTCAGTATGTTTTCTACAATAGCTGCTGCCTGTGCATATCTGAGCCCCGGCTGTATAACTGCGGTAACACTGCCTTTTGCCCCAGTCTCAGGAAGATATGCTATATCAATATCCATAACAAGATCAAGCAAGGTAAGATATTCCTTTATCTGAACCATATGTGCTTCTTCTACTTTGACGCTCTGTTCCTCGATATTCAAGATATCAAGAACTTTCATCATACCAAGCTGTTCCACAACACTTTTTGTAAAGCGATGATTGATATTTTCAACCACTCGGTTTATCACATTTGTCAGCTCTCCCCTTTCATGAAGATCAAGAAGCCCTCTGAAATGCCCTCCGTATTGATACAGCGAAAGAGAATGCTGAATGTTTCCTGCTATGGCTGAATCAACGTATTCATGTGCGTTTTTTACATTTGAAAACGTTGCATCTTCATTGTAATTAACGCCGCCAAGGCTCATGGTTCCGCCATATCGTATATATTCGTCAATGCCGGTTATGCCAAGAACTTCCTCGAATTCTCTATATGAAATAAATGTTGTATGCAGCATAATGCATCTGTCAAAGAGCTGTTCTCCTTTAGAAAAAGCAAAACCTAAGGAATCAGTACCTGAAAGCACAATCTTCATACCGCTACTCGCATAGATATCCGAAAAAACTGCTGCCCCTTCAACAAAATCTTCCATAAGTGTTACTTCATCGATAAAAACGTAGGTGTACCCTGCTATTTCAAGCAGATTAAGGTCTGAGTCAATATCGGCCAATGTATCTTTAGATGTAACCTGAATAAATGCAGCCCTTTCAAACTCTTCATCAGAAAGCTCGTCTAAGATCTGTCTGATCATCGTCGTTTTTCCGGTTCGTCTAAGTCCATATAGAATGAAGACTTTATCTGATGTATCTCCAAATATATAATCTCGAAGTTCTTTTATGCACTCTCTTTTTTTATACCCCCTAACAGCCTCTATCTGTGCTCTTAGAAGCTCTCCTGTTCTTACTATTGTTTTGTAACTAAGCTGTTCTTTTATAGCTTTCTTTTTTGCAGGTTCAAACGCATCAACAAGCCCTCTAAGCTCTTTTTGAAGCCTTTTCCTTTGTTCTATCTCAGCCCTGAGTCCGGCTAGCCTTTCTATGTTGATATACGTTTCTTTTCTTTTTCCGTTTATACTAACCCGGTGGTAATAATAATCGTGTCCGTTTATCCTTTTCCTTGCTATACTTCCGCCCGGCAAACGCGCAATCTCTTTTTCAAGCTCGAATATCCTGCGCTGTAATTCTTTTTTATCCATAAAACACACCTCCTGACGGCTTTTTCTCATTATACCCCTTTTTTAATTTCTTTTCAACAGAAAGGGTATAATCAAGGGTATAACAAAGCGCCCTTAAGGCAAATCATGCCCGCGAGCGCCAGTTTTTATATAATGATCATGAGGCAAACTCCATTTTGTCCACAGGGTTTTGAACTGTCGTTCCGTTTTTAAGCTCGATTATCTCGTCGTATCTGGTTCTAGTCTCAGGCAAAATATGATGTGATACCGAAATAAGGGTCAGCTCCTGTCTGTCAAGCAAGGTCTCCTCTATCGCCCTTGCAGTCCCGTTATCAAGTGCACTTATGCCCTCGTCAAGAACAATAATGTCTCTTTCGGCATACATTGCTCTTGCTATGGCAACTCGCTGCTTCTGGCCGCCGGAAAGCATGCTTCCATCGCTGCCCACCTTGTAATCGGCGCCCTTTTCTTTTACCACGTCTTCAATCTCCGCATTTCTTATGGCTTTTTCATATTTTGCATCGTTGATTTCTCCCAGCATAACGTTTTCTTTTATGCTCTCATTGAACAGGAAAACTTTTTGCCAAACCACCGCGGTTAATTTTTTGAGCATGTTTTGTTTCTCGCTTGCTCCGTCAACAAGCACCTTCCCCGCTTTTGGCTCGTAGTTTCCGCAGAGCATATTTATAAGTGTGCTCTTTCCGGCGCCGCTTTCTCCTACGATAAGGTATTTCTTGCCTTTTTCTATCGAAAGATTAACGCTCTTTAAAGTCTCTTTTTCGCTGTCAGGGTATGCAAATGAAACATTTTCAAAGGTTATCTTGTTCCATTCATGCTTATTTCCCTTCCCTGCCTGATCTTCTGTTTCTTCTTCTGCCGCTTTTTGGCTTTCCTCTGTATATTCCCCGATCTTTTTTACGATAGGGTCAAGCGCTTTAATCGCAGGAATAAGTGCAAAGAGCTCAAATAACGGCTGGCAAAAGCTTCCCGACACCTGGATAACTCCCACCATACTTCCGTAGCTTATCTTGCCTATATAGATAAAATATCCGGCGAGTATGCATATCACCATCTGCATTGTAAACATGAGTGTATTTGAGGCGCTGTTATTCATTTGCTTTAAAAGTCCAAATTTCACGCCCTTTTTGATCAGATACCTGTTTACTATGCCAAACTTCGAAGTACTGTAATCCTCTTTTTGCAGAGATCTCACTACTTCAAATCCGCCTACCACCTCGGTAAGGCCTTCTGTCATATTTTCCTGAGCCTTTGATAGTTCTTCCGAGGCGCCTGAAAGCTTCTTTGAAAACAGCATCGGTACTACAAACATAATGGCGGTCATAACAAACATGAAAACGGTAAATACCCATGAATACCTTGTCATGACGATTACAGCCAAAACCAGCATTATCGCATAGGATATTATTGAAAGAACAGTTGAAACGTAGCTGTCTTCGATCTTTTTTACATCGTTTTGAACAAGCGATACATAATCACTGCCTTTATGTTTTTCGAAATCAAGAGTGTCCTTCTTTAAAATCTTATCCACAATATTTCCCCTGATCTCACCTGCTATCTTCTGGTTTAGCTTAACTTCACTATGAGCCTGTAAAAAGCTGATGAGGGCGATGGCCAGTGTATATCCTGCCGCTATGATTATCGCCTTCAGTATTTCACCGGATGTGGCAGTATCTACTATATGTTGCAAAAGCAGACTGATACCCACATATGCAAATGCAAAAGCTATGGCAAAGAATACTGCAACCGCAAATCTTACCTTGTTTTTCTTTAAATAGAATTTCATATTTTTTCCCTCCGTCTTTTGATAGACAAAGGATAACATCTTGTGTAAAGGCAACGTCAACAGCCTATTTTCCTGATTAATTGCTCTTAAAAAGAAAAAACCTTGGGTTAACCCAAGGTTTTAAAGGAATATAAACCAAACTGTACTTCAAACTCCGCATTTTTATCGATCATACTAAAATCAGATGATTCTTTGGTTTTTACCACTTTTTCGGTTTTCATTTCTCCGGTCTTTTCCCAGCCTTTTTCTTTCATATCGGAATGGAACTGCTCTTCTGTCGGAAATCCATGCTCTTTTTTAAACATCAACACTTTTATACAATCAAGCCTTGTTTTTTTGCTGACATTAGGATATATCCTTATTTCTTTATCAACGAAGCTTTCCGCATCATAATCGTCCCAAAAGATGTAATCCATAACATCATCAAAAGGCGCTTCTTTTATGTTTCCAAAGAAGACCAAAGTGTTTTTCGGAAAAATATCTTCAAGAAAATATTTAACTGTAGCGTTTTCTTTTACATGGATAAAAAGGTTGATATCATCAGGCAGCGACCTTAGTATGGCACTGTTTAAAAAGCCCATGGAATCGCCCGATATCAGCACATTCTTTGCTTCTTTGCCATTTTCTTTAACAAGATCTGCGATGATCTGAAAGAACTCTCTTATCTCATGAACGTATTTTTCATCATTGTCCTTAAGATAAGCCTCCACCATCTCTGAAATGCCTGCCGTTCGGTCATCTATATCAGGTATCTCCTCACCAGAAATTACTCCGTACCTGATATAGTACCTTTTGCCACAGTCAGGGCAAACCATCTCTCCGCTCATTATCTCATTATGAGAAAGTTCCGGGTTTTCAAGTTCAAGAGTTTTGCCGCATTTGATGCACTTAAGGTTACACGCCATATTTAGCGGCACGCCTCTGTTAAATGTAAAATTCGGCTCATAGCTTTCAAGCTTTTTTTCTATGAGCTCATTCATTTTTTTAAGCTTTTTTATCTCTTCTTTATTCTGTCTAAGCTTTTCTTCAAAATTCTGCTTAAATGACTTTAACCCCGCAAATGTACCGCTTGTAAACATAGTCTGGAATAAAAGATAGGCCTTCATCTCTTCAAGCTTAAAATTCATATTTTTAAGCAGAAGAATGCTGTCCATTACCCTGTCGTCTATTTCGGAAAAACTGTACTGAGTATTTTCCTTTAAAGGTGTAAGCAACCCTTCCGAAATATAATGTCTTACGGTATCAATTGTAACATCATGCTTTTTTGCAAACTCTCCGATCTTCATGATACTCCCCTGTTTTTTCTTGATATAGTAAAAGGGCTGAAGCTTCAGCCCTTTTAAGTATATCTTTAATTCTTTTCAACTGCAAGTGTTACATCTTCGCCGTTGATATTCCAGTCTTTGGTGTAGCCGCTTGCCTTGCCTACGGTAAGTGTAGTTGCCATTACATCGTGTAAGATCTCGTCTTTGTTGTCTTCCATGATCTTTGCAAGCTTGTCATTGCCGGTTACGTATACGCTTATCTTATCCATAACCTCAAAGCCTGCTTCCTTACGCATGGTCTGTACTTTACTGATAACCTCACGTACAAAGCCCTCTTCGATAAGCTCAGGTGTAAGGTTTGTATCAAGTACCACAGTGTAGCCGTGGTCTGATATTGACTCATAGCCCTCTACCTGTGCTGCGTCGATAAGAAGATCTTCCATAGCGATCTCTTCATTTACGCCATCAAGTACAACTGTGGTCTTGCCTGTAGCGTTAAGCTCGTCCATAACCTTGTTGCCGTCAAGACCTGCAAGTACTTCTTTAAGTGCATTGATCTTGCTACCAAATCTCTTTCCGAGAGTCTTAAGCTGCGGCTTAAAGGTGTAGTTTGTAAATGCTCTTACATCATCTGTAAACTCTACGTTCTTTACGTTAAGCTCATCTGCGATGATCTCTACATAGAACTTATCAAGAGCGCCGCTCTCGTTGTCGTTCTTTACAAACATCTTGCCGATAGGCTGGCGGTTCTTAACATTTGCGCTGTTACGTGCAGCACGTCCGAGTACTACTACCTCAAGAACCTCTTCCATATCTGCCTCAAGCTTTTTATCGATCCACTCTTCTTTTACTTGCGGGTAGTCGCAAAGATGGATGCTTTCCGGAGCATCAGGATAGCAGCTTCTTACAAGGTTCTGGTAAATGTCTTCTGTCATAAATGGGATCATAGGGGCTGCTGCCTTGCTGATCTCTGTAAGTGCTGTGTAAAGAGTCATGTAAGCATTGATCTTATCCTGCTCCATACCCTTAGCCCAGTAACGCTCACGGCCGCGTCTTACATACCAGTTACTCATATCGTCAACAAAGCTCTCAAGAGCACGTCCTGCCTCAGGGATATGGTAATTTGCAAGATTGTCGTCAACCTCTTTGATGGTTGAGTAAAGTCTTGAAAGAAGCCACTTGTCCATAACAGGAAGCTTGTCGTATTCAAGGCTGTACTTACTTGCATCAAACTCATCTATATTTGCGTAAAGTACGAAGAATGCGTATGTGTTCCAAAGAGTACCCATAAACTTTCTCTGGCCTTCTACTACGGCCTTGTCATGGAATCTGTTTGGAAGCCAAGGAGCACTGTTGGTGTAGAAATACCATCTGATGGCATCTGCGCCAAGCTTTTCAAGTGCATCGAAAGGATCAACCGCGTTGCCCTTAGATTTACTCATCTTCTGGCCATTCTCATCCTGTACATGTCCGAGTACGATAACGTTCTCATAAGGAGCTTTGTTAAAGAGAAGTGTGCTCTCTGCCATAAGTGAGTGGAACCAGCCTCTGGTCTGATCTACTGCCTCAGAAATGAACTGTGCAGGGAACTGCTGCTCGAAAAGCTCTTTATTTTCAAATGGATAATGATGCTGTGCAAATGGCATAGCGCCTGAGTCAAACCAGCAGTCGATAACCTCAGGTACTCTGTGCATATCTTTTCCGCACTTAGGACACTTAAGAGTAACAGCGTCAATATATGGGCGGTGAAGCTCAACCTTTGCTGCGTCAGGATTTCCTGAAAGACGCGCAAGCTCTTCTCTGCTGCCTACGCACTCCTGGTGTCCGCACTCGCACTCCCAGATATTAAGCGGTGTTCCCCAATATCTGTTACGGCTTATTGCCCAGTCCTGGATATTCTCAAGCCAGTTACCGAAACGTCCCTTACCGATACTCTCAGGGATCCAGTTAACTGTGTTGTTATTTCTGATAAGGTCGTCGCGCACTGCTGTCTCTTTGATATACCAGCTCTCTCTAGCGTAGTAGATAAGCGGTGTATCACATCTCCAGCAATGTGGATACTCATGCTCAAACTTAGGAGCATCAAAAAGCTGATTTCTTGCGTCAAGGTCTTTAAGAACCTCAGGGTCAGCCTTCTTAACGAAGAGTCCTGCAAATGGAGTCTCTTCTGTCATCTCGCCCTTGCCGTTTACAAACTGTACGAAAGGAAGGTCGTAGTTGCGGCCTACATTGGCATCGTCTTCACCGAATGCAGGAGCGATATGTACGATTCCGGTACCGTCTGACATTGTAACGTAATTATCGCAGGTTACAAAGAAGCCCTTCTTGTTCTGCTTATCTGCACACTCCTTAGCGCAGGCAAAGAGTGGCTCGTATTCTTTGCGCTCAAGATCTGTACCCTTGTAGGTCTCAAGGATCTCGTATGCCTTTGTATCTTCACTTCCAAGCTTTCCAAGTACTGTATCAAGGAGAGCCTTTGCCATGTAATATGTATATCCGTCTGCTGCCTTAACCTTGCAGTAATCCTCATCAGGGTTTACGCAAAGTGCAACGTTTGAAGGAAGTGTCCAAGGTGTTGTGGTCCATGCAAGGAAGTAAGCATCCTCGCCCACGCACTTGAAACGAACGATAGCTGAACGCTCTTTTACTGTCTTATAACCCTGGCTAACCTCTGCTGAAGAAAGAGGGGTTCCGCAACGAGGACAGTAAGGAACGATCTTGAAGCCCTTGTAGAGAAGACCTTTGTTCCAGATCTCTTTAAGAGCCCACCACTCTGACTCGATATAGTCATCGTGATATGTAACGTATGGATTGTCCATATCTGCCCAGAAACCAACGGTACCTGAGAAATCTTCCCACATTCCCTTGTATTTCCAGACTGATTCCTTACACTTATCGATAAATGGCTCAAGGCCGTAGTTTTCGATCTGATCCTTTCCATCAAGGCCAAGGAGCTTTTCTACCTCGATCTCTACAGGAAGTCCGTGAGTATCCCAGCCCGCTTTACGAGGTACATAGTAACCCTTCATAGTGCGGTATCTGGGGATCATATCTTTGATAACACGGGTAAGTACGTGTCCGATATGTGGCTTACCGTTTGCTGTAGGTGGTCCGTCGTAGAAGGTGTAGGTTGGACAGCCTTCTCTTACTTTCATGCTTTTTTCAAATACTTCGTTTTCTTTCCAGAACTTCTCTGTGTTTTTTTCTCTTTCCACAAAGTTCATGTCCGCAGAAACTTTCTTGTACTGCATTTTGCATTCCTCCATAATAAAAATAGCCCCTTCGTCCAAAAATAGGACGGAGGGGCTGATATCCGTTATACCACCTATTTCACGCCCGCATGAGAAAAACCCAATCAAGGCATTATCCGTGTAACGGCGGAAACACCGTCAGAGTTTACTGTACTTTCAACCCTGCAGCTCGGAAGTGATATTCACCTAAGTCATACTTGTATTCCGCTTGCACTGTCCGGAACTCGCTGTAAGCTTCCTAAATAGGCTACTGTCTTCGTCAAAGCTTTTTAATACTGTTTCATATATTAATATAGATTTTAAAAAAAGTCAAGTTATGGTTTATGCAGCCACGGAATCTGACTTCTTTTTCTTTTCAGATACCGAAAAGAATACGATAAGACTGCCAAGGAAGCACACAAGCGCTCCAAACATAAGCTGCTCGTTTACGCTTGCCACATCAAGTATCTTTCCTCCCACAAGGCTTGCTATAATGCCGCCTATAGTCGAAGATGTGATAACATAGCCCTGGCCCTTTACTCTGTCGCTCTCATCTACCATTCCTTCCACGTAATAAATGGAAGCTGTGTACATAATGGCGTATGTGGCTATCTGCATAAGTGCCACTGCGTAAACACCGAGTACATTTGGCACAAGCCAGAAGGCAAAACCCTTTATGGCATAAAATACCGCAGAAAATCTGAGCCAGAAATTTACGCTCTTTTTCTTAAGCATATAGGTAAAGCCTGCTATGGTCGGAAGTTCCATAACCGCCGCTATGGCAGAAGCTATTCCAAGCTCATATGTTCCGCCGCCCTTATACTCCATTATCTGGAAATAGTAAGTTGACTGCATAGCCTGGTGTAAAAAGATAAACATGTATCCCAAAAGGAACATCAAAAGTCCCGGATACCTTTTAAAGAAAGCGAATACGTTGTCTTTTCCCGCTTTGCTCTTTTCGTTTACCCTTGATTCGCTTTTTATAAGGTCTTTCCTGTTAAGTCTGAAAAGAAAAAGAAACAGGAAAAGAAGGGTGTATAGCAATACGCAAAAAAGCGGCAAGTAGCTTGCGTTATATTTTTCTACAAACTTTCCTATC
Organism: Lachnospiraceae bacterium; assembly: GCA_016284355.1. GTDB lineage: Bacteria > Bacillota > Clostridia > Lachnospirales > Lachnospiraceae > JAEEOQ01. The sequence continues at coordinate 68,078 of JAEEOQ010000005.1, forward strand.
GCAGTAACTACAACAGCGTAGGTCACAGAACCTACAGATCTTGCAACTCCGTAATTAACGTCATATCCGTAGGAAGCCGCCACAAAACTCATAGAAGTAATAAGCGGTATTATGACTGAATTTACAGAAATAAGCAAAACATAAACAAGCCCGACAGCATAGAGCACCTCAGGCATAAAATAAAGTACCCCTGCAAACGCCGTAACAATTACTGCAAGCGCTGCTGCCAGGTTGTTTAGCGATATCTTCTTTGTCCTGTCTGCAAATGCAGAAAGTACAGGCGATGTCACTACGGTGATAATGTTAGAGATAGCCATTATCACACCTATCTGGCTGTTTGTAAACCCTCGATA
>JAEEOQ010000073.1 GCA_016284355.1 Lachnospiraceae bacterium
ATTTATATAGTACAATCCAATGCTCATAGCAGCAATTATCGACACAGAGATAAGAAATACCGCAAGACTCTTTTTGGCATCAGTCAAAAATGCCACGTCATATTTCCTGATATACGCTGCAATAAGGTAAAGAACTATAAACCAGCCATAGTCATAGCCAAAATGGTCTGTCACAAACATTACCGGCACAAAGCTCTTTACAAAGCTAAACCAGATAAGAAGTCCCATTATGACCGCGCCGAGCTGCTTCTTTGTCAAAGCCTCCGCAGCGGCATTCATAACCGGCGCAAGCACATACATAAGAATATATGCAGTAACAAACCAGTAATGCTCAGAAGAGATGGGGAAAAGATACTGTACCAGCTTGTATAGCGATTCTCCTGACTGGATGGAGTAAGTGCCAACAAGCATCATAACCGCAGATACAAGTATCGTGTAGAAATACACCTGGCAGATAAGCTGAAGTATCCTGCTGGGTCTTGTCTTTCCTTTGGATAAAAAGAAGCCGCTGAGAAGCACATATGTATTGAGTCCCGTAATGCAGACAGCCTCGATGATAGTAGCATAGATCTTGACTCCGGAAGCCGGAACTCCTATCTGAAGAAGAACTTCTGCCTGGGAATTGTAATGAAGAACAAGGATCATCAGCATTGCAACGATCCTTAGAAGCTCAAAGCTTGCATTTCTCTTTTTAACTGTTACTTCCCCTGTACTTCCCATTTTTCCTCCAAGTACGTCAATCAATCCCTAAGACTTGCTTTTCCATCTTTTATGCTGTAAACCATGTCGCACTTCTCAATTGTCTGAAGTCTGTGAGCAATGATTATAAGAGTCTTCTTACCATGAAGCGCATTTATGGATTCCATAATTGCCGCTTCAGTGTCGTTATCAAGAGCGGACGTTGCTTCATCTAAGATTAAAACTTCAGGATCTTCGTAAAGGGCTCTTGCGATACCGATACGCTGTCTCTGACCTCCGGAAATACGGATACCTCTTTCACCTATCTGAGTATCAAGGCCTTCGGGAAGAGTGCGGATAAAGTCAGCAAGGTGCGCTTCTTCAAGCACTGCCCACACTCTGTCTTCATCCATATCTTCTTCGGAAACGCCGAATGCTACGTTTTGACGAATGGTGCCATCAAGCATGTAAATCATCTGAGGGATGTATCCTACGTTTTTAAGCCATGCTCTGTATTCATCCTTAGTGTTTACGCCATCTGCGTACACACCGCCTGATTCAAGCTCTAGAAGGCCAAGCAAGATGTCTACAATAGTTGTCTTACCGGCTCCGGACTTACCTACAACGCCTACTGCGGCGCCGATGGGAATTTCCATTTCGGCATCTTTAAAGATGTATTTATCGGTCTTAGGGTACTTATATGTAATTCCTTTAAGTTCAATGCCCTTCTTAATTTCAAGCTTCTTATCAGCCTTGTTTGCAAAGGACATATCCGTGTTCTTTGAATCGATTTCTTCCTGCAAATTATCTGAAACGTTCATTAAGAAAGGTTCAAAGAAAGAAATTGCATTAAGCTGATTGTTTATTTTATTTGCGGAAGGCATAAGCTTCATCGCCGCAAAAGCGATTGCACTAAGGGCCGGAAGCTTCTCCGCAATGTCTACTCCGTTTGCAACCATCACAAGTAAATATGTGATTATGCCACCCACGCATACTGTTTCGATTAGAAGCTTAGGTGTGTTATTGTACAAAGAATATTTTTCAACTGCGTTAACGTACCCTCTACCGCATTTTCCGTATTCTTTTACAAAGTACTGTTCTTTACCCGTTACCTTTACTTCTTTAATGCCCTGTACGATCTGAGAAATCCATTTAAAGAGGCCTGAGTAAAAGTCCTGGTTATCCTGACCTGCCTTATGCATTACCGGCTTTAAAACCTTGGTGATAACTATCATTGTTATCAAAAGCACCGTTCCAAGTGCTACGCAAAGAATGGGGTCCGCAATGAGTATCGAAATTACCAATGCTATAAACACAACGCCTTCTGAAGCTATGGTTAATAGCGATAATATAAGCCCGTACATGTTGTTTACATCTGACGTAATGCTTCTTTGCACAACTGCGGTATCAGCGAAAAGATAATACTCATAGTTCTTTCTTAAATAGCTTTTAAGCATTCTCTCTGACGTATCGAACTGATTTCCGTACACAAACTTATACTGAATCTTCCATTCAAGAAACAGGTACACGTTTTTAAGAATGTACACAAGTATAAGCGAAAGCATTGCGACTATGGTAAATGTCTTAACGCTTGTAAATCCAAAAAGGTTATAAAGAAAGGATGATACCTTGTTTTCTTTAATTGCATCGCTTGATACAACAGCGGTCATAACGGTATATACAAACATAACGCCTGCAGTCTCCAAAACCGCTCCCACAAGCATCAAAGGCACCAGCCCAAACATCTGCCTTTTTTGCTTTTTACTAAGCAAAAGCATCAGTTTTTTCCAAATATTACGCATTATTTAAACTCCTTAAAATGCATATTGATAAGAGTTTGCTCGAAATCTCTTCTGTCTTTGTTGGCCATTGTGGAAAGAATGAGTCCCGCAAAGAAAGCCTGAATTGCGGCTATATAGATAAATCCGCAGGCAATCAAAGTAGGAAACTTAGGCACAAGGCCTGTCTTAAAGTATTCAATAAACACAGGGATCACAAACACAGTTGCAATAATAGCAAGTATTGCTCCGATTGTGGTAAAAAAAGCCAATGGCTTATAGTTTTTAAATAGTTTAATTATGGTTCCAATTACCTTTATTCCGTCAGAATAGGTCGAAAGCTTAGATTCAGAACCTTCCGGACGGTCTCTGTACTGCACGATTACGTTTCTAACATCCATGTTGTTATAAACCGCATGAATGGTCATTTCTGTCTCTATTTCAAAACCTCTTGATAAAACAGGGAAGGTCTTAGCAAAGTTAAATCCAAAAGCTCTGTACCCTGTCATAATATCCTTTATGTTTGTCTTAAAAAGCTTGTTTATTGAAAAACGCACAAAACTGTTTCCAAAGTTATGGAAAGGGCGCTTATTTTCCGTAAAGTAAGTGGATGAAAGTCTGTCTCCCACCACCATATCAGCCTGCTCATTTAACACAAGGTCGCACATCTCTTTTGCGTATTCAAGGGGATAGGTGTCGTCTCCGTCGATCATAAGATAGCACTTTGCATCGATGTCTCTAAACATCCTTCTTATAACGTTTCCTTTTCCTTGAAGATACTCGTGACGCACGATAGCACCGGCCTCTTCAGCGATTTTTGCCGTGTTATCTTTTGAGTTATTGTCATAAACATAGATAACGGCCTCGGGAAGATTTGCCTTTGCATCTTCAACAACCTTTTT
>JAEEOQ010000074.1 GCA_016284355.1 Lachnospiraceae bacterium
AGGAGGAGTCGGAAAGTGTGAGCATTTTTACGCTGCACTTACGGAAGGAAAGGCCGACGCAGTACTTGCTGCAAGCCTATTCCACTTTAAAGAGCTTGAGATAAGGGAAGTGAAGGAATACCTTCGCGTCAGGGGAATAAGCGTAAGGCTTTAAAGAAGGGGCTAAATAAAATACATAAATACCGGAAGTAATTAACATGAGCGAAATAAGTAATGACTGGCTGCCTGCAGTTAATGCAGAGTTTAAAAAGCCGTATTATAAAGATCTTTATAAATTTGTAAAAGAGGAATACAGTAAAAACGTGGTGTTTCCGCCATCAGAAGACATTTTTAATGCTCTTCATTTAACGCCTTTATCGGAAGTAAAGGTGCTTATTTTGGGGCAGGACCCGTACCATAATTATAACCAGGCTCACGGCCTTTGTTTTTCGGTACTCCCGGGGAATGACACGCCGCCATCCCTTGTAAATATCTATAAAGAGCTGCAGGATGACCTTGGCTGTTATATACCAAACAACGGATATCTTGTCAAATGGGCAAAGCAGGGTGTACTTATGCTTAATACCGTGCTTACCGTGCGCGCTCATCAGGCAAATTCGCATGCAGGTCACGGCTGGGAGCAGTTTACGGATGCCATAATAGAGGCAGTAAACAAAGAAGACAGGCCCATAGTCTATATGCTCTGGGGCGCCCCTGCGCAGCGAAAAATCCCTATGCTTACAAACCCTAAGCATCTTATACTTAAGGCGCCTCACCCAAGCCCATTATCAGCCTACAGAGGATTTTTTGGCTGTAAACATTTCAGCAAATGCAATGAATTTCTGGAAAAGAACGGGATTAAGCCGATAGATTGGCAGATAGAAAATATCTGATGAAAAAAGATTGGCAAAAGAGCCAATCTTTTTTTTGTAAAATCTTTCAAAAAAGTGTTGACATAAATACTAAAATTATTTATACTTACTGTAGTGTACTCGAGTACACAAAATTTTTTACAATTGTGCGCACACGAGTACGCAAGCTTGTGTATCCATATAGAAAAGAGATACCCAAAATAGTAAATTTAGTGCCCCGGTCAGGACGTTTACTAAATAGATATCTCCGATAAATATTGTATCACAATTCTACTATGGATATAAAGAAAAAAAGGGTTTACTTTTCAAAATTAGGAGGTATGTTATGAAAAGGAAAATTATTGCTTTTGTCATGCTGGTTGTAATGGCTGTTTCAATGCTGTCAGGATGTGGCAGTGCAGCTAAAGAGGAAAAGAAGGCAGAAAGTACTGTAAACGAATCTTCTGCAAAAACATCAAATGGGGAAGAAGTAAAGAAGGATGATCCAATAACAATTAAGTTTTGGAACGGATTTACCGGACCTGATGGAGATCAGCTTGTTGAACTTGTAAACAGATTTAACAGCGAAAACAAGTATGGTATCACTGTTGATATGGATATTACGGCAAGCCTTGATGAAGAGCTTTCTTCAGCTTTTGCAGCAGGAGAAGGACCGACACTTCTGCTTTCCTCAAGTGCTTATAGGTTTACGTATGGTCAGTATATGCAAAATATCAGTGATATCTTTGATAAGACTAATCTTAACAAAGATGATTTTATTCAGTCATATATTGACTACTGTTCAGAAGATGGAAATCTTTACCTTGTACCTTTCCAGATCGTAAGTTTTTATCTTTACTGGAATAAGGATTTATTCAGCGCAGCAGGGCTTGACCCTGAAAAAGGCCCAGCTACCTGGGATGAATATCTTGAGTTTGCAAAGAAGATTTCAGATCCTTCTAAAAATGTTTACGGATCAGGTCTTTGCTACGGATACAACTATCAGATGGCCCATGTAATTCAGAGATTCGGTGGACTGGCAGTTACAAAGGATGGAGGCAGCTGGAAGGCTAATCTTGAGGGTAACAGTGGCTACGCAGATTTTGTAAATACTTATAAAAAACTTGTGGATGACGGTGATAATCCACTTACAGATGATACTGACTCTATGATGACTGCAGGTCAGCTTGGAATGACTATAAACGGACCATGGCTTACCGGCGGTATGGATACAGCAGGAATCAATTACGGAATCACAACTATTCCTACAGGCGCTGCAGGCAGTATGAACTCTTGTGAAGTTCTTGGTTTTTCTATTACTACAGCAGCTTCAGATGCTGAAAAACTTGCTGCTTACAGATTTATAGAGTGGTGGAATACAACAGATGCTAACGGAAACTGTGCAGCACTTGAATGGTCATTAACAAACGGATATCCTGCATACTTAAAGTCACTTATGGATACCGATGCTTATAAGGGAAATGCAAAGGTTATGTCTATGACAAATACCGATACCTCTGCACCTTCAGATTTTATCGTAGACGCATCATTCCCTGGTATTAACGGAATCATCAACGATGTCCTTCCACAGTTTATCCAGCCTGTATTGTTTGATAATGCAGATGCGGCAGCTTCACTGGCTAATGTACAAAAAATAGCCGATGATATTACCGCACAGTATAATTAAATGTGATCAAATAAGTATGTGTGAGGAGAATGATCCTTATGGGTCATTCTCCCGGGCACATAAATTAGGAGCCGATATGGACAGCAAAACGACACGAAAAGATAATATGTTTATAAGGATTTGCCGATATTTCAGATCGGCGGAAGGATCCGCGTATTATTTTATTTTACCGAGTATATTACTACTTTTGATATTTAATGTGATACCGCTTTTTGTTTCTTCAAGCATGTCATTTTTTGATGCTAATATGACGCTTGATAAGGTTAATTATGTTGGTATTGATAATTTTGTCAAAGCATTTTCGGACAGTAGATTTTTAAACAGTTTAAAAGTTACTTTTATTTTTACTGCCATAGAAGTTCCCGTTCAGGTATTTGGGGCAATGATCATAGCGGCATTGATCGCTAAGAATAATATTACAAATAAGTTTTTCAGGGCAATTTATTTCTTGCCGGTTATATGTTCTGCCACATCCATAGGTATCATGTGGAAGATGATCTTACATTCAAACGTTGGTTTTTTGACTTATGCTCTTTCTTCCATGGGCCTTGGCAGGATCAATTTTTTTAACAATACACACCTGACAATCTTTGTTGTTACGTTTATTTCAATATGGAGAAGCTTTGGAATATCTGCAATTGTCTATGTTACAGCTATTCAAAATGTAAATGCATCCTTATATGAGGCAGCAAAGATGGACGGCGCCGGCAACTTGAGACAGTTCATTAATGTGACTGTTCCTTCTATCAGACCTACATTCTGGTACATATTGATGACCAGGCTTGCCGGATCACTTCAGATCTTTGATATAGTTTTTATGACAACCGGCGGAGGACCTAATTATACGACAGAATCAACAGTTTCATATGTGTATTCGAGAGCTTTTTCTTCTGAAGCATCAATGGGATATGCATCAACTATGTCTATGATACTGTTTGTAATAATCATGACGGTAACAGTACTTCTTTATAGACGTATGAATGCGGAGGAAAGATAGATGGAGAGGTTAAAAAGGATATCATTAAAAACTGCTTCGTTTATATTACTTACTATCATTGCGCTGCTTGTTATCGTACCTCTTGCATGGATGGCATTAAGTGCATTTAAGGAGGAAAAGGAGATATTATCATTTCCGCCCACCTTTTTTACACATTCATTTACACTAAAAAACTTTGCTAATACAGCAAAACGTATAAAAATAATAAAATATATTGCCAATTCGGTAATATATGCCGGAGTTACGACTGCACTTGCAGTAGTAGTAAATTCTATGGCAGGTTATGCATACGCCAGAAAAAAGTTTAAAGGTAAGGGAATATTTTTTATAACAACACTTGCAACTATGATGATCCCTTTTCAGGTTATCATGGTACCTACTTTTCTTGTGGTGTATAAACTTGGTATGTATAACACGTATTGGGGACTCATTATTCCGAGAGTTGCAGTTCCGGGTTCAATATTTCTTATGAGAGCGGCATTTGCAGGTCTTCCGGTGGAACTTGAAGATGCGGCAAGAATCGATGGGCTAAGCGAATGGGGAATCTTTTGGAGAATCATGCTTCCTCAGGTCAGATCATCTGCCATTTGTCTGATAATACTTAGTATAAACGGATCTTGGAATGACCTTTTATGGCCTATGATCGTAGCCAGTGATACTTCTATGAGAACACTTTCAAACGGACTTGCTTTATTTGTCGGACAAAACTCAATTCAATACGGAGCTTCATTTGCGGGAGCGCTTATTTCAATAGCGCCTATGTTTGTACTTTATATTTTTGGACAGAAGTATTTTGTAGAAGGAATGGCAAGTTCGGGGCTTAAAGGTTAAAGCGGAGATTATAATGAAAGAAATTAGCGTAGTGATCAATAAAAATTTTTATGTTGGAATTGTCGATAAGCGTCTGTTTGGCTCTTTTGCAGAGCATATGGGCAGAGTCGTTTATGGCGGATTATTCGACAAAAACAATAAAAAATCTGATGATAAAGGATACAGAAAAGACGTGATAGATGCGGTTAAAAAGGCCGGCATCACCCAGGTCAGATATCCGGGTGGAAATTTTGTTTCTAATTATTTCTGGGAAGATGGGGTCGGACCGATAAGCCGGAGAAACCCAAGACTTGACCTTGCTTGGAAAGCGATAGAAACAAATGAGTTTGGAACAGATGAATTTATTAAGTGGACAGGGCTTGCAAATGTAAAACCTATGCTGGCAGTAAATCTTGGTACCAGAGGGATTGCAGATGCAGTTAATTATCTGGAGTATTGTAATCTTGATACAGATACTAAATACAGCAGAATGAGGGCAGAATTTGGGCACGAGGAACCATACGGGGTAAAAACGTGGTGCCTTGGCAATGAGATGGATGGAGAGTGGCAGATAGGGCATAAAACTGCCCATGAATATGGAAGATTGGCTGCAGAAACCTCTAAAGCCATGAAAATACTGGATCCAAGTATCGAGACAGTTCTATGCGGCAGCTCTTTAGTGAGCATGCCTACGTTTCCGAGCTGGGAAGCTACAGTACTTGACGAAGCCTATGATCATGTGGATTACATTTCTCTTCATCAGTATTACGGCGGTCAGGAAAAGGGAACAGAGATATTTTTAAGTCAGGCTGATGAAATGCTTGAATCTATAAGAGATGTACAGGCAACTATCAGATATATAAAGTCAAAACACAGATCAAAAAAAGATGTAAAAATAAGCCTTGATGAATGGGGAATCTGGACACGTAGTTCCTGCATGACAGATAAAGAGACGGATGAATGCAGATGGAGCAAAAGCCCCGCCATAAGTGAGATGTATTATTCTTTTGAGGATTCCTTGCTTTTTGCGGAAATGCTCATGGCGATGCTCAAATCCTGCAATATTGTAAAAATAGCGTGTCAATCGTTGATAACAAATATCAGCTCTATGATAATGGTTAATAAGGACGATATTTGGCTTCAAAGCACATATTATCCGTTTATGTATATTGCCAATAATTCTGAAGGTTGTGTGCTTGAGAGTAAGACCGATGATAGAGAAAAAATGCTTGATATTGTTACCGTTTACAACGATAATAAAAAAGAGATCTCGATCTTTGCAGTCAACAGAAATGTAAACGAGGATATTACTGTAAACCTTGACCTGCAAGGATTTACGCCGGATAAAGTGGTAGATCATGTGGTAATAACATCAAAAGATATAAAAGCCACAAATCGAGTCGATCATTCTCGGATTGAGCCGCACGAATCAACAGAGCATAAAATAACAGGTGAAAAAGTATTATTTGAAATGTCGGGTTTATCTTGGTGCATGCTTAAGGTTAAGACAGAATAAAAGGAGCAGGTATGGTAACAACAAAGGATATCGCTAAGATCTGCAATGTTTCCCGAACAACGGTAAGCAGAGCTTTCAACGATTCTGGAAGAATTAATGATGAAACAAAACAGCTTATACTTAATACTGCCAAGGAACTGGGCTACAGACCGGATATTTTGGCAACAAGTTTGAAAAACGGCAGGACAAGAAGTATAGGTGTGGTTGTTTTTGACGCAAAAAACCCTTATTTTGCGCAGATGTTAAATGCAATAGAAACTGAAGCAAGGAAGAGGGATTATTTTGTGAATATTACTCTTCATCAGAAAAATGCCGGACTTGAGCATGAACTGCTTCAAAAACTGGTTGACTATAGAGTTGAGGGCATAATTCTTTCTCCTGTGTCAAAAGGTAAGGAATTTGAAAAATTTCTTTCAGGTCTCGGAAAACCTGTCGTGTTGCTGGGCAACAGAGTTTCGGGAAATCTTCCGTATGTTGGAATAGACGAAAAAAAGGCTGCAAAAGAGGCTGTTGAAAGTATTTGTGCCAGGGGATATAAAAGAATTGTCTTTGTTTGTCCACCGTTATCAGAAAACAGTAAAGACAACAATTATACCCATGAAAAAAGAAAACAGGGATATAGCAGTGCTGTATTGGAAAACGGGCTTTTGGAAGAAATAATCAGCAGTGATGATTATGCAAAAGAAGCCAAGGATATGGTAAATAATTCTAAAGATAAAATAGCCTTCTTTTGTTCCGGTGACGGATATGCACTTGATATCATGAAAGAACTCAGGCTTGCAGGAAAAAAGGCTGAGAAAGATTATGGTATTATGGGATTTGATAACATTCAATTCCTTGATTATGTTGTACCAAGACTTTCCACAATCGACAACTCGGTCGAGATGGTTGCTGAAAAAGCGGTGGATCTTTTGTTTGATTTAATGAACGGCGAAAAAGTGCCAAATAAGACATATGTTGAATACAAAGTAATTAACGGAGATACTATCTGAATGTGAATGTCCTGACCGGGGTAGTCATAGGAGGTAGGAATGAAGTGCTTTAAAAGGATATTTTCTCTGATACTTTCATGCGCAGTTATCTTTAGTGTATTTTTTAACCCTTTATCTGTGCTTGCAAAAACTACAGATAATGGATCAATTGTTTATGTTTCCGACAATGCTTCAACTTTTGACCCGGGCGGAGCTACATATTCACGTATCATAGCTCTAAAACACTCAGGAAATTCTAATGGAACTCTTCTTTGTACTTTTGATCAACTAAAGAATGTTGTGGTTCCGTATGGAAATACTACAGTTTCGAAACAGGTTTATCCGATTTATAGAAGTACAGATGGCGGTAATACATGGAATCTTATAGCAAATGTTTACGACAGAGAATATGGTTTGCCTAAGACTTCACAGCCATGTCTTTATGAATTGCCTCAACAAGTAGGGAATTTGCCTGCAGGAACAATTCTTTTAGCAGGAAATATTTTTGATGACAACCCTAAAACCATATCAAGAATTGTAATTTACAAGAGTCTGGATCATGGCTACTCTTGGTCATTTTTGAGCCAAGTAGATCAAGGAGGACCATGTACGTACGATCCAAGTACTACTTCTAATACTACCACAGTCTGGGAGCCATACTTGTATTTAAACAAATATGGTGATTTGGTTTGTTACTACTCAGATGAAAGACAGAAAAATACAGGGGCTTTACAAACAGTATCTTTTAAGGTTAGTTCCGATGGTGTGAATTGGGGAGCAGAAGGCAATGTTGCAGCGATAACTAATAGGAAAGACAGACCTGGAATGATAACTGTTACAGCTTTACCAAATGGTCAGTATATGGCAACATATGAAGTGGTTAACAGACCAAGTCTTAGTGTAAACAATGCTGTTGTATATTGTAAGTTTTCAAATGATGGAATTACCTGGGATGCCGGTTCACTTGGTACAAGAGTAGCACTTGAAAATGGGCGAGGCATCGGATCATCGCCATATGTAAAATGGGTTGATGCCGGTGGACCAAATGGAATGGTTATTATTTCAGCAAAATGGGCAACTGACTCAGCTGATAATTTAAGTGGTGGTCAAAATTTCTACGCTAATTATAATTTTGGAAAAGGAAATTGGGAAAGGCTACCGTTTGCTGTCACTTACGATCCTATTGACACTGAAGGTGGGTATTTTTCGGGATTTAGTCAAAGTTTTGATGTAAGTCCCGATAATACAGTAATATACCAGGCAACAAATGTAGAAAATCTGAATAACAGGAAGAAAATAGGTTCGAGGTACTATAATCTTAACGATGTTGTGGTTGGCTCTATACCATCAAACGGGATAATTTATGAGGGTGAAAAGGCTAATCTTTCAAATGTTGTTATTGGTAATGCTGTAGATGCTTCGAACGGTCAGGAAGTAAGATATATCAACGAAAACAATAGCAGCGTAGAATTTAATAATGTTTATGCTTCTTCAAGCGGAATATACAGAATATTGATTAGATATTCTAACTCACAGGGAATTCACGCTACACATAAAGTGCGTGTAAATGGTGTATATATAAATAATGCTGAATATCCGGAAACTAAAAACTGGGATAGGTATCAATGGAGTGAAGTTTACGCTAATTTGCATGCAGGCTTTAATATAATAAAATTCGAAAAGAATACCGGATTTGCCGAAATTGATTGTATTAAAGTAGAACAGCAGGAGAATGCGTTCGTTATATCAAACAGAAATAGCGGTAAGTATTTAGAGTGTGCGAATGCCAATACTACAACAAATGCTAAAATAAACCAGTGGGTCAATACTAACCATATGTGCCAGAAGTGGATCTTTATCAATGAGAATGGATATTACAGGATTCGAAATGTTAACAGTGGTTTATATCTCGATATAGAGAATGGTAGCGTGGATAATGGAGCCAAAGCTGTACAGAGTGCTTATGCAAATTCTGATTCGCAACTTTGGAAAATTGTCGAGACAAATTCTGGCTTCTTTAAAATTATTAATAAAAGCAGCGGAAAACTGTTGGAAGTTTTTAACAATTTATCAACGGATGGAGCTCAGGTAGGACAATGGGATAATACAGGCTATCCTTGCCAAGAGTGGACATTAAAGAGAGAAGGTTTATTCTGATTAATGACTTAATACTTTCATAAAGATCTTGTAAAACGGCTTGAGGAAACTCAAGCTGTTTTACTTTTGCTTTTTATATAAGCTTATTAATCATCATCTACATATAAGGAAAACATACAAAAATATATTCGATGTTTGATTGCAATATGCTGTAAAACGTGATAATATAATAGCTGGACATCCTGAACAGGTGGGTGCCTCCGGTTGGTAAAAATTGATATGATTTTTACCGAAAGGAGGTGATGCTGATGGATTATATATTATGGGTCATTTTAGTAATGATTGATTTATATAACTCTAACAGTTATGTTGTTAATATGACGATTAAATATCTCATAGAACGCATAAAAAATGCCCTGCCTGTGTGCTGTACAGGTAGGGCGCCTCGTAAGAGGTAAAACCCACACCGTGAGGCATCCATTTTGGAAAGGATGTCCTCTTAGTTGTTTACATTATAGCATATTTTGACAGATTTTCAATCACTATTCTTGCCGATATTAATAAGACCATAATTGAGAGATATTAATTTCAAAAATGATTGATTGACAATGGTACTAAAAGATGGTACCATAATGACAAATAACAATATTAAATAGATACTGATAAAAACTAAAATAACTACTGATAAAGGGGCAGTAAAATCGGTTCGAAGATTTCTGGAAAATGCTGAGGTAAAGATATGATGAATTACAAAGGCTATATTGGAAAAGTTGAATACGATGATGAGAACAGAGTTTTTACGGGAAATGTGGTTAATGTTAGGACTGTAATAACCTTTCACGGAAATACTGTTGACGAGCTGGAGTCTGAGTTTAGAACATCTGTTGATGAATATCTGGAATGGTGCAAAGAGGATGGGATTGATCCCGAAAAACCGTATTCAGGTAAATTTAACGTCAGATTTACCCCGGAGCTTCATCAAAAAGCTGCAATTGGCGCCAAAATACTTGGTATTTCACTAAATAGTTTTATAGAAAAATCAGTCAGAGATGAACTGGTAAATGTGGTTAAAATCAAAGATATTTAATTTGAATAATATAATAACAGTTCGGGAGACTGAACTGTTATTTTTATACAGTTTGATTTTCTTATGTAGTTTTACTTTTTATTTATTTTAAAAAGATTTATTTACAGTCGCGCTTTGATGTGTTAAACTATCAAAGTATATATTTTAAATAGCAAAGGAGCATTTTATTATGAAAAATGAGATTTTCCCTAAAGACTATGCTCCGGTTATGAACATCAGAGAAACAGAGATCGCAATCAAGTCTGTTAAAGACTTTTTTGAGAGAGAGCTTGCAAAGCAGCTTAACCTCACACGTGTTTCAGCGCCTCTATTCGTTCGTCCGGAGTCAGGACTCAACGATAATCTTAATGGCGTTGAGAGACCTGTTGCATTTGGAGTTAAAGAGCAGGATGATGCGGTAGTTGAGATCGTACATTCTCTTGCAAAATGGAAGAGAATGGCACTTAAGCGTTACGGTTTCCACTCGGGCGAAGGCCTTTATACCGATATGAACGCTATACGCCGCGACGAAGATACAGACAATATTCACTCCATCTTTGTTGATCAGTGGGACTGGGAAAAGATAATAAACAAAGAAGAGCGTAACATGCACACTCTTCGCAATACAGTAAGACTTGTATATGAGGCCCTTAAGAATACCGAACTTCATATCTCAAAGAAATATAACTATATTCATCCGATATTACCTGACCAGATAAGCTTTGTTACAAGCCAGGAGCTTCTTGATATGTACCCAAATGCCACTCCAAAGGAGCGTGAGTACAATATTGCAAGACTTAAAGGCGCCGTATTTATCTCACAGATTGGCGATAAGCTTTCAAACGGTGAAAAGCACGACGGACGTGCCCCTGACTATGATGACTGGGCGTTAAACGGAGATATCATCGTGTACTATCCTGTACTTGATATAGCCCTTGAGCTTAGCTCTATGGGCGTAAGAGTAGATGAGATCGCATTAAAGGAACAGCTTGATAAAGCAGGCTGCCCTGAAAGAGCAGAGCTTGATTTCCAGAAAGCCCTTTTAAATCACGAGCTTCCGTACACTATCGGCGGAGGTATCGGACAGTCACGTATATGTATGTTTTTCCTTAGAAAGGCACATATCGGTGAGGTTCAGGCTTCCATCTGGACAGACGAAACCCATAAGAATGCAGAAGAAGCGGGAATACCGCTGCTTTGATAAAAAAGATACCCCTTTGCACGAAACGTTTCGTAAGAAATGTTTCATGCTTAGGGGTATCTTTGTTCTGGATTTGCAAGAAAGCTTCACGTACCATTTGTGCTTTCTTGCAAAGAGCAGAACTTCATTATTGGCCAATCCTTTTTTTCCTTATTTCATGGAATCCTTTGCTGTTGCTAACATTAATTTAATTCTGTTTAGCTGGTTTACTTCAGAAGCACCCGGGTCGTAATCGACTGCGATTATGTTTGCCCCAGGGAAGTTCTTTCTTAGCTGCTTTATTACGCCTTTTCCTACTACGTGGTTTGGAAGGCAGCCAAACGGCTGGGTACAAACGATGTTGTTTGCACCGGAGTGGATAAGCTCTATCATTTCGCCTGTAAGGAACCAGCCTTCACCTGTCTGGTTGCCGAGGGATACGATAGGAGAAGCGTAAGTAGCAAGCTTATCTATATATGCAGGTGGCTCAAAGCGATTACTTGCTTTAAGAGCTGCTCTTGCATGTCTTCTGTAAAATTCTATTATGTCTATAACTCTGTTACTAATAAATGCAGACTTCTTGCTCTTTCCAAGGTACTGAGCTTTAAAGTTTGTGTTGTATGCACAGTAGTTAAAGAAGTCGATAAGGTCAGGAACCACGGCTTCTGCGCCTTCACTTTCAAGAAGGTCTACGATATAGTTGTTGGCACAAGGAAGGAACTTAACTAAGATCTCGCCAACTACGCCGACTCTCGGCTTCTTTATATCAAGAAGAGGTAAGGAGTCAAAGTCTTTAACTATTCCGTATATATTTTTCTTAAAGTTCTTTCCGGTCTTAACATCTTCAAGAACCTTTTTGTTCCACTTCTCGTAAAGAGCATTAGCGCTGCCTTTTTCGGCTTCATATGGTCTTGTCCTGTAAAGAACACGCATAAATACGTCGCCGTATACAAGAGCCTGTGCTACTTTGTTAAGCATAGCAGGAGTATATTTAAGACCCGGGTTCTTTTCGATACCCTGAGCGGAGATCGATATAACAGGAATCTGCTCCATGCCGGCTTTAATAAGAGCTCTTCGTATAAAGCCGATATAGTTTGTTGCACGGCATCCGCCGCCTGTCTGAGATATAAATACCGCTGTCTTGTTAAGGTCGTATTTGCCTGAAAGCAGGGCATTCATGATCTGACCTACTACTATGATGGAAGGATAGCAGGCGTCGTTATTTACATACTTAAGACCTACATCTATAACATCTCTTGTGTCAGGCAAAAGCTCAAGCTTGTATCCTGCGGTGGCGATGGCCTCTTTAACCTTGTCAAAGTGGATAGGAGTCATCTGTGGAACAAGGATGGTGTAATCCTTTTTCATTTCCTCTGTGAAAATGACTCTGTCGTATCTTGAGGTTGCAGAGTGGGCAGTTATGTGCTTTTCGTCTCTGTCTCTTACCGCCGAAAGAAGCGAACGGATCCTGATCCTTGCGGCGCCAAGGTTGTTTACTTCGTCAATCTTAAGTACGGTGTATATCTTGCCGGCCCTTGTTAAAATGTCGCTTACCTGGTCTGTGGTAACGGCATCAAGACCGCATCCAAAGGAATTAAGCTGTATAAGCTCAAGGGACGAGTTATCGCGAACTACGCAGGCTGCCTTGTAAAGCCTTGAGTGGTACATCCACTGATCCATTACGATAAGAGGACGCTCCACATTACCAAGGTGTGATATGGAATCTTCCGTAAGCACTGCAACGCCGTAAGAGTTGATAAGCTCAGGGATGCCGTGGTTGATCTCTGGGTCAACGTGGTACGGACGGCCTGCAAGAACGATTCCTTTGCGGCCTGAAGTCTTAAGGTAATTAAGTACTTCTTCGCCCTTCTTTTCTGTGTCGCGCTTTGCTGCAAGGAGCTCTTCCCAGGCTGCGTGGGCAGCGGCTTTTATCTCGCCTGCAGGAATCTGACTCTTAAATACTTCTACGAGTCTGTCTGTAAGTATCTTCTCATTTTCAAATGAGAGGAATGGGTTCATAAAGTTTATGGAAGGATCGGAAAGCTCTTCCATGTTATTTTTAATGTTTTCACCGTATGAGGTAACGATAGGGCAGTTGTAGTGGTTGCCCGCCTCAGGTGTTTCTTTTCTCTCGTAAGGAGCACACGGGTAGAAGATAAACTTGATACCTTCTTTTACAAGCCAGTATACGTGACCGTGTGCTATCTTTGCAGGGTAACACTCGGATTCACTAGGTATCGACTCGATACCAAGCTCGTAAATGTCTCTTGTACTCTTAGGAGAAAGGACAACTCTGTAGCTAAGCTTAGTAAAGAAGGTAAACCAGAACGGATAATCTTCGTACATATTAAGTACTCTTGGAATACCTACCACGCCGCGCTTTGCTTCTTCTGCTTTAAGAGGCTCGTAGCCAAAGAGTCTTTCAAGCTTGTATTCAAAAAGGTTAGGTACGTGCTCTGAGTTCTTTTCTTTACCAAGACCACGCTCGCATCTGTTACCCGAGATAAATCTTCTTCCGCCTGAGAAAAGATTGATGGTAAGCATACAGTGGTTTGTACAGCCCTGACAGCGAGTCATCTTTGTCTCGTAGGTAAGCTCGTTTATCATGTCTATTGAAAGCATGGAAGACTCTTCGCCCGTATAATGCTTTCTTGCTATAAGAGCGGCGCCAAATGCTCCCATTATACCTGCGATATCAGGGCGGATAGCCTCTCTTCCGGTAATCTTTTCAAAGGAACGAAGTACAGCATCGTTGTAGAAAGTACCGCCCTGTACAACGATGTTTTTACCAAGCTCAGCAGGGTCTGCAAGCTTGATAACCTTAAATAAGGCATTCTTTATAACTGAGTAAGCAAGGCCTGAGGAGATATCTGATACTGTAGCTCCTTCTTTTTGAGCCTGCTTAACCTTTGAATTCATAAATACGGTACAGCGGCTACCAAGATCGATAGGGTTTTCTGCAAAAAGTGCGATCTTTGCAAAATCAGCCACCTCGTAGTTAAGGGACTTGGCAAAGGTCTCGATAAAGGAACCACAGCCTGAAGAACAGGCCTCGTTAAGCTGTACGCTGTCAACTGAGTTGTTTTTTATACGGATACACTTCATATCCTGACCGCCGATATCGATAATGCAGTCTACATCAGGGTTGAAGAAGGCAGCAGCTGTGTAGTGGGCTACTGTTTCAACTTCGCCCTCATCAAGCATAAGAGCGGCCTTTATAAGAGCCTCACCGTAGCCTGTAGAGCAGCTTCTTACGATCTTAGCATCTGCAGGAAGAAGGGAATATATCTCTTTAATAGAGCGGATGGCGGTCTTAAGCGGATTACCGTTGTTATTTGAGTAAAAGGAATAAAGCAGGGTTCCGTCTTCTCCTACCACAGCAGTCTTGGTGGTGGTAGAACCTGCATCTATTCCAAGGAAACAGTTTCCCTTATAATCCTGGAGACCTTGTTTTTTAACCGTGGCTCTTGCATGTCTTTCTTTGAAATCGTCGTAAGCCTTTTTGTCTGCAAAAAGAGGCTCCATACGGGTAACTTCAAATTCAAGATGGATAGGTTTGCTAAGCTTTTCTTTAAGGGTAGTAAGGCTTGTAAGACCTTCGCCCTCACTGCTCTGGGCTGCTCCCGTTGCTGCAAAAAGATGGGAGTGGTCAGGAGCTACTATGTGGTCTTCATCAAGGTTTAATGTCCTTATAAATGCAGCCTTAAGCTCTGTAAGGAAATGAAGCGGACCGCCAAGGAAGGCAACAGTACCGCGTATAGGCTTACCGCAGGCAAGACCGGATATTGTCTGGTTAACAACAGCCTGGAAAATGGAAGCAGAAAGGTCAGGCTTGCTTGCGCCCTCATTTATAAGAGGCTGGATATCAGATTTGGCAAAAACGCCGCACCTTGCAGCGATAGGATAAATAGCCTTGTAGTCTTTTGCATATTCGTTAAGACCTGCGGCATCTGTTTTAAGAAGAGTAGCCATCTGATCGATAAAAGAACCTGTACCGCCGGCACAGATACCGTTCATACGCTGCTCGATACCGCCTGTAAAATATATGATCTTTGCATCTTCACCGCCAAGCTCTATAGCTACGTCTGTCTGGGGTGCGTAGGCCTTAAGAGCTGTGGAGACTGCAACAACTTCCTGTACAAAAGGGATATCAAGATGCTTTGCGATGGTAAGACCGCCTGAGCCTGTTATCATAGGGTAAATAGCGGCATCTCCAAGCATCTTTTCCGCATCTGTGATAAGATCAAGAAGTGTCTCTCTGATATTTGCAAAGTGTCTTCTGTAATCAGAAAACAGGATATTAAGATCTTCGTCGATAACAGCTACCTTTACTGTAGTGGAGCCGATATCGATACCGAGTCTGTAAGTTTTGTTAGACATATTACATCTTTCCTCAACGTAGTTTAAATAATTGATTCATATAGTTATAAATACTCCAAGATATAATACCATATATTTTCATCAAATGGTATACCCTACCTATTAACATTTTTAATAAGAAGAGTTTATATTGATGTTACCGTGAGTTTAGGCTTTTTTAATCTTCATTTATTTGACATGCACTTTGTTACAAATTATAATAATCTGAGAGTTTATTGAAAGGAATAATAAAATTTATGGAACGTTTTCTTGCTAAAATGGAGATGCGGATAGGAAAGTATGCCATCCGCGATCTTATGAGATATATTGCTGCTATTTATGTGGCAGGAGCTGTTATTGGGCTTTTACCCGGCGGTATCTATTATAGATACCTTAGCCTTGACTTTAGCGCCATAGCACACGGCCAGGTATGGAGGCTTATAACCTTTATATTACAGCCTGTCAGCGTTGCAAACCTTGGAGACATAATCCTTCTTGCAATCCATGTTTATTTTTATCTTTGGATCGGGCGAAATCTTGAAAATACCTGGGGTACCTTCAGGTTTAACGTATATTATCTGTCGGGTATAGTACTTCAGATACTTGCAGGGCTTCTTCTTTTTGTTGTTACAAAAGACCCGTACTCAAGCATCTTTTTTGGTCTTGAGTATGTTAATGATGCCATGCTCCTTGCCTTTTGCGTTCTTTATCCGAACGTTGAAGTGCTTCTTATGTTTGTGCTTCCGATAAAGGTTAAATGGATCGGTATCTTTTATGCAGTCACGGTGGCTATTACGATATTTGGAAATTTCCTTGGGGGAAGCTGGTATCTTGCTGTTGCCATCATTATTGCTATCCTTAACTTTTTCCTCTTTTATCTTTCGACAGGAAGATTTAAAAGAAGGATGCCGGGAGAAGTTAAGAGAAAAGTTGTGTATAAGGTAAAATCCCGCCCTGCTCACATTGCAAAGCATAAATGCGCTATCTGCGGCAGAACTTCAGAGACAAACCCTGAGCTTGAATTCAGATTCTGCTCAAAATGCAACGGCAACTATGAATACTGCAACGATCACTTATTTACACATACTCACATTCAGTAGGAAAGGTTTTTGACATGAGCGTAAACAAATTATTTAAAGATATAAACGGCGGGGTAAGGCTTAAAGAAAACGCACCTCTCCTTGTAAAAGAGCTTGGAGCACTTGATGCAAAAAGCGGCCTTATAAACCTTGCTTTTTCATACAGCATTTTATACGAAAATATCGACGGGACCAATGTTGATAAAGATATAGATACTTTTGTAGACAAGATAAATGAGATAATAAAAGAAGTTTTTAAAGGGACGTGTGACAAGGCAAAGCAGGAAGCAGCCATTAGCAGCGCGGAGAGCCTTAGAAAAGACATTATCGAAAGAGTAGATACTCTTACCGCATATACTGATGTATTCCAGATCTATGAGTACGTACTAAACAGGATCAAAGGCAGATACGAGGATGTTGATACAGACCCTGATATTGATGCGCTTGTTGAAAGAAGCTTTGGGTACATGTTTTCAGATACCGATAATGCGGCTGTAAATGAGCGTATAAAAGACATTTTATCTCAGCTTCCTGTCCGCATGACAAAGCAGAAGTTCTACGAGACCGTAAGCGATGCCATGAGCATTTACAAGGGTTCTGATATGTCATCCCTTAATCTTTTTGATTATATGCTCCGTACCTGCGGTATGATATACAAAACAAACGAGTTTGACGGCATTTATAAAGAACTTGCAGATACTGCAGCTGCCTTTAAAGAGACAGATTATGACAGTCTTTCAAAAGATGAGTTTGATGCAAGGTTTGCAAAGCTTACCGAAGTGGGCGAGTTTATCTCAGATGCATTTGACAGGCTTTCACTTATAGTTGAAGTTTTAAATAATCTGCTTATTTACCTTTTTACCATGCAGTATGCGATATCAGACAGTGAGACTGACACCGCGCTTGCTTCTGTAAAAGAGACCATTGCGGCATTTGACGGCAAGTATACAAAGGTAAGTGATTATGTGGAAGCATCTGAGGGCTTTTTTGCAAAGCTTGAGGGCTTCCTTGAAAATTCCCTTGATGATATGGCAAAGCTTGATGCTTCAAGAGAGATACTTGTAAATGAAAACTACGAAGTACTTACAGAGCTTGATATTGAGGATGAGGTAAACGACCTTGCGATCTGTGCACTTTTAGCTTCAGAGAGCCGTTTTGTTGATTACAAAAAATTCTTTGAAAGTACAGGCACAGTTGGCGAAGAAGAGCTTAAAAATGTGCGCGATGCCCTTATAGCGGACTATGACGCCCTTTTTACAGGGCTTTCAAAGCGCATAAGAAGAGCTGTTATGGCTGAGGCCATTAAAAATATGCCGGTATTTTTAAACTCAAAGACCGAGATAGAGCAGTACATAAGATACGCCCTTGAAAGCTGCACTGACAAGGCAGAACTTGCAGGGTGCGTCGCTTCTATAAAGCTTATTACGGAAAGTGACTTTTAGGAAAAGTATAATGATAAGATGGCATAACAAGCTCTATTTTGATAAAGGGCTTGAAAGCGACAAAAAACGAGATAAGATAAGAGAAAACGTTGATGCAAGGAAGATAGTCTTCCCC
>JAEEOQ010000075.1 GCA_016284355.1 Lachnospiraceae bacterium
AGTAGTCCTCAACGTGTATTTCATATAAATTTAGCGACTTCGCCAGTGCATGCCCAAGTGTAGACTTTCCACTTCCGTTCAAGCCGACGATAGCTATTCCTTCTCGCATCTGTTCATCCCTTCTTTCAGCGGACCCAAGGAACGGTGTTGGCGATTCATTTCAAAGTATGCCCATGACTCCGCCCTCTTTGGCCATTATGTCTCTTCCAGAAATTTCCCCATCATTACAAAATTTTTTGTCTCATAATAAGAAAGCTTAGAATAAAAATGTTTGTGCTTTTCATCATTAACGCTGTTTAGTTCTATGATAGAAGCCCCATTCTCATGGATCAATTGTTCCAATGTCTTTAAGAAATCTTTTCCTTTAAGCTCGCTCATTTTCATTTCTCTTAACTTTTAGTATTTTACCACAACGTTTGTTATGATTCGTGGCAAATCTGTGTTAAATACGATGTTTTGCTTATAATATCTTCCTGTCATTCATCCCACGTGGGTTCAATGTCCCATCTTCCGCACGCAAAAAAAGCTCCAGACTTTCGTCTGAAGCTTTTCGCGTGCGGAAGATGGGACTTGAACCCACACGGTATTGCTACCACAGGCACCTGAAGCCTGCGCGTCTGCCATTCCACCACTTCCGCGAGCACAATCCTTATTATACTATAAAACACTCTAAAGTCAAACAAATTTATAAAAAATTAAACATTCAGCACTATTCCTTAATCCTTAGATATGCTAAACTATAACTATTACAATGGGATGTACAAGGAGGATTTATTAATGATCGATAATGTTGCGGAGTGTACGGTTTTACTTAAGACAGACGGTAGTTTCCCGGTAGAAAAAGGGTGCAATCTTGCAGCCTACGGAGCAGGTCTTCGTTACAGCGTTAAGGGCGGAACAGGCTCCGGCGAGGTTAATACCGGAAAAACAGAGACCATAGAAGAGGGACTTGAAGCCGAGGGCTTTAAGATCCTTACAAAAGACTGGCTTGACGAATTTGATGAAGTAAGAATCCAGGCAAAGAAGAATTTTGTTAAAGACCTTAAAAAAGAAGCAAAAGAAAAGCATGAAAATGCAATTATGTATGCTATGGGCAAAGAAATGAAAGAGCCTGAGTATGACATTTCCTTAGAGAAAAAGTGTGATACCGCTATTTATGTAGTTAGACGTAATGCGGGAGAGGGCAGCGACAGGGAAGCCGTAAAGGGAGACGTAAAGCTTACGGATTCTGAGGTTCGTGACATACTTAAGGCTAACGAACTATACGAGCGTTTTATGCTTGTGCTTAATGTCAGCGGAGTGATTGATCTTTCTCCTGTAAAGGATGTTAAAAATATACTTGTGTTATCACAGCTTGGCACAGATAACGGCAGAGTGCTGGCACAGATCTTATATGGCGGGCAGAATCCTTCCGGAAAGCTTACCACCACATGGGCGACCTGGGAAGAATACAGCAAAGAAGGCACCTTTGGCGACTGGAACGACAACCTTTATAAAGAAGGCATTTTTGTGGGTTACAGGTATTTTGATACCTTTGGCAAAAAAGCGCTATTCCCGTTTGGTTTCGGCCTTTCTTATACCACATTTGCGGCAGATGATATTTCCGTAAATGCAGACGGCCCTAAGATCACGGCTAACGTAAAAGTTACAAATACCGGAAACAGGGCAGGAAAAGAAGTGGCTCAGGTTTATGTATCGCTTCCGGAGGGAAGGCTTTGCAAGGCATTTCAGGAACTTGCCGGTTTTGCTAAGACAAAGGAGCTTGCACCCGGAGAAGCGCAGGAGCTTAAAGTTGAGTTTGACCTTACAGACCTTGCTTCTTACGATGAGGAAAATGCAAAGTATATCCTTGAAAAAGGGGACTATATAGTAAGAGTCGGTACAAGCAGCGCAGATACAAAAGTGTCTGCAGTGCTGACACTTTCTGAAGATACAGATGTAAGGAAAGTTAAAAATGTTCTTGGAAAGCCTTCATTTACGGATATTAAGCCGGAGGCAGGAAAGACCGAAAGCATTCCTGAGGATGTAACAAGAATAACACTTGACCTTAGCGGTATTAAATGCGAAGAAGTAATATACGACAGAGAATACGAGATAGATAAAAGAGTTGCAGATCTTAGCGATGAGGAACTTTCATACCTTGCGATCGGCAGTTTTGGCGCAGGCGGAGCCTTAAGCATTATCGGAAATGCGGCGACCCACCTTGCGGGAGCAGCGGGAGAGACCACCTCAAAGCTTACAGATAAGGGCATTAAGCCTCTTATAATGGCAGACGGACCTGCGGGCCTTAGAGTAGCAAGAGAGTATTACGAAGATGAAAAAGGTGCCCATAGTGCGGGCGGAGCAGGCATGATCCCTGAAAGTATGCTTGAAGTTATGGGGCCTGTTACAAGATTTTTTGCAAAAATGATATCAGGCAGCGGCAAAGTACCTAAAAATGCGGTGATAAAACAGCATAACGCTACCATGATCCCTGTTGGAACGGCTGTAGCACAAAGCTTTAATACAGACCTTGCAAGAAGCTTTGGCGATATTGTGGGAAAAGAAATGGAAGAAATGGGCGTAAACCTCTGGCTTGCCCCTGCTCTTAATATCCACAGAAGTATCCTTTGTGGACGTAATTTTGAGTATTACTCGGAAGATCCGCTGGTTTCAGGACTTATGGCTGCCGCTATAACAGAAGGAGTTCAAAAGCATAAGGGTTGCGGCACCACCATCAAGCATTACGCCGCTAACAATGCGGAAACTAACAGATATTGCAACAACAGTCAGGTCAGCGAAAGAGCCATGCGAGAGATCTACCTTCGCGGATTTGAGATCTGCGTAAAGAAGGCACAGCCACACGCGCTTATGACAAGCTACAATCTTCTTAATGGCACCCATACATCGGAGCACCGCGGCCTTATTGAAGATATTTTAAGATCTGAGTTCGGATTTAAGGGCATTGTTATGACAGACTGGGTTATCGATCTTCTTGGAGGCAAGAAATCCATATACAGAAATGCCCTCTCAGATAAGGTGGCAGCAGCCGGTGGCGACCTGTTTATGCCGGGCGTAAAGAAAGATTATGACAATGTACTTAAGGCGCTTAAAGACGGAAGCCTTAGCAGAAAGCAGCTTGAGATAAACGGCACCAGAGTGGTAAAAATGAGTGAAAAACTCCTTGGCTAGTAACATATGTCAGATGCCTGGGAGATGATGCAATGAAGGATAATTTAGGACAGGTTTTTAAGAAAATACGGACAAACAGACATATTTCACTGAAGCAGCTGGCAAATGAGGAGGTTTCTGCCGCTCAGATCTCAAGATTTGAGCGGGGAGAGTCAGATATTTCACTTGGCAGGTTTCTTGTTGCACTTGAACGCATGCATGTAGAGGTCAGTGAATATATTGATGCGGTAAACGATAATCAGCGTACGGAGCAGATCCGCTTTATGAGCGCGCTTATACCACTTGAATATGAGAGGGACATAAACGGTTTTCGCAGAATGCAGCAGGAAGAGGAGCGCAAATATAAGGAAAACCCGGATGTTTACAGATATCATTTAAATACCATACTTTTACAAAGTTTTATCTGTAAATGTGACCCGGAAATACCTTTCCCAAAGGAGTATATAGCAGAGCTTACGGATTATCTGTTTGTTACGGAAGAGTGGAACATGTATGAGCTCATCCTCATTGGCAACACCTATCTTTTTATTGATATCCCGCTGCTTCACAAAATGGGGCAGGAAATCGTAAAAAGACAGGATTATTACAATGAGATAGGATCCCATAAAAGCCTTGTGTCCATAACACTTTTAAATATCTGGGAAACATGCCTTCATAGAGGAAATCTTGAGGTTGCCGATTATTACAGGAAAAATATCAAGCCGATCTTAGATGATGAGACCGATATTTATAAGAGAACCATCTATCTGTTTTTGTCAGGTCTTCAGCATTATCTTGAAGGCAGGCAAAATAGCGGAAAGACCGAAATGAAACGTGCCATCAGCATTTTTGAGTGGACCGGCAGCAGCAATCTTGCTGCAAACTATAAAAAAGACTATGACAGATTTGTAAAATAGTTTTGCATATATGCAAAAACGATTGTCCCCCTGATTGGATCAGGTATAATATGCCTAAAATTCAGACAGGGGGGATTTTTTATGGAAAAAAATGAAATTAAGCTTCTTGCAAGCAGGGCGGTAAACAGGATCGGAAACGTTATGTACGACTACGGAAACAGCACCTGGATCGCAGGGCTTGGCGGGATTGGTAAAAAATATCTTGGCTATTATCAGCTTGCGGAAAACCTTATTTCGCTGTTTTTAAACCCAATCGGCGGAGCAGTGGCTGACAGGTTTAAACGGAGAAAGATACTGCTTACTACAGACCTTATAGGCGGGATCATGTGCTCGCTGCTTGCTCTTATAGGAAATGAGAAGATCATGCTATGGGGACTTATTGCCGTAAATGCGGCTCTTGCCATTATGCACGCATTTTCGGGAACATCCTTTAAATCCTATGTGGTTACGGTGGTTTCTGAGGACAGGCTTGTAAAGTTTAATGCAAATCTTGAGATGATATCTCAGATAATCAGCGTTTCTTCGCCGCTTCTTGCATTTTTGTTTGTTGACAGGTTCGGGCTAAGACCAACACTTGCCATAGATGCGATTACATTCTTCCTTTCATTCTTTTTCATTTTTCTTATAAGAGAAGAGGAAAAACATGTGGAGAAAGGCAAGGGGAAAACCGCGGGTTCGCTTTTAAAAGATATAAAAGATGGCATGCTTTTTGTTTTGCATCAAAAAGAGATTTTCTTTTTACTTGCAGTTGCAGCTCTTGTAAACTTCTTTATAGCAGCCTTTAACTATCTGGTGCCATTTAGTAACAGCCTGTTCGATAACAGTGCGAGCTACGCAACGCTTCTTTCGCTTGGGGCAGCAGGTTCTATAGCAGGAGCTTTCTTTGCAAGTAAGCTGTTTAAGAACTCATATAGGAGCATCCTGATATCACTTGCACTTTGCGGCGCAGGTCTTATGTATATCAGTATTTGTGCGGTTTTTAGCCTTCCTTATTTTGTGATCGTATTTGGAAACTTTATTTTCGAATTCTTCCTAACGATCTTTAATATCCATTTCTTTTCAATGGTTCAAAAGAAGGTGCCAAACGAGCTTCTTGGCAGGGTGTTTAGTTCCATTTTTACTGTAGCAGTGATCTTTATGCCTCTTTCAACAGCCCTTATGACGGCCCTGCCTTTTGCGGTCAACGTCTATTCCTTTGGTGTAATCGGAGCAGGAATACTTCTTGTTTCCTTTGGAGGCTTCATTTGCAGCCGTAACTTCTAGTTTACATATGTGCCTGGTACATGTGTCATGTTACATTAGAAAAAAATTAAAACATTACGTAAACTGTGGCTTTTATTTGGTAGGTTAGCTATAATGTAAGATGTAAGGGCGCATTGCGCCGGAGAAATGTATTATTTATGGGAGGGATCTAATATGCTTATTGTAACTACAGAAAATGTTAGCGGAAAGAATCTTGAAATGCTTGGTATCGTAAAGGGCAGCACTATTCAGACTGTAAATGCTTTTAAGGATATCGGAGCAAGTTTTAAAACACTTGTGGGCGGAGAGCTTAAGAACTACAACGAGATGATGGCAAAAGCAAGAGACCTTGCAACCCAGCGTATGGAAGATGAGGCTAAAGCCCTTGGGGCAGACGCCATAGTCAGCGTAAGATATTCTTCATCTTCAGTAGCACAGGGCGCCGCCGAGATAATGGCTTACGGAACAGCCGTTAAGTTCGTATAGTTTTCGGAGAGGGGAAAAGATGAAAAGTATAAAACCGGGGCGTGGCCCATCAAAAATGAGTGCGGTTGTAAGTATTTTTGTTGCTGTTTTTGGTGTGTTCTGGTGTGTAGCAGCTGCAGCAATGGGTGGTTATATCATGATCCCTTTTGGAATCCTGGTAATCGGCTTATCATTATATAGTGCATTTTATGACTATCATAATGCTACATCAGAAGATCGGTATTCTGTTTTGGATATCGTTGATGAAAACGAGGAACCTGATCCGCTAAATGAAAAATATGGCCGAGCAAGGGACATAGAGGAATTTAGTTCAAATGATGCATCCGGGACAAAGGCAAGCTTTTGTCCATACTGCGGCGAGCCGGTGAACGGTACTTTTGATTTTTGCCCGAAATGCGGGAAAAAACTTCCGGATTAAAAAGAATAATTGGCAGACTCTAATAATATGTCTGCCAATTATTTTTTTATTCAAGATACTTTGAAGCTGGCGTTATTTACGGCAAAGACCATAGTATAAAAAAATAACCGCCCCCTCAGCATGGTCGCGGTTATTTTTTAACTGTTCCAGAGCTATCCGTCTATAGATAGCACCTCTTTGTGTTTTTATATTATCACCATTAGTGCTGATTGTCAAACACGACAGTTTTTTGGCTAGAGTAATTGCTTATTTTAATTGGACTTTAGAGCTTCAAGTCTCTCATAAAACTGAGGGTAGAAGTCTCTGTTTGTATCATAGTCAAGGAAATAAAAGTATTGAAGTATTGCCATGTTAAGCGCTTTAAGCTGATCTTCGGGAAGCGAAGCGGCCTGCCTTGTTATGCCGCTTGTAAATGCGTGCCAGTCGTCTATATAAGTCTCGTATTTTGCAAAATCAGGGGTGTCGAGCCACTTTTTGATCTTGATCTTTGTGCGGTTTTCTTTGTGACACTCATTTTCCATAAGCCAGTATTTATGGCTACCCTCTTCATATACTCTGCCAAGTGGGAAAAGTCTGCATATTGCAGGTCTTGATGCATGTATGCTGCACCTGCCCTCATCATTTAAAAATGTGCAGGCGTCATTTTCGGTAACATCACCTATGGTAAGCTTTTTATCCATTTTAAGAAAAGGCATGATGATGCCGTCAGCTACGCGAAGCTCAAGGTGTTCTGCAAGAAGAGTTTTAAAATCCTTTGAAAGACCGGTTTCAAGCCTGTATACATCATAAGGGTCAAGGTTTAATGTGTCTCCGGTACCGCAGCAACAGGCATGGCAACCGCTGCATTCATTAGACTCAAGCCTTGCCATATCATTTGCATCGTAATACTTGGCATTTTCAAGTTCGTTTATATCTATATTTCTGATCATTATAACCTCCGAAAAATGTGCTGACCATGGAAATATATTATAACACATGTATCGAATCACGGTATCATATTTTTAAACAGGTATCTGACAACAGTGTTAAGCCTTAAACCACAGTATGTCACGATGTCTCTAAAAAATCTAATAGCAAAATGTAAAATATACTTGACATAATGTAAGGTGAGTGTTATTCTATAATCAACTTATGGAAAGGTGGTATTAATTATGGACGAAAATTTAAACAAAGTTATAGGAGAAAGACCTGAAGACATTGCTCCCAAAAAGAAACCCGGTAAAGTCGGCACCTTTTTCTTTTGTCTTTGGGTAGTTGTTGCAGTTTTACTTATTCAGGCCGGAGTTTCTGTTGTTGGTATAATTCCTAAAGCAGTTTCCTTTTTGCTTGAAAGTGGCGGAGACACGAATGTTTATGCCGCAAAGTACACAGAGTATATCCAGTCCTCATCTATACTTACAATTTTACAGTTTGTGGCTGAGATTGTATGTATAGTGGCTCTTAGCATTTGGTATTATAACGGCTATGTGAAAAAAGATAAGAAAAACGGTGTTTACAAGCCATTTATTCAGAAATTTGACGGATTTAAAGGAGTGCTTTTTATCCTTTGTGGTTGTATTGCAACCTGGGGACTTGCGGCAATTCTTTCACAGCTTGTTTCTATGTTACTTCCGAGCACAGAATCGCAGCTTAACGAAATGCTTAATTTAGCTCTTGGCGGGAATGCTGTTATTGGTTTTATTACAGGTGCGCTCCTCGCACCTATATGCGAAGAGCTTGCCATGAGAGGCATTATCCTTCAAAGATCAAAAAGGGCTTTTGGAATCATCGGCTGCCTTGTGATCAGCGCAGTACTTTTCGGAGTATTACACGCAAATATCCTCCAGGCAATATATGTACTTCCGATGGGCTTTTTCTGGGGCTTTGTTGGTTATAGATACAATTCGGTTATCCCTTGTATCTTCTGCCACATCATAAATAACTTTATCGGCCTTGTTATCCCGGTGGCAATAAGCCCTATTATCATCTTTGTAGTATTTGGTGCGGTGACAGCATTTATAGGCGCTAAAGCAGGATATTTTAACGGCGCGGCTTATGAAATGGAGGAAAGCAAAAATGACAATTAAAGCAAAAAAAATAGTCGCTATAGTTTTTGCCATTATCGCAGTTGTTTCGGTAATGATGCTTTTTGTCCCAAAAGGCAATTATTCTCTAAATGTTCACGCCGACATTGAGGTAAATAACGGAACGGTAGAAAAAGATTGCTATAAGACCATTATCAAAATAAAGAAAACGGGAAAGTATGTTATAAATGCTGATTGGTGGATGGATGAGGCACCGGGCTTTATTACAGGTCTTATCGTAAACGATGAAAGCGGAAATAGTGTTTTTTCAGTTACCGGCGGTATGTTAAAATGCGATTCCAGCCCGCTTGAGCTTAAAGAAGGCAAATATACGGTAAATTTAAATATTCTTCCTTCAGCTGATGCTTATCTTACATATGCAAAAGAGAATTTTGAAAACGGAGAAATTGGCGAAGCTGATAAGGAAATGTTTAAAAACGGCTTATGGAGCATGGATTATAAGATAAACATTAACGAGTACATCCCATTTGCCAGAGCATTATTCCTTTGTTTTGGCGTGGTGGTCGGTCTTCTTATCGTGGCTCTTGTTGTTGTATCTTTAAGAAAAGAAAATGCAACGGCAGCAAACTATGATGAACGCCAGATAGCTGAACAAGGAAAGTCATACAAATATGGATTTTTTGCAATGCTTATCTATTATGTACTGGTCTTAATGGTATTTGCGGGCGGAATAAAACTTCCGATTACAAATGATATTCTGATCTTTATCGGATTGCTTGTGGGCGGAGCTTTCATGGCAACAAATTCAATACTTAAGGATGCATATTTCAGGCTTGATGAGAATAAAAACGGCATGATCTTATTCTTCGTATTACTGACGGTATTGAATCTTACCATAGGAGTTCTAAACATTATTAATGGAAGGGCTATGACAAATGGTCAGGTCACACTTACAGGAAGTGCAAACCTTTTTTGCGGAGTATTTCTTTTGTACGTTCTAGGCCTTATCCTCGCAAAAAGGATTATGGACGGAAAAGAGGACTAAGCCTATGAAAAACCTTAAACTAAAATCTGCCAGGGCAGCCCTTGATCTTTCACAGCAGGATCTTGCCGATAAAGTCGGGGTCTCAAGGCAGACCATAAATGCCATAGAAAAGGGTGATTACAACCCTACCATAAAGCTTTGCATAGAAATCTGTAAAGTCTTAAACAAAACACTTGATGAACTGTTTTGGGAAGTTTGATATGACATATGTAAAAAGGACTCGGGATTGTTCCCGGGTCCTTTTTGCATAATGAAGAAGAAATGATGCTGCTAATCTTCAGGATAAATCGCTGCGTGCTTGATAGGAAGCCATTCTTTGATGGCTTTACGAAGAGTAAGATCCCAGAAATCCCACTCATGGCCGTAGCCCGGTACTTCCTCGTAAAGGGTATCGTAGCCAAGACCCTTAAGGTAAGCGTTGGTTTTTTGCATTCCTTCAAGTGTAAAGTCTTTATCGCCAACTGTAAGGAACATTTTTGGAAGAGGCTTGCCCTCGTCAACATTTCTCTTTGCCGCTGCCCAGGCGTCTGTAGGGCTGCCCGGCTCTACTGCAAAAAGCTTTGGAGTCTTGCCGTCATCTTCAGCAGGGTCGTGTCCTGCACCGCTCATGCAAAGAGCGGCTGCGTATTTCTCAGGATTAAGCATGGCACACTTAAATGTACCAAAACCGCCCATGGAAAGGCCTGCAACGAAGTTGTCTTCACGCTTGTCTGAAAGAGGGAACATAGCCTGGAGCATACGAGGAAGCTCATCAACTACGAAAGAGTAGTACTTTGCAGCCCCCATCATGCCTTCAGGGCCTTCCTCATCTGCGTAGCCTTTGTTGTAGTCTGCAGGCATAACTACAGCAAGCTTGTTGTCATCTGCGTAGCGAACAATGTTGGAAAAGTTAACATAGTCGCTGTCATCTCCGGAACCGCCGTGAAGAAGCCAGAGTACCTGATACTTCATTCCCTGCTTATAAACATCTTTGCTTTCTTTTCTTCCTGCCATAATGTCGGCAAAACTGAATGTTGGAAGACAGATCGTAACATTTGTCTGCATCCCAAGTGCCTGTGACAGAAAATTCATTTTAATAACTGCCATAATTCTTTTTCCTCCGTTTTTTAAATTATTACTTGTTTACATCTGGATTATAGCATACCTAATATGGGTGATAAATGACCATTAATTGATATAGGTGTGATTTTTATGGCAGATTATTCACAAAAAAGGCTAAAAATGTGAATAAAATGAATATGAATTCTATGGTTACATATAACACAGAAATTGGTTTCGAATAAATACAATTTGTGACTTTACAAACCGGTTCATAATAGTTATAATTTTAACGTTGCTAAATTTATAACAAACAGGAGAACAATGGAATGAAGAAGAATGTATTAAAGATCATGTGTGCAGTTCTTGCACTTGCTATGTTCGTAGGCGTAATGCCACAGACAAGCGTTAGCGCTGCAGCAGCACTTAAGGCACCAAAAGCTGTTAAGGCAGCTATGGTACAGGGCGCTATCGGTCTTATGTGGGATGAAGTAAAGGGTGCAAAGAACTATGTGGTTTACAGAAGCGTAAATGACGGAAAACTCAAAAAGGTTGAGACCGTTGACAAAAATCTTTACGACGAAGAAGACACCTTCGCTGAAGGAACAAAGCTTACTTACTGTGTAACAGCTAAAAACAAAAAAGGTGAGAGCGAGAAGTCAAAAACCGTTAAGATTACCTTTACAACTAAGGACAAATACAAAAAAGTAAGAAAAACTTTTGCTAAATACGCTAAAGCCAATGGATCTGAGTCTCCAAAGGGAACATATAACCTTGTTTCAATGGACGTAACAGGAGGCACAACAATTCTTGGCGCTTCATACGTTGAAAAACAGGACAGCATTGGATTTACCTACATCGGCGGAGATGATGATTGCTACTATACAGTAGTATTAACTTATACTCCAAACACAGATCCTTGCATTGTTTATACAGCCTTTGACGCAGAAAGCAGTATGCTTGGAACTGCTATGGTATTTATCAATCCTTCTAAGATGACTAAGAAGACAAAATTTACGAAAAGCGATGCGTTTGTATTAGAAGATGATTCTGATGGAGCCGTAGATCATATGGCTATCATCAATACAGGCGTTCAGGAAATTCTTGCTTATGCAAAGAAGGTTTCAGGTAAGATTGACGGCGTAACCATGAAGAAACTTGGTTTCAAGAACTACAAATAATAAGCTCTAACTATTTTATTAGCAACAATAAAGACACAGACTAGTGATGGTCTGTGTCTTTTATTATAGCGTTTATTCTGTTTATTACGTGCTTTTTATCGCCGCTCCAAAGAGGAGCAACAAGGATCTTTTTATCTCCGTCACCTGTAAGGCGGTGGATCACAACATCAGGTGGGATTATTTTAAGGCACTTTTCAATGATATCAACATATTCATCTTCAGAAAGAACCGCAAA
>JAEEOQ010000006.1 GCA_016284355.1 Lachnospiraceae bacterium
AAAGTGCGGAAAGGTTTCTAAGGGTTCCCATACGTCTTGCTATCATATCGCCTTCCTGCTCGAAAGAAAGGATCTTTAAAAGAGAAGTGATAGCGGATTCATAATCACCCATGTTCATGTAGCAGGCAGCTTTGTAATCAAGGATGCTTATATGGAAAGCAAGAGGAATGGAATCCTGCTCTTTTTCGTATATCTTCTCAAGAGAGTTAAGAACGTCAAGGCAAAAGTCGTATTTATCCTCCTCTTTCCTTATTATTGCAGTAAATGCCTTGCCGTAGTTAACTATGGATTCTTTAAAAGGCTGCATAAAACCACCGTTCATTTCTGAAGCACACTTGTTAAAAAGATCAAGGTATTTGTCTATCCTGTCCGTATAGCCTCTCTGAAAAAGAAGAATGATAAAAGTTGAAAACATTTGCAGAGTGAGCATAGAGCCCCCAAAAGAAAGGTGCCCTGCATTAGCATCAATAAATTTTTGCAAAACAACTATAGTCTTTTCGGTCTCGCCAAGGAAAAGATACTCTGAGATCAGATCATATCTTTTTCTTTCCATGTCCTCAAAGACACTGTTTTTGTCCTCCTTCTCGATCTCTTTCTGGAGGGCATTGATTTTTCTGAATGATTCAAAGAAACTGTCTTCTAGTCTGGTATCCATAATAATTCCCCCAATATCAACTATACATATTTTTATTTTATCAGATAAAAACATTTAATCAATACCACGTCAGGGAGTTTAAGACTCATTCGCAAAGAGAGAACATAAAGTTTTAGCTTTTTATGCCTATGCACATACCTATATATGAACTTTGTTCAAAAAATGAAAAATATGTAAAAAAAGGATTGATACTATCTTAACAATATGTTAAAATGAACTCGTGGTATTACCAGAAGAATATGGAATAGAATATGAAGAAAAAACAATTGTAAACGGAGGTAAAATATGGAAGCAAAGAACGATCCTCATTACCCTCTCAGACCTGAGAGTGCAAACGTGGACGGACCATTCAGAGAGCCTATTGCAAAGCTCGGCAAAATGATCACAGACAGGATCCCCATAAAGCTTGGATTGCATCAGATCACAAAGGATGATCCGGAGTATTGGGCAGTGGCAAGACTGTGTACCGATGAAGAGGCTGAACTTGCCTTAAAGTTTGGAGGTATCAGAAAGCCAAAGACATTTAACGAGATACAGGCTATGTCAGGTCTTCCTGAAGAAAAGGTAAGACAGATGCTTGAACATATGTCTTACACAGGCCTTCTTGAGTGGAATTATGAGAATGACAAGCACGAAAAACAGTGGCTTGTACCTATGTTCGTACCGGGTTCCGGTGAGTTTTCAAATATGAACAAAGACCTTATTGAAGAGCACCCTGAGCTTGGCATGTTCTTTGAACATATGACAAGACTTCCGCTTGAAAAGGTAACAAAGATAGTTCCTCCGGGAGGCGCCGGCATCGGTATGCACGTTATCCCTGTTGAGAAGGCTATCGAGATGAATAATGAAGCCATCGGTATCGAGAAGATATCCCACTGGCTTGATAAATATGAAGGAAAATACGCTAAGTCTCCTTGTTCCTGTCGTCGAAGCCGTAAGACTTTTGATGAAGGCTGCGGTGATGAGGAAGAGGGCTGGTGTATCGCTGTGGGCGATATGGCAGATTACGTCGTTGAGACAAACAAGGGCGGCGTATATATCACAAAAGAAGAGGCTCTTGAGATATTTAAGAAGGGCGAGGAGAACGGTTTTGTTCACCAGATCACCAATATCGACGGAGAAGACAAGATATTTGCAATCTGTAACTGTAACGTAAATGTCTGTTACGCTCTTCGTACTTCTCTCCTTTTTAATACACCAAACCTTTCACGCTCTGCTTATGTGGCAAAAGTTGATCCTAAAAACTGTGTTGCCTGCGGAAGGTGTGTGGAGTTTTGCCCAAGCGGCGCTGTAAAGCTTGGCCAGAAGCTTTGCAAGAAAGACGGCAGCGAGGTTAAGTATCCAAAGCATGACCTTCCTTCCATGAGAAAATGGTCTGAAGCTGATTGGGACTGGGATTACCGCAACACAAGCCGTATTGAAAGCTACAGAAGCGGTACTGCACCTTGTAAGACAGCCTGCCCTGCACATATCGCTGTAGAAGGCTATCTTAAGATGGCAAGCCAGGGCCGTTATCAGGAAGCACTTGCTCTTATAAAGAAAAACAATCCGCTTCCTGCGATCTGCGGACATATCTGTAACAGAAGATGCGAGGATGCCTGCACAAGAGGACGCATTGACGAGGCTCTTGCCATCGATGAGGTAAAGAAATTTATCGCTATGCAGGACCTTAACGCAGAAACAAGATATATTCCAAAGAAAGTTATCCCTAAGGTAGACGGAGACTTTTCAGCAGACAAGGTTGCCATAATCGGAGCAGGTCCTGCAGGTCTTTCCTGTGCATTCTACCTTGCAGAAAAAGGATACAAGCCTGTGGTATTTGAGAAAAATAAAAAAGCAGGCGGCATGCTTGTATACGGAATCCCGTCATACAAGCTTGAAAAGAACGTTGTAGAAGCTGAGATCGATGTTATCAGAGCTATGGGTGTTGAGATCAGATGCGGCGTTGAAGTCGGTAAGGATATTACACTTGATGAACTCAGAAGCCAGGGCTTTAAGGCATTTTATATTGCCATCGGCTGCCAGGGCGGAAGAAGCGTCGGAGTACCGGGTGAAGATGCTAAGGGCGTTACCACAGCGGTTGATTTCCTCCACGAAGTAAACGAAAATGAGCGCTACGACGTACTTGGCGATATCGTAGTAGTAGGCGGCGGAAATGTTGCGGTTGACTGCGCAAGAGATTCCGTTAGAGTCGGCGCTCCTAAGGTTACCATGCTTTGTCTTGAGAGCGAAAAAGAGATGCCTGCAAGTGATGAGGAAGTTGCAGAAGCTACAGAAGACGGTGTAGAGATTAAGTGTGGCTGGGGTCCTAGGGAGATACTTAAGGATGAGGCAGGCAACGTACGCGGTATCGTATTTAAGAAATGTGTATCTGTTAAAGATGAGACAGGAAGATTCAACCCTAAGTATGATGAGAACGAGACCATCGAGATCCCATGTAAGCATGTGGTACTTGCAGTAGGTCAGAGCATTGTATGGGGCGACCTTCTTAAGGGTTCTAAGGTTGAGCTTGGAAGAGGAAACGGAGCAGTTGCAGATCCTGTTACATATCAGACTGCAGAGCCTGACGTATTTGTGGGCGGCGATGTATACACAGGTCCTAAGTTTGCCATCGATGCCATTGCAGCAGGTAAAGAAGGAGCCATCTCTATCCACCGTTTCGTACAGCCTCATACCTCACTTACCATCGGACGTAACAGAAACGACTACGTAGAGCTTAACAAAGACGATGTTCTTTTTGAAAACTACGATAATTCAAAGAGACAGATACCGGGTAAAAAAGAGGGCGCGCCAAAGAACTTCAGAGACATCAAACTGGTATTTACAGAAGAACAGGTTAAGAAAGAGACTGCAAGATGTCTTGAGTGCGGTGCTTCTGTGGTTGACGAGAACCATTGTATCGGATGCGGTATCTGTACCACAAAGTGTGAATTTGATGCGATCCATCTTTTCAGGGAAAATCCTGAATGTTCTGTAATGCGCAGAAGTGAAGACAAGATGAAGTATATCCTTCCTTACGCTGCTAAGCAGGCGATCAAGATCACATTTGGTGGCAAAAAGAACAAATAAATAAGCAAAATGGCGGAAAGGGTCGTAAAAATGCACGAACTTGGAGTTGTTTTCAAGGTTATAGACAATTTAAAAGAGGTTGCGGCAGAAAACGGGATAGAAAAGATAGACAAAGTTAAGATAGGTCTTGGCGAAGTCTCTACGGTTATCCCTGAGTATCTGCAGGACTGCTTTAAATGGGCGAAACGAAAGTCCCCGCTTGTAGAAGACTGTGACCTTGAGATAGAGACTATTCCGGCGGTTTCTTACTGTGAGGACTGCGGGAAGGAGTATCCGACTGTAGAGTTTGCAAAGATCTGCCCTTCCTGCCACAGCGAGCACACCTATCTTTTGCGCGGCAACGAGTTTGTTATAAAAGAGATAGAGGTGCCATAAATAGATATCATCTAATAGAAGAGGAGACTTAATTATGCTATTTCAGTTGTATGGTGATACAGCATTGTATCAGTTACTTGGCTGGTGTCTGGTTTTTGTAGGTCTTATCGTAATGAATGAGATCGGAAGAAGAACCAAACTTGGCGGAATTCTTGTATTTTTTATTATTCCTATTGCTCTTACTGTTTATTTTATTGCAGTTGCCGTTGCGGCAAAATCGGGCGCAGCCTGGGCAGTAAATAACTCAACCCATGTATATATGAACGGCTGGTTCCATTATGCCAAGCTTTATGCGGCAGATATCGGCTGTGTTGGTTTTATCATGATCAAGTACGGCTGGGGTATCGGCAAGAAAGACTGGTTTAAGCCTTGGCCTTTCGTTATTGTTGCAATCAATATCCTTATCGCTGTTGTTTCAGACTTTGAGTCAGCTGTTAAAGGTATGGCTGCAGGCGGTCTTGCAGGCGGCTGGTGGTTCTCAAGTGAGAACGTATGGCTTTACGGTGGATGGTGGAATATCCTTAACGGTATTGCAGGTATCCTCAACATTTTCTGTATGACCGGCTGGTGGGGCATTTATTCTTCAAAGAAGAACAAAGATATGCTCTGGCCTGATATGACAATATGGTTTATCATCGCTTATGATGTATGGAATTTCCAGTACACCTACGCAAACCTTCCTACCCATTCATGGTATTGCGGTCTTGCGCTTTTACTTGCTCCTACATTTGCAAATGCACTTTGGAACAAGGGCGGCTGGATCCAGAACAGAGCAAACACACTTGCAGTATGGTGTATGTTTGCACAGGTATTCCCACTCTTCCAGCTTGCTAAGCCATTTTCCGTACTTCCTTCACTTTACAAGGGCGCAGGCGCTATGACGGCTCTTGAGCTTTCAAACATTACTTCAGTAGAAGGTCTTGCTGCTGCAGGCATCACAGCAAATCCTGTACCTCAGGGTGTTGTAGCTATAGCAGCACTTGCAATAAATGTTATCTGTCTTGCAGTTATAATCAAGAGATCCTGCGAGCAGAAGAAGAACCCATATAAGAATGAGATCTTCGTTGGAACAAAAGATTTTGAAGCAGCTATGGCAAGACGTGCATAAAAGTGGTACAATCTAAGGGACTTTCACCCGGGGGCAGGGCCGTATCGCCCTGCCCTTTATTAAATCAGGGATAAAGATTAATTAGGGATAAGGGTAAAATAATATGAGATTTGAAAAGATCAAAGCTCCTTCCCAAAAGGAGATGTTTGTAAAAAGGATACAGGAGATGATCCTTTCGGGGGACCTTCCCGCAGGGACTTATCTTCCGCCTGAAAGAGATCTTTCAGAACAGATGGGGGTCAGCCGTACCGTAGTAACTACAGGTATAGCCATACTTGAAAGCCAGGGGTTTATAAAAGTAATACCCCGTCAGGGAAATGTAGTGGAAGATATCAGAATGAACGGAACCGTAGAGACTCTTAACGCCATGCTAAAGCTTAAGGGGGATATTCTTACGGATAATGATATACGTGCGATACTTGAGATCCGCTGGGCGTTAGAGCATCTTACCATGAAAAATGCGATAGAGCGGATCACAGACGAAGAAATAGAGGCTCTTCGCCTCATTACAGAAAAGATAGGGGCGACAAAAAGCCCTAAAGAGGCGGCTGAGCTTGCCATGGAATTTCAAAGGCAGCTTTGTCTTATAGGAAAGAACCAGATGGCTCTTCTTATAATATCTTCCTTCAGACTGCCATGCGTAGCCATGTGGGTAAGATTTTGCAGGATCTACGGCATTGAGATGCTTTACAAACATACTTACAGGTCCTGGGAATATATAAAAGACAGAGATTATGAGGGCGCGGCAAAGTGGATAGAAAGCTTTATGGCAGATGCCATAGACGGCAGCTACACGCTGTACTCAGATGATATTATAGGCTGATATATGTTAGATAACGCGGAGGTAATATGAACGAACGCGAAATAGAGATACTTGAAACAAAGGAAAATGTACTGGCAGATAACGACAAGGTGGCTGCGCAGGTAAGGGCTCTTTTAAAAGAGAAGAAGGTGTACCTTATAAACCTTATGGCATCTCCCGGAGCCGGAAAGACAACCACCCTTGTGCGTGTAATAAATGCACTTAAAGAAAAATACCGCATCGGAGTTATGGAAGCTGATGTAGACAGCGTAGTGGACGCCATGACGGTAAGAGATGCGGGAGCGCAGGTCATACAGCTTCACACAGGCGGAGCCTGCCACATGGACGCAGATATGACTCTTCGGGGCCTTAAGAAAATGGACCTTGATAACCTTGATATCGTGGTCCTTGAAAATGTGGGCAATCTTGTGTGCCCTGCAGAGTTTGACGTAGGGGCAAACAAGAGGGTAATGATACTTAGCGTACCTGAAGGAGACGATAAGCCCCTTAAATACCCGCTTATGTTTACTGTAAGTGACGTTATGCTTATAAATAAGATAGACGTAAAGCCTGTGTTTAACTTTGATGAGGCTGCCTGCAAGGAAAGGGTGCTTAAACTTAACCCTTCTGAAAAGATATTTGCCCTTAGCAGCAAAACAGGCGAGGGTTTTGAGGCGTTTACCGATTATCTTGATAAGGAGGTGGCGCAGGCATGAGAATAATAGAACTAAACGAATCCATTACAGATTCAAATGATAAAGATGCGGAAGCCTTAAGAAGCCTTCTTAAAGCTCAGGGTACATTTCTTATAAATATTATGTCATCACCGGGCTCAGGAAAGACTACCCTTCTTGAGCGCCTTATTACAGACCTTAAAGAAAAACACAAGATAGGTGTTATGGAGGCAGATATAGCCTCAGATGTTGACGCTCTTCGCATAGAAAAGCTTGGGGCAGCAGCTATTCAGGCCCACACCGACGGAATGTGCCACATGGACGCAGGTATGACGCAGCGTGCACTTATGGCTATGGACAGTAAAGACCTTGACCTTGTTTTCCTTGAAAATGTGGGCAATCTTATCTGTCCTGCGGAGTTTGACACGGGAGCAAATGCAAACGTAATGATCCTAAGCGTGCCTGAGGGAGACGACAAGCCTCTTAAGTATCCGCTTATGTTTGAAAAGAGCGATGCCCTTGTTATAACAAAGACAGATACCATGTCTTATTTTGATTTTGATCTTGAAAAGTGCAAAGAAAGAGTCTTAAGACTTAACCCTCATATCAGCATTTTCCCTGTATCAGCCTTAACAGGCGAAGGGATGGATGCCCTTGAAGAGTGGATAGAAAAACATATGTAGATCGTAAACCGGCAGGTTTTTTCCTGTCGGTTTTTTATTCTGAACGCCTTCATTTAAATGAATCGCATATGAATTTTTATAATATTTTTCTTTCCTTTTAGCGGCTTACATGTTATAATGTTGCAGCAATAATCAACCTAAAAGGAGGTAATTTATGAAGAAACTTATTGCACTTGTTCTTGCAATGGTTATGGTTCTTTCACTTGCTGCTTGCGGTAAGAAAGAAGAAACTACATCTGAGAACCAGACACCGGCGCAGACAGAAGAGACCGGCAAAGAAGCTACTGGGGAGCCGGCGGACGCTAATGCAGAGCAGACAGTAGTTAACGGTGAGGCTGACGGATTCGGCGGCGTTATCACCGCAACAGTTACACTTGAAGGTGACAAGATCGTTGATCTTGTACTTGTTGGTGAGAGCGAGACACCTGAGATCGGCGGAGCAGCTCTTCCACAGCTTCAGGAAGCAATCATCGCAGCAGGAACCATTGACGGTGTAGACGGCGTATCAGGCGCTACATGGACAAGCAATGGTGTATTTGCTGCTATCAAGAACGCTTTAGGTATCGAAGAAGCTCCTGCTGAAAGCGCAGGCGCTGCAGAGGTAAAGGCAAGCGGACTTAAGCAGGGTCTTGGTATCCATACAGAAGGCAGACTCGGACCTGGTTCAGATAACACAGAGACTCCTGTTTATTCTTTCAACAACGTAATTGCTTATGTAATTACAGACTCAGAAGATCGTATCGTTGATCTTCAGGTAGATATCCTTGAGGTTATCACACCTAACCACGACTCAGCAGAAGACAACATGATCTCAGGCTGGCCCGGTTCTTCTTACAACTGGGATAAGGACGGCGACGGCACTGTAGACGGTCTTTATGAAGAGACAGATGAGACATGGGCTGCTGACCTTCCAAACTTCCTTACAAAGAGACAGAAGGGCGACGCTTATAAGATGAACTCCGGAACCTGGACACAGGAGATGGACGCATACGAGGCAGTATTCGTTGGTAAGACTATCGACGAGGTTAAGGCTTGGGTTGCAGCTTATACATCAGATGTAAACGGAAGAGCACTTCACGGTACATCAGATAAGCCTGAAGATATTGAAAAGTATGGTGCTCTTACAGACGATGAGAAGGCTATGCTTGACGGTATCTCTACTGCTACTATGTCACTTACAGACTCACACGGAAACATC
The DNA here is from genome assembly GCA_016284355.1 of Lachnospiraceae bacterium. Classification (GTDB taxonomy): domain Bacteria; phylum Bacillota; class Clostridia; order Lachnospirales; family Lachnospiraceae; genus JAEEOQ01. The sequence continues at coordinate 8,565 of JAEEOQ010000006.1, forward strand.
ATCAAGGCTATTGAGAAGGCTGTTGCAAATGCAGAGCCAATAAACGCTGAGGCCGGTACTATCACAAAGGTAGGTCTTGGTGTTACTACAACAGGAAGAGTTGGCCCGGGAGCTGACGATCAGGGTGTTGGTGTATACTGCCTTAACACTCAGGCAGCAGGTGCTGCTTACGATGCAGATGGCAAGGTAGTTGCTATCATCACAGATCTTCTTGAGATCATCTCTCCAAACCATGACGGTGCTCATGACAACCAGTTCACAGGCTGGCCTGGACAGAGCTACAATGCCGATACAAATGCAGACGGCACTGTAGATACAGTATTTGAGCAGACTCCTGAGAGCTTCCTTGAGCAGCTTAGCACCTACAAGACAAAGAGAGAGCTTGATACAAACTACAAGCTTAACTCGGGTACATGGAAGGGTGAGGAGCTTATTTTCGAGAATGCCTTCACAGGTATGACAAACGACGAGATCCAGAACTTCTTTACAACATCATTCTCAGACCTTAACGGACGTCCTCTTAACGGAACATCTGACAAGGACGAAGATGTTACAAAGAGAGCTGCTCTTAATGAGGATCAGCTTGCAAAGATCGATTCACTCTCAGGTGCAACCATGAGTATCAAAGATGGTCACGGCGATATGATCGGCGCTATCAACAACGCATGGGTAAATGCAGTAGAGGCAAATATCGTTATCGAATAATCAGTTATCGAAATTTGTTATAATAAAAATCCTTCTTTTCCCGGTTTTAAGCCAAAAACTTAGAACCGGGAAAATTTTTTTAAAAAAGGTGTTGACAAATTATATTGAATCAAATATAATCTAAACCAACAAGAGATCAATGCAGAAAATCAAATCAAAAATCATCACACAAATCGTTTTTTAAACAAGGAGGATTTATACTATGGGTTTTTACGATCAGAAGGTTACAGCTGCTGATGGCGCAGAAGTATCAATGGAAAGCTTTAAGGGCAAGGTTGTACTTGTTGTAAATACAGCTACAGGCTGTGGCTTTACACCTCAGTACAAAGATCTTGAAGACATGTATGAGAAGTATCATGAGGCAGGTCTTGAGATCTTAGATGTACCTTGCAACCAGTTTGCAGGTCAGACACCTGGTACAGACGAAGAGATCCACGAGTTCTGTACACTTAAGTACAACACACAGTTCCCTCAGATGAAGAAGTCTGATGTAAACGGTGAGAACGAGCTTCCACTTTACACCTTCCTTAAGAGCGAGAAAGGATTCGAAGGATTCGGAAAAGGACCTAAGGCAATGGCTATGAGCATGATGCTTAAGGGTATCGACAAGGATTACAAGAACAACCCTAACATCAAGTGGAACTTCACTAAGTTCCTTGTAGACAGAGAAGGAAACGTTATCGCACGTTTCGAGCCTACAGAAGACATGAAAAAAATTGATGAGGCAGTAAAGAAGTTACTGTAAGAGGCAAAATATGAGTGATAAAATTATTTGCGGGTATAACCCGGATGAGGCTTTAAAACTTGATAATCAGCTGTGCTTTCCGCTTTATGCGGCCGCAAGAAGGATCGTTAATGAGTACACACCTTTGCTTAAACCGCTGGGGCTTACATATACCCAGTATATAGCATTTATGGTACTCTGGGAAAAAGACGATATCACCGTTGGTGAGATGGGTCAAAGACTTCATCTTGACAACGGTACCATCACTCCGCTCCTTAAAAAGCTTGAAAAAGACGGATATATTGTCCGCGAAAGAAGTGCAGAAGATGAGCGTGTGGTTAAGATAAAGCTTACTTCAAAGGGCAAGAAGATGAAAGAAAAAGCAGCAGAGATACCTCTTAAGATAGGTACCTGCGTAGATCTTACCCCTGAAGAAGGCGCAAAGCTTTATGAGCTTCTTTATAAAGTTATTAACATGTAGTTTAGTTTTCTTCATATTCCATTCATTTATATAGGCGACGCAGTGGTTAAATCCGCTGCGTCGCTTCTTTTTGTGCTCTTCAAATAAAACTTTATACTTGAATAAGAATGCTTACAGGTGATATAATCACTTGGCAAGTCTGTGAACGAAGGGAATGGCACTATGGAAGCAAATTTGATCTTTCCGGAATATATAAAATCCGAGTGCATAAAGAAAAACTTATCATTTAGAAAACTGTGCGAAGGTGTTATTAATGCCTCCTCTATAGAAAGATTTTTTGATGGTGAGTTGGATCTTGATTTTGATAAACAGATTAGACTTCTTAGCAGACTGGGATATGATCATCAGGATTACGAAAAATATGTTTATAAAAAGACTTTTGATAAACTTAGAGTAAGGGATAAAATTCTTTCACTGATAAAGGATAAGAATAAGGAGAGACTTTTTGAAGAACTTGTAAAATATAAAGAGAAATATTATAAAGAGTCGTCCGTTGACAAACAGTTTTATCTTGCTATGAAGCTTCAAGAAGACCGGATGAAAGGTAAAGATGACGCAGATCTTTTAAGAACAGCTGTTGAAGCTTTAATTCAAACGGTACCCGGTTATAGTGAGCATCATATTGATTTGGAGTATTTATCAATAGAAGAGACTAATTTGTTAATAGAAACATTAATACTAAATAAGAACGATAGTTCAAAAGAAAAACTTACAGAGCTAAGGAAGTTATTTGAAAGCATAGATACAAGAGAGGTTTCGTTGAATTTCAAAGCAAAAATAATGCCCAAAATAGCCTATCACTACATAAATATATACATGGAAGCTATCGATACTCCAATGGACTATATTAATCTGTTAACACTATGTAATAAAGCTATTGAAACACTTAGAAGTTCAAAGTATATGTATTATCTCTATGAGCTGCTTAATTTTTCGGAGATAATAAATGAAGCGCTTGCAATAAATGAGATAGAGGTTCCGAACATCATAGAAAATGATTATGATATAGCAGTACTTAAAGGAAGCCTTGATTTTTTGGCTGAAAGATATCATAAATCTAAACACACGGATGATTTTTGCTACATTTACGATTGTTTTAATTACTATTGCTTAGGTGAGACTGTCCGCGCGAGAAGAAAGATGCTGGGTTTGAGATTATCTGATCTGAGTAAAGATGAGGCTGTTCAAAGAGCTATTGGTAGATTGGAACGAAATGAAAGAAAAACAATAAGGGATACCGTTAGAAAAATTCTTTTAAGCCTTAATCTTTGCACGGAATTTTATAAATTAAGAATAGTTACCGATGAAAACAATGTCATAGAAGACTATATATCTTGTGTACGATTAATAAATGGTAAGCAGTATAGCAAAGCTTATGATATGTTGAAAAAACTCGAAATAGAGCTTGATTTGTCAGTGCTTGTCAACAGGACTGAACTTATGTGGAAAAAGCTTTGCATATTAAGAGGATTGGGAGAAATAAGTAATGCTGATTATGCGAATAAGTTGAAAGCGCTACTTCTGGAACTGATTCCGGGTATAGATTTGGAATGCGTAAGTAATAAAGATTATTATTTTTCAATACAGGAACTTACAATGATATACAACATCGCGCGATTCGGAGAAACAAAAGATAAAATAATAGATTTCATATATAACTATATTCGGACCGAAGATAGTATTTTTAGATCTCGAGAGGAACTATGGTTTTTAAATGCAATAGCAGATATGTATGGAGATTGTGAGAAGTACGAAAAATCGCTAGAGTTAAGCGAATTCGTGTTAGAGAGTGCTTTTGATATGAAATCAGCCTCTTTTATTCAAGAATCACTATATGGGATTTTTTGGAGTGATGCCAGATATAAGCATTTGATTGACAAAAAATCCCAAACAATGATCCTGAGAGCATGTTATGAACTAAGCGTCTTTTGTATGGATGATTACAGCATATCTTTTTACAAAAGAAAGCTGGATGAGCTGTAGATTCTTTTTCATTTTCTGTCCTCCTGTTCTATTAGGCTAAAAATGATAACACAATCCTTGGAGAAAAACAGCCGTCAAGTTACGCAACACTTTTAACTGAGTGTTGCGTAACTTGGCAGCTGTTTATAATTTGAAGGAGTGGTAAACTACAAAGTATTAATAACTGCTATAATAGTTATAATAAAATGAGTGTGTGAGGTGATATTAGTGGACATTTACAAGCTTGAAAAGGTGAGAAATTTTAGCATACTTCTTAGCACTTTGGCTTTGCTGGTAGCTGCAATATCGATATTTGGTGAGCATACGTCTTTGGGGCAACTTATATTTGCTCCTGTTTATTATCAAGACAGTGATTTGTATTATTCTATACCGCCAATAGTCACGGTTATATTTGTGCTTTTGTCGTTGCTTTTTGGATTGATAGCTTATATATTGCATACATTGATCCATAGCCATTAAAAGATGTTGTGATTATTTGGCTGTTAGCGAAATATGCTAACAGCCAAATAGTGTTGTTGTGAGAAAATATCGGAGAAAAGTATTTGAAAAAGATAATCGCGCGTTTTTGGTGGATTGTTCCACTAATTTTGTTAATATGTTTTATTAAGATTCCTGTCTTTATTAATGTCGATGGCAATGCAGTAGGTTTTGACTGGCATACCGAAGAATATGTTAGTGATCATACAGTTAAGATGAGAGGAACTCTATGGCTTAGTGTCCTTGGCGATGATAAGTTTAAAGGATACTGCTTTATCGATTCGGGAATGCCGAGTGTTGAGTATCCGGATAGATTCTTTTATGGATATGTGCACAATTCAGACATAGTAAGAGGCAAAGATATTAATCTAGTTAGATATACTGACACTTTTTTGCCGGTGGGGCGTGTTTTTGTGACGGGATATTTTAAAAATGCGGCCATTATGAGAAATTACTATGTAGAAGGGTCGGCAGATAAGGAAGATGAGATAATTGTCTTTAATACGGAAACGATAGAAGAAGCAAAAGATGTATGGCATAAGATGCTAAAAAGCGAATAGAAACGTTAATTTAGTAAATGAGCTTTCTTAATCAGAGAAGGCTCATTTTTTTAAGTTTTTACAAAAAACATCCTTGACATTAATGTTAGAGCGTGCTAACATATAGCCGAAAGAAGGTGGCTTTATGAGAAAAACAATAGTAAAGCGAATAAAAACCATATCAGAAGTTATTGATAAAATAGCCAAAATTAGTGCACATAGCGTGCATAACACGTAAAAGCAGTAGTTTTTTATTTTACACATAGTGTTAGCAAAAACTAACACTATGTTGTTCATTAAATTAGATTAGACTAACAATACCGAAAGGCAGGAGGAAAATATGATGCCTCTTATATTTGCACAGGCGGGACAGCCACAGATAATAAGAAAGATTGGCGGAAGTCCTGAGGTTAAACAGCATTTAGCCGATCTTGGCTTTTGCGTTGGCGGCGAGGTAAGTGTTATAAGCACGCTTGGCGCAAACATGATAATAAAGGTCAAGGAAAGCCGCGTTGCAGTAAGCGAAGAGCTTGCAAAGAAAATTATGATCTAAACAGCTTTTAGCTGCTTATATATTTATTAAGGGAGGAAACAGACTGTGAAGACACTTAGAGACGTAAAGATCGGCGAGACAGTTACTGTTGTTAAGCTTCATGGCGAAGGCGCAGTAAAACGCAGAATTATGGATATGGGAATTACCAAGAACACATCCGTATTTGTCCGCAAGGTAGCTCCGCTCGGAGATCCGATCGAAGTAACGGTAAGAAATTATGAGTTGTCATTACGTAAGGCAGATGCCGAAATGATCGAAGTAGAATAATCGAAAGGAATATGAAGAAAATGAGTATACGTATTGCACTTGCAGGTAACCCGAACAGTGGTAAGACAACACTCTTTAATGCACTTACCGGTTCTAATCAGTTTGTTGGAAACTGGCCGGGCGTTACAGTTGAAAAGAAGGAAGGTAAGCTTAAAAAACACGATGATGTTACCATCACAGACTTACCCGGTATCTATTCACTTTCCCCTTACACACTTGAAGAGGTTGTAGCAAGAAACTATCTTATAAACGAGCGTCCTGATGCTATCCTTAACATCATCGACGGAACCAACCTTGAGAGAAACCTCTATCTTACAACACAGCTTACAGAGCTTGGTATCCCTGTAGTTGTAGCCATCAATATGATGGATATCGTAAAAAAGAACGGAGATCAGATCAATTCAGAAGAGTTATCAAGATCACTTGGCTGTAAAGTAGTTGATATCTCAGCTCTTAAGGGCGACGGTATCTCACAGGCAGCAGAAGAAGCAATAAAGGCTGCACAAAACGGCAAAACAGTACCGCTTCATACATTCTCAGGCCCTGTAGAGCACGCTATCGCGCACATTGAAGAGGCTGTAGTTCAAGATAAGCCTGAAGAGCAGCAAAGATGGTATGCTATAAAGATCTTTGAACGTGATGACAAGGTTCTTGAAGCTATGCAGATCCCTGCAGAGACCATGTCACACATTGAAAATGATATAAAGGCAGCAGAAAAAGAGCTTGATGATGATGCAGAGAGCATTATCACAAATGAGCGTTATGTTTATATCGCAGAGATCATCAAATCCTGTTACAAGAAGAGAAATCAGGGAAAACTTACCACATCCGATAAGATCGATAAGATCGTTACAAACAGATGGCTTGGTCTTCCCATCTTTGCAGCAGTTATGTTCCTTGTATACTGGATCGCAATGGTTGCAGTCGGTGCTCCTGCCACAGACTGGGCAAACGACGGACTCTTTGGTGATGGCTTCCATCTTTTCGGTATGGACGGCGGATATGAGGAAGTTGCTGAAGAATATGGAAATGCTTCAGCAATCGTAGACGGTTATGACGTATACGTTGAAGAAAACGGAAGTGCTCCGACCGGAGATTTCCCTTATGAAGTAGAAGATGAGGAAACTCTTGAAATAAGTGAAGAGACAGCAAGCCTTGCAGATTATGAAGAGGCTGTTGCTACTCTTGAAAAATATGGTGATGAGCCTGATCCTGCAGATTACGGTACATGGGTACCCGGTATCCCTGCACTTGTTGAGTCTGCACTTGATGCAGCAAATGCCGCTGACTGGCTTAAGGGCCTTATTCTTGACGGTATCGTGGCAGGTGTCGGAGCTGTACTTGGTTTCGTACCACAGATGCTTGTACTTTTCCTTATGCTTGCATTCCTTGAAGCATGTGGATATATGGCACGTATCGCATTCGTACTTGACCGTATCTTTAGAAGATTTGGACTTTCAGGTAAATCATTTATCCCAATGCTTATCGGCGTAGGCTGCGGCGTACCGGGTGTTATGGCAAGCCGTACCATTGAAAATGAGCGTGATCGTCGTATGACTATCATGACAACAACATTTATCCCTTGCGGAGCTAAAGTTCCATTTATCGCCATGATCGCAGGTGCGATCTTTGGAGGTTCAGCATGGGTATCAACATCAGCATACTTTATCGGAATGGCTGCAATAATCATTTCCGGCGTTATGCTTAAGAAGACAAAGATGTTTGCAGGAGATCCTGCACCATTCGTTATGGAGCTTCCTGCTTACCATATGCCAACACTTGGCAATGTACTTAGATCCATGTGGGAGCGCGGCTGGTCATTTATTAAGAAGGCCGGTACCATCATTCTCCTTTCAACTATCGTAGTATGGTTTACCACATATTTCGGCTTTACAGAAGATGGATTCAGAATGCTCAGGGAAGAAGAGCTTGAGCTTTCTATCCTCGCAAAGATCGGCAGCGCTATAGCGTGGATATTTATTCCTCTCGGATGGGGTAACTGGCAGGCAGCCGTTGCTTCTATAACAGGTCTTGTAGCTAAGGAAAACATCGTAGGTACCATGGGTATCCTTTACGGCGGCGGCGATCAGACAGCATGGCAGGCACTTTCAGCTGCATTTACCGGAGTTACAGGATTCTCATTCCTTGTATTTAATCTCCTTTGCGCACCTTGCTTTGCAGCCATCGGTGCTATAAAGAGAGAGATGAACAACACTAAGTGGACATGGTTTGCCATCGGTTACCAGTGCGGACTTGCTTACATAGTGGCACTTATGGTTACCCAGTTTGGCTGGCTGTTTACAGGAAATGTAAATATTTTTGGTTTGATAGTTGCACTTGCTGCTCTGGCATGTATAATATATATGTTATTCTTTAAGAAATACAAGGAAGCAAGTAAGCTTACCAAAGAAGTATAATTAAGGAGACGTTTTGATGATCGCATTGATTTCTGACAATTTAGGCACAATAGTTGTGTCACTTATCCTTGTCCTTGCTGTAGTTTTAATTATCAGAACAATGATAAATGACAAAAAGCAGGGAAAGTCAAGCTGCGGTGGAAACTGCGCTAACTGCAGGATGTGCACTTCCGGAAAGGCGTTAGAAAAGAAATAAATAGTATTTTCCTCATCTTTTAGGCTTTTCTTGTAGTTGTAATATTCTGTCAAATGTTATAAAATAATAGAAAGCTGTATTGAAAGATTCAGATGAGGTGATATTATGGCAATGCTTGAATCCGGTGAGGATTATATAGAAACAATATATCTGCTTAAAAAGAAGGGGGCAGTCTATTCCATAGATGTAGCCCGTGAGATGGGATTTTCAAGGCCCAGCGTAAGCCGTGCTATGGGTATCCTTAAAGAAAACGGATATATAACCATGGATGAAAAGACCAAAGAGATCAACCTTACCGAGGCAGGTAAAAAGAAGGCGTCAGAAGTTTATGACAGACACAAAACACTCACTACATTCCTTATGAAGACGGCGGGAGTTTCTGCCAAGGTGGCAGAGACAGATGCGTGCCGAATCGAGCACATCTTAAGCCCTTCCACATTCAAAGGTATTAAAAAATTCGTTAAAGAATCAAAGTAACATAGTTTAGTCCTTAGATCATAATAGAATATTGACTGTCAACAATAGTTAGAGAGGGTAACCGTTAGGTTGCCCTCATTTGCATTATAGTGATATAATCGTTTTTAGAATCATTTTTTGAAAGGATTAGGTATGAAAGAAAGCAGCACCGCAAAAAGCCCGCGCAGAAGGAAAGATTCCATTTCTTTTATCTTCTCGCGGCATCAGATAATAATGTTTCTTATCATCAGTCTGTTTTTCCTTGGAAACACACTGGTGCTTTTTGCAAATGAAAGAAAGAGTGTTATCAGCGAGAGAAATTTCCAGATCAATTATGCGGCGGAAAAAGCCGAGTCCCGCATGAAAGGATACGAGAACAATCTTCTTGATACCCTTACAACGGTGTTAAATAATTACAACGGCCTCTGGTCAAATGAGAACGGAAAAAAGAGCTTTGATAAATACAAACTCAATCAGCTCCTTATAAATAAACGCCGGGCTGGGGGTGCTCCTCTATATTATTTTGCCAAGCAAAAGGGTGACTTTATCGTATTTCAGGGCGGAGACAGCGAAGCCATAGAATCAAGGCTTCCTGTTAAAGACTATATAGAGGAAAATGTAGAAGATATAGTTACCGGCACAAACGAAAGAGAGTGGAAATTCAGAGAGATAGACGGCCAGGTATACTGCTTTTACTGCTACTATGTTTCCGCAGATATTTATGTGGGCGTAGTTCAAAAACCTGAGGTTCTTTTTGAAGAACTCTATAACCTTGCCGGCAACTACAACGGCGCTATAGAGATAAAAAGAAACGGAGAGATCTTATACAGTTATAAAAGCGGAAAGATCACAAAGGGCAGCTTTGGCGTAACTGATTTTAAGGACAGAGCCTTAGGCTACGGCATGAGTACGGATGCCACCTTTAAGATCCAGGCAGCCACATATTTCAGGATAAATATCATAACCATAGCCATACTTGGACTTATACTTTGTATACTTTTGGTGCTTTTTTCAAACAGAGTACTTAAAGAAAAGATAATCGATCCTGTTAAGTCGCTTTCTGACGCTGTTGGCAGCATTGACGAGGTAAATGAGACCACATCTGTAAGCGCCGACACAGATGTCTACGAGATAAGACATCTTGAAAAAGGTATAAACAGCCTGCTTTCAGACGTTATATATAACAGGATGGAGGCTTACCTTGCAGAGCTTCGCAAAAAGGAACAGGAGCTTTCTTCCTTGCGGAGCCAGATAAGACCGCATTTCTTTCTTAATGCCATAACCACCGTAAATGCCATGACCTATCAGGACAGGAACGAGGACATAAGGAATTACCTTATGAGACTCTCTGATTTTATGCGCTATATAATCGACGATTCAAGTGAGATGGTGCTTCTTTCTGAGGAACTTAATAATGTAAGCAATTACTGCAAGATGCAGGAGATAAGGTTTCCGGGGCGTGCCTTTTTATTTGCGGAAAGCACTGACATCGCAAAGCAGATAAGGGTGCCGCGGTGCCTTTTGCTTACAGTTGCCGAAAACTCTTACAAATATGCCATGGGTGCAAGCGATGTACTCCAGATCTTTCTTGACTGCAGAGAAGTTGAGGAGGAAAATTTTGAAGGCGTACTGATAAGTCTTGAAGATAACGGCCCCGGCTTTAGCAGGGAGCAGCTAAATTACTATAATGACGAGAGCCTTGCAGACGGCTCGAAAAAAGGTCATGTGGGTTTGCTTAATATTAAAGAGACACTTAAACTTACATACAAAAAAGAGGGACTGCTCAAACTTGACAATGCTGTGCCGCAAGGCGCAAGAGTTGAGATACGTATCCCGTATCCTTCGGAGGAATAATGAAAGTACTTATAGTAGATGACGATTATAACATAATAAACATGATAAAGGGCATGATACCCTGGGAAAACCTTGGTATAGATACCATCCTTGAGGCAGAGAACGGTAAACTTGCTCTTGATGTTGTAGGGAAAGAAGACCCTGACATAATCATTTCAGATATTGAGATGCCTGTTATGGACGGGATAGCTATGGTAAAAGCTCTCTCTGAAGACGAGACCCATAACCCTGAGCTTATCTTTCTTACCTGCCATGCGGATTTTGAGTATGCAAAGATGGCGGTGCATTACGGAGTCTGCGAGTATCTTTTAAAGCCATTCCCTGCAGAAGAGCTTATTGCGGTACTCTCTAAGACCATTGTAAGAATAAAGGAAAAGAAAAAGCCTGAAGAATCAGATACCAATGCGGTGGCCGGCGAATACGCCATAAAGGGCTTTATCCGCGACCTTCTTGACGGAAATGCATATACACAGGGCGGTGATATAAAAGGGCTTGCCGCAAAATACGGTCTTGAATTTGAAAATGATATGCCTTGCCGCATCATAGCTTTTGGTATGGATTTTGGCATGGCCCCGCCGGATTTTTCAAGAAACGATCTTACCTTTGTATTTAAAAATGTGGCAAATGAGGTGCTCTTTGGTACGGTAGAGGAAAAGGACTTTAATTTTACTGAGTACTACCTTGCAGATTATTATACCGCTTACCACATCTTAAATGAGAGGAATTACGACAGAAACGATCTTAACAGCAAGATAAGAAGAATAGATGCTGTACTTAAATCTTATATAGAGGTTGGTATAACAGGCGTGATATCGGGCGAGATATTGCCGCCTGATATAGCTAAAACAAAGCGTGAGATGGAAGAAGTGTTTATAAGAAGCGTAACCACCTCAGGCGGCATATATGAACTTGAAGATGCCGAAAAATCAACATCCTACACAAAAGACAAACTTGCCCTAAAAGAGATCGAGGGCTACGTAAGAGACCGAAAAAAGAACGAGTTTCTTGTATATATGAGAAACTATCTTGAAGGAAACGGTGCCACCTTAAGTCAGACAGAGCTTAAAAAACTGCAGCATGAACTGATGCAGGTATTTTACGGTTTCTTTTCTGAAAGCGGTATCAGCTCAGGTGACCTTCTTGATGATGAGACGGGAAGAAAGCTTTATGGTTCTGCCTGCCTTGGCTCCGTATACATGATGAAATATGCAAGCTACATGTACGATTACACTGTAAAAGAGATAGACAAGGTAAGAGAATCAGGCTCTGTAACCGATAAGATAAAGGAATATATAAGAGAGCACTTTGCGGAAAATATCGGAAGGACGGAGATAGCTGAGTACGCGTCCCTTGCTCCTAATTATCTTTCAATGATATTTCATAAGGATACGGGCATGACTCTTCGTGAGTACATAAACAGATGCCGCGTGGAAGAAGCGAAAAAACTTATGGACATTACAAATCTAAATATCACAGAGATCGCTCTGCAGGTAGGATTTGAGAATATTTCATACTTCTCTACCGTATTTAAGAAACTTACTGATGTTTCACCCGCAGATTACAAAAATAAAAGAAAAGCAGACGAATTTTAAAGAACTGTTGCACCTCCTTAAGTATAATGGGATTATGAAAAAAGCGGTGGGCCCCCGCTTTTGAAGTATCGACACATTACTTAAGGAGGTTTTTTTAATGAAAAAATGTAAAATCTTAAGCGTTCTTCTGGTGCTTTGCTTAAGTCTCGGACTTATAGCCTGCGGCAGCAAAGAGAGCGCAGGAAATGATAATGCAGGTTCAACTAAGGTTGAAAACGGAAGCAAAGATTCCGCAGGAAGCGAAACCACAGCTTCTAAAGACCCTGTTACCGTAAAAGTATCTTACCCTTGCCTCGTTATTGTTCCTTCAGAGGATGCAGTAGTGGGAGTTGAGGAAGTTATCAACAAATACCTTGAAGAAAAGGGCTCAGGCGTAAGACTTGACCTTGAAGCAGTAGATGCAAACAACTATAACACCACTATTGATATGAAACAGATCGGCGGCGATCAGGTAGACCTTTACATGTCACTTGGCGGATTTGCAGATCAGGTTAATTCCAATAAGGTTCTTCCTATAACAGACTATGTTCACACAGCTCTTCAGCCTACTATCGACATCACAGGTGAAGAAATCCTTGGAGCTACCACATTTAACGGACAGATCTACGGTATGCCTGTTTACAGAACCGATGTATGTACATACTACTGGATCCTTCCTACAACTATCGCAGAAAACGATCTCGGATTTGAGGTAGGCAAGACAGTTACCATAGACGAGCTTACAGGCTATCTTGATGTACTTCATCAGAAATATCCTGATCAGATCGCTATGGCTGTAAGACCGGGTATGAACGGTATGCCTAATAACTTCTGTCTTTCAGCTATAATGGGCGGACCTGAGTATTACCTTGTAACAGACCTTGGCAGCGGTGTCGGTATTGAGGGAAACAACACTACAGTAGTTAACCTTTATGACACAGATTATTTTAAAGATGTATGCCAGACAGCATATGACTGGAATCAGAAGGGTTATGTAAACAAAGACGTATCTGTTGTAGCAGAAGAGGGCTATGACCTTATGAAGGCAGGCCGTGCACTTAGCTACATTATCGGATACGGCGGATGCAACCCACAGGTTACAGATGAATCAGATACAACACATGGTATGAGCGTTATGTACGTTCCTATCGCTCCTGCCATCAATATGCCATCAGGTCTTAACTGGTGCGTATCTTACGGCTGCAAGAACGTAGAAGCAGCCTGCGAGGCACTTAACCTTTTCTATACAGATCCTTTTGTTATGAACTCAATCCTTTACGGTGTTGAGGGCCGTGACTACGAGGATACAGGCCTTGGAAACGGTGAGGACAAGATCGTTAAGCTTCCTGAAGGAAAGACAATGTTTGATGTTCCTTACTATGCATTCTTTACCTGCGGTATCATGGGTAACGAGTACATTGACTGGGTAGCACTTCAGCCTGACGGAACTTATGAAGACAGACGTGAAGCAAACAAGGAATTCCAGAGAAACGCTGTTTCTTCACCTATTTACGGCTTCACTTTTGACACCGCAAATGTTAAGAACGAGGTTGCAGGCATTTCTACAGTAGAAAGCCAGTACCTTAGCGGACTCCTTTCAGGTGAGCTTGATCCGAACGAGTATATTCCAAAGCTTGTACAGGCTGTTAAGGATGCGGGACAGGATGCTGTTATCGCAGAAGCTCAAAGACAGATCGATGCCTGGAGATAATCTGCAAGCCAAATTACGATAGACCCTAAGCTATGCCGGAAAAAGATTTCCGGCATAGCTTTTAAAAAGAGAGGTACCTTAGATGGAAAGCGTTAAAAGAGCGAAAAAAAGAAGAGTAAACTATCTGCCGCTTATTCTTATGATGCTGCCGGGCATAGCTTATATGATCGTAAATAATTACCTGCCTATGTTCGGTATTACCATAGCATTCAAGAATCTGGATTACTCAAAGGGAATATTCGGAAGTGAATGGGTCGGACTTAAGAACTTTGAGTTCCTGTTCCGTTCCAAGGACTTCTTTATGATAATCAGAAACACCATACTTTATAATATCGTGTTCATACTCGGAGGAACCTTTGCATCACTTGCCATAGCCGTTATGATGACAGAACTTGGCAAGCACAGGATAGCAAAAGTCCTTCAGCCTATAATCTGTTTCCCTAATATGATCTCCATAGTCATCGTTGCATACCTTGTATATGGATTTCTTGGAGGAGACGGCTGGATCAACAACACTCTCCTTAAAGGAGACGGGATCAGCTGGTATTCAAAGCCGGAATACTGGCCGTTTATATTAACACTTGTTCATT
>JAEEOQ010000076.1 GCA_016284355.1 Lachnospiraceae bacterium
TCATAGTAATCAAGCTGTATCTTATAACGGTCTGTAAGCACCTTTTCTCCTCCCTCTTCAGGAACTCTGTCTGTCTTGTAGTCAAGAAGCACTATGCCATCATCTTCTTCCCACCAGACATCGATGATTCCCTGAATAAGTATATCATTTTCTACGGCGATTACAAACGGGCTTTCTCGGTGAAGTACATTTTTTAAGGATGCAGCCTTCATTCTTTCCGCAAAGCTGCTGCAAAGCGCAGTTCTTATCTTATAGTCGCTTACCGCTTTTCTGTCTTCAGGAGTCAGCCTTCCTTCTTTAACCTCATTATCGATATATGCAGTTACTTCTTCTTTTCCTGCTCCTGCCATCTTTTCAAAATCCATATGCTCCATAACTGAGTGATAGATGGTGCCTCGCTCGTTACCCGCTATCTTTTCCTCTTCTCTTGCAAAAGCAGGAATGTAAGGTTCTTTTTCATATGTAACTATCTCGCCGAATTCCTCTTCGGAATGGGAAAGAGCCTTGATCTCTGAAACAGTCATCTTTCCCTTAAGAAGGGCTTCTTCCATATAAGGGTACCTGTAAGCGCTTTCTCTTTCAATAAGGGCAATGGTATCAGGATCACCGTCTTCAATAGCACCTGTAAGCTTCATAAGGGCGCCAAGATGCCTTTCATATTCAGTCTTTTTTGCAGCAAATAAAAGATCGTCAGCTGTAACAACCTTGAGGGTTAGTGCGTCTTTAACCCCCGGAAAAGTATAATAGGCTCTCATTAACATATCAAGGAAGGAACCGCATTTTGAAAGCTCGGCAAAATCAGTCCCGGATGATGCGGCGTTTTCGGAAAGCTTTGCAAAATCCTTGCTGACCCCGGTTATAATAAGTCTTTTTTCTGCTCTTGTCATAGCGACATAATAGATACGAAGTTCTTCGCCAAGAGCGTCTTCGTGCATCTTTTTTGTAATAAGCTTTTTAAGAAGCGGAACCTTTGATGTCCTTGTCTCAAGGTCGATCTTTTTCATAGCTGTTCCAAAACTTCCGTGGACAGCAAGTATCTTTTTCTCATCCTGAGTATTAAAAGACTTGCCTGCTCCCGACACGAAACAAACAGGGAACTGAAGCCCCTTTGATTTGTGGATGCTCATGATCCTCACCACGTTTTCTCCTGCGGAAGCCGTGGCTTCGCCGTAGTCCACCTCGTATTTTTTAAGTTTTTCTATATATCTAACAAAATGGAAAAGACCGTGAAAAGCACTTTCTTCGAACGCAGAAGCTTTTTCGCGCAGCATATCAAGGTTTGCTCTTCTGACTATGCCACCCGGCATAGCGCTTACATACTCATAAAACTTTGTCTCGGTATAGAGCATGCCGATAAGCTCGTTTATTGATCTGTATATAACTTCGCTTCTCCATCTTCCGATCTTTTCTATAAAATCAGCGCATTTTTCGTCATTTATATTTGCAAGGAGGGCATCATAAAATGAACCCGTTTTTCCTGCAGTAATCCTTATCTTTGCCATATCATCCGGAGTAAACCCGCCGATATAAGACATCATAACACTGGCAAGAGGAATATCGCTGCGCGGATTATCAAGTACCGTAAGAAGGTTTAATATCACCTGCACTTCCCAGGCAGAGAAGTATCCGCTGCTTGTCTCGCAGACTGCAGGTATGCCCTCGTTGTTAAGGATATTGACGAAAATATCGCCCCATCCCTTCATGCTTCGAAGCAAAATAACGATATCACCGTAATTTACGCCTTCTTTGTGAAGTTCTCTTATACGCTGGCTCACCATACTGGCTTCTGCGTCGATCTTGCTGTCAAACTCCACATTTTCGGACTCCTCCTTTTGATCCAAAAGAAGGATCTCGTCAGGGCCAAGGTCTTCCTTTTTAGGGTCTCCCGGTATAAGAAGTGCGTCTTTATCGTAATTAACTCCGCCAAGTTCTTCTTGCATAATGCCGCTAAATACGGTATTTACCGAAGTCAAAACATTCTTTGTGCTTCTGAAGTTATGACCAAGGACTATCTTTTCATAAAGAGTACCCTTCTCGTCCCTGTTGTATCTGTTATATGTATTGTATTTGGTAACAAACAGCTCCGGTTTTGCCTGACGGAAGCTGTAGATACTCTGCTTAACATCTCCCACCATAAAAATATTTGGCTTTCCAAGTTTTTCGCCGGATATTGACCTTAATATATTTTCCTGAAGGTCGTTGCTGTCCTGATACTCGTCTATGAGTATTTCTGCGTATTTATCCCTGTATTCAGCTGCTGCAGGGGTAGGATTGCCATCATCACCTACAAGCACCTTAAGTGCCATATGTGCAACATCAGAAAAATCAGCCATATTCTTTTTACGCTTGGCCTTTTCAAAGGCTTTTTTAAAATCTATGGTAAGATTGATGGCGCATCTTATGTCTTCTTTGGTGGCTGCAGTGTCTGCTATGATATCTTCTTTGCTATCGGAAAATACAGCCTTTTTAAGGTCGCCAATCTTTTCTTTTCCTCTGTTACGTAATGCTGCCGCTTCTTCCAAAAGTATGATTTCTTCTTCAGGACACGCTTTTTTTGTATAAAGCTTACCAAAATCCATACCATTTATAGCACCATAAAGTTCCTCAAAGGAAAGGTTCAAAAGCCCTTTTACCAAACCATAGTTCCCACTGAAAATCGAATTGGCTTTATCATTAAAATGAGCCTTTTCGCAAATCTTTACCGCTTTTTCAAAATCCTTCACTGCAGATTGTATAAATTTCTCGGAGTAGCTCATTAAGAACTCTTCATTTGGGATACCGTCCACATTATATATATCCATCTGGGCCGCAAGCCAGCCCTCAGGATCCGGGGTGCTGTCTGCCTCCGTATACAGATCTTCTATGATCTCAGAAAGCTTGTCATCATACTTTCCGCCTGAAATCTTTTTAGCAAAGCTGAGGAAAGCAGGATCTTTTTCAGCGTATTTGCTTTCAAGGAACTTATCCATAACATCGCTTCTAAGAAGCTTTACTTCCGCGTCATCAGGAGTCCTGAAAGCAGGATCGATATCCGCCTCATCAAAATGCTCGCTTACAACTTTCTTGCAAAAGCTGTCTATGGTAGAGATCTGGGCACTGTTAACAAGGGCGCTCTGTCTTATAAGATTCGCCCTTTCACGCTCTGAAAGTTCCGCTTCACCTGCCGATAAAGCCTCGTCAATACGGCGGGTAAGCCTTTCTCTCATCTCTGCTGCCGCAGCCCTTGTAAATGTAACAA
Organism: Lachnospiraceae bacterium; assembly: GCA_016284355.1. Taxonomy (GTDB): domain Bacteria; phylum Bacillota; class Clostridia; order Lachnospirales; family Lachnospiraceae; genus JAEEOQ01. The sequence goes on from JAEEOQ010000076.1 coordinate 3,239, forward strand.
CAAGGAGTCTGTCAACATCGATGGGATTTTCTTTATCTGTTATCATATTAAATATTCGCTCAATGAGGACCGCCGTTTTACCGGATCCTGCAGAGGCAGAAACAATGCACTCGCGGTTTCTGATATTGATAGCGTCTTCCTGCTGTCTTGTCCAGCCCATGTTACTGCCCTCCTCCGTATATTTCTTCAATCTGCTCAGGCTTAAGCTTTTCAAGTTTCCTGTAAGAATACTTTCCTGTCCTTGTTTCAAAACCGCAGATTCCATTAAACTTGCAATATTTGCAGGCTTCTTTATCTCCGATGGCGTAAGGATCTATTTCAATCTTTCCGTCTCTGATACCTTTTAAGACTTCTTCTGCTTTTTCCTCAGCCTTATTTGCTATACCTGTCAAAATCTCTCTTGAATAAAGATCACCGACAAAATTACCGTTCTTTTGCAATTTGGCATTGATAACGGTAGAAGTATAGCTCTCGTGGTTTTTAAGGCACTCACCAAGTACCCTGTCATTAACCTCTACAGAATCGATATTCTTATTAACGGCCCCGTTCATCTTAAACTCACCGGCAAGCTTATCTTCGCTTTCAACCAAAGGATTCTTAAAAGTGTAATAGAACATACCTGAAGGAACCACTTCTTTTTCAGGATCTTTTTTTGCCTCTGATTTAAGTACGGCATTAAGATAAAGAGCAAGCTGTATGTTAAGTCCGTAATAAAACTCGGTTATATCAAACTTTTTCTCTGAAGACTTGTAATCGATTATCCTTATGTATTTTTTATCGTCATCTTCAGCAGTATCTATTCTGTCTATGGTACCCTTAAGGCCATCAGCATCAAAAGACTGCTCAAACTCGGAAGGGTCAAAAGCTCCCGCACGGACCTGTTCCACCACCTTAAGAGCTGTAACAACTGCTATGTCTTTTATCTGCTCTGTCATGGCTAAAAGCCTTGCAGTAGAGCCAAATATGCCTTCATTATAACTTTCTATAACCTTGCCTGAAATGACCGTAGCAAGTTCTTTGCACCGCTCATCCGTAATGCCGGCAAAACCTTCCTCTGAGCCCTTTACTGCTGATGAAAACTTTGCGATTATCTCGTGGTATATCTGGCCAAGATCAGGCGCAGCGATCTCGCTTGTCTTTCTTTCATTAAGGCCAAGACCGTAGGTAAGGAAATGGGCAAAAGCACAGGATGAAAATTTCTCAAGCCTTGAGACACTTCCCTTCATCTCCTTATAAAGTTCTCTGCTTACCGCTTCGCTAAGCGGAGCATCATTTCTTTTGCTCTCAAAGCCTTCTAGTGCTGCCTTAAAAGCGGGATCATCGGATCCTTTTGTGAGATGGTACTTAAGCAATGCGTAAAAATCATCGCTCGTAACATCTTCAAGAAGACCGGAAAAAACATAGTCTAAACCCTTATCTTTTCTTATCTCCCTTAAAATATCGTTTCCCGCGATGTCAGGCTCTTCTTCTATAAGCCCTGTAAAGATCTTCTTAATCTTAGGGATGACATAAGAAGGACGCAGCGCCGCTCCATCGCTTCCTGCAAGAGAATAAGTAAGGTAAAGCCTTTGCGTAGGCTTTGTAAGGTTCATATAGATATAAAACTGCTCTGTTATCTGACGCTCACGAAGCCCCGGAGCAAGCTCCACATCAAAAGCAGTGATCTTTTCCTTGTCAGAATCTGAAAGGATACCAGCCTTGGTGCCTGAAGCAGGGATAACGCCCTCATTAACTCCAAGTACAAATAAAGCTTTGATCCCTTTTATACGCGTACGGTTAAGATCGCCCACAACTATGCAGTCCATACCGGGCGGTATAAGACCCACATCCTCTTCTTTAAAGCCCGATTCAACGAGGTCTGAAAACTCATCAAGATCGATCTTCTCATCTCCCATGAGCTCAGACATCTTTTCAAACACGGAAAGAACAAGCCTGTACACCTGACCATATTCTTTAGCAAGAAGAAGTTCACCCTCTTTTTCAAAATCTGCCTGCATATCGGCAAGGATGTTTTCAGCGTCGTGAAGGCAAAGGAAATCATATATACCTCTTGCCATGTCACCTGCAAGGCTCTCTTTACTTGTTAAAACCTCGCAAAGAGCTTCAAAGCTTTCTGCCACGTACTTTCTGACATCATTTACACATGGGTCGCACTTTGTCCACTCTTTAAGATAAGAGTTACGACCGCGAAGCCCTGTCTTTATGATGAAATTCTCAAAAAGATCGATACTGTCTGTATCAGGAGCAGCAAATCCGCTTCTAAGATACCTCATAACAGGCTCATAGGCAAAGTCTTCGTCTATCACAGCGATGGCTGCTCTAATGAGTTCAACAAGAGGATTTTTTAATATATCTTTCTTTCTGTCTATAAATACAAGAATGCCACGCTTTTTAGCCTCTTTTTCTATCTCGTCCGCATACCTTGACATATCTCCCGTTATAAACGCAATGTCGCGAAATCTGTAGCCCTCGTCTCTTATAAGGTGCTCAGCCTCATTCATAACAAAGGCAACTTCGCTTCCCCTGTTATATTCTTTTTTAATCCTGATGGATTCAGGTTTTTTCTCATATTTTGCGTAAGGATACCTGAAAATATTCTCTCTTAAGGCTGCTATTTCGGCATTTTCAAGAGGATAATCGGTAATAAAATCCGGCGCCACCTTTATATGCTCTTCTTCCGCCACCTTAAGCAGAGTGCGGATAGTCTTGGCGCTAAGAGCAAAAAGGTCAAACTCACCCACAGAAGAAAGATTTACCTTAGGGTCTATGGTTACCGTAACAAGCACATCTTTTGCCATAGAAAAAAGGATACGCAGTACCTTAACCTGGGAAGGAGTAAAGCCTGTAAAGCCATCAAAAAGGATAACGCTGTTTTTAAGGCTGTCTGATTTTTCAAGGCAGATACAAAGAAGGTCAAGGATCTCTTCTGCGGTGATATATTTATCTTTTTTATATTCGTTAAAGCTCTTATAAATAAGGTTAACATCTTTAAGCTTGCTCCTAAGAAGAGGTTGACCCGAAAGACCTTCTGTTACCTTATCAAGAGCCTCCGGTGAAACGCAGTACTGATAAAGCTCTGTAATAAGACTCTTAAGCTCTTCCGTAAAGCCCTGTTTGTTTCTGGCATGCCCATAATAAACAAGCTCTTCTTTTTTCTCGTTAAGGAGCTTTCTTATAACCATATTTTTGCCGGTGTCTTCGAGGGTAAGGCGGTCAGGCTCTCCCACTTCTTCAAATACTCTGTAGGCAAGGCGCATAAATGAAAGGACATCAATGTTGCTGATGCCCTTTTTTTCGCTCATCATAACAAGGTCGCGCTGGGTCTGCATAGTAAACTGTTCAGGGACTATAACAAAAAAGCCTGCGTTTTTGTCTTTTGCAGCCTCACTTATGATCTTGCTGTATGCTTTATAAGATTTGCCGGAGGAAGAACCCCCGAGAATAAACTGAAGTGCCAAACCCATATCCCCCTTATAAAAACTACAATCATTATAGCAAACATTTGTTTTCTTTGCAAGTGAACTTGTAGTTGAAAAATTACATATGTACCGCATCGGGCTACTAGGCTCGGCGGTGCCTTGCCAAGGGCCCGATATGCCTCGCACGTAAGCTTTGCGCTATGCGCACAGCAAGTGCTCATGGCTAGGTACATATGTAAAAATGCAAAAGCACCTCCGGGAATATCCCCGGAGGCACCTTTATATCCTGATTTTAAATTATTACAAGATTAGATTAACGAGCATTGTAACGATCAACTGCAGCCTGCTGATACTTGATACAATCATCAATACCGTATGTATGAAGGTCTGCTACGAATGAATCGTACTCTTCCATTGGCTTCTGTCCTGTGATGAACTTAATTGTGTTCTCCTGAACAAGAGTCCTTATTGAAGTATAAATGCTGTTGAATGCATTCTGCTCTTCTTCTGTAAGTGTTCTGCAAGCAGGAAGCATAAGATCAAAATGACCCTTATTCCAGTAGTCATAAGCTTCCATAGCTCTGTTTCCTTCGTAAAGAACTGAGAAGTTACCCCAGTTGTAAAGACCGAAGTCAGAAGTACCAAGTGTGTACTTGGAGAAGAGTGCATCTGAAAGTGATGTTCTCTCACCGCTGCTAACCATACCCTGAAGTGACTCTGAAGCATGGTAAACGCCCTGATCGTCTTTAACTACTGATTCACCCTCAATACCAAGTGACTTAAGAAGTACATTCTTCTGATCGAATGTGTTATCAAGCCATCTGAGTGCAAGAGGAACATCCTTACAGTTAGTAGTAACTACAAGTGTTTCTTTTGTGATCTCGCTTGTTGCGAAACCGATCTGAGGAACATCACCCTTGTTAAGAACAGGAGCTGGAGCGCCCTGAAGGAAGAAGTTCTCATCTGTAGCGATACCCTGAAGTTTGTATACATCAGCTGTAAGTCCCCAGATGTTACATGAAGCACCGGCTCTGCCTGTACCAATGTAATCACCTGCTGCATTCATCATTGAAGCATCGTTTGAAATAAAGTTAGGATCGATAAGACCCTCAGCATACCAGTCTCTGAAAAGCTGTACCCACTGTCTGTAGCCATCCTCGCAAGGACCATACTTTACAGTGTTGCCTTCTTTATAGAACTCACCAAGAACGCCGTAAGCTGAAATGAAATCACCCATTACGTCGTAACCGTTCTGAGCACCGATAAGAAGAGGTGCCTCACAGTTGTAGTTATCTTTGAATGCTTTAAGAACTGTATGCCACTCGTCGATTGTCTCAGGAGTCTGAAGTCCGAGTTCATCGAGCCAGTCTTTTCTTAAGCAAAGACCTGCCCAAACAGACTCACCCTTAACTTCGCCGTAGTCAGAAGCTACTGTATAAACACCTACAAGACGTCCGTCATCGGTTGTTGTATCCTTTGCAAAAGCAGGATAATCGTTACGGATCTTCATGTAGTTAGGCATATACTTAGGAACAAGATCTGTAAGTTCAATTGTTACACCATCTGTACAAGCCTGAACAATACCGCCTGTGTAATAGCTCTCAGCAGAACGAATGATGTCAGGATACTCACCTGAAGCGATCATGAGGTTGAATTTCTCCTGAGCCTCTGCCTGTGGAACAGCTACATAATCAACATGTACACCTGTCTGCTTTTCATACTCCTGCATAGCAACGAGCTCATTTGGGTTCTCGATGTAGTTGTTGCTCCACCAGAGCCACATAGAAAGCTTTCCGTCCTTTACAGGCCATGAGAATTCTTCTTCTGAAGTATCTCCTCCCTGAGCTGAGTCGGCCTTGCCGCCCTCGTTTGCTTTACCGCCGTTTTCTGACTTACCACATGCTGCAAAAGAAGCAACGATCATAGCAAGAACAAGAAATAAAGCAATAACTTTTTTCTTCATACTAATTTTTCTCCTCTCTAAATTAGAAATTAGTTTAGATTTTTTTTGATCACGTTTGTTTTCGTGACCATGTCTAAATTGTATATAGACAAGCTGTTTTTGTCCATGTCATTTAATTAATAAAAAAAGCGGTGGATTAATAATCAATCCACCGCCAATAGGCTATTTACGTAATTCAAACGTTCTACGAGATTCTTTTGTTAATTTTGGGACATCTGTACCAAAACTTGTGAAAAATCATTCCTCTGTGATCTCTTTAGCGCCTTTTTTCATCTGATACCAGAGTGTACCTGTTATACATACGGATGAGTAGCATCCGGCAACGATACCTACCATAAGAGGAAGAGCAAATTCTTTAATGGTATCTACGCCAAGTATAAAGAGTACGAATACTGTAATGAATGTTGTAAGTGAAGTATTGATACTTCTTGAGAATGTCTGTGTGATACTCTTGTTAACAACATCTTTAACAGTTTCTTTTCTGCTCGCAGCGGCTTTATTTTCACGGATACGGTCAAAGATAACGATCGTAGCGTTGATGGAGTAACCGACTATAGTAAGCATACATGCGATAAAGTTTGTACCTACTGTAAGCTTTAATACTGAGTAAACAGCGATTACTGTAAGTACGTCGCAGATAAGAGCAAGTACTGCTGCACCGCCGAAAGCAAGATCCTTAAATCTGATCCAGATGTAAATAAGCATACATACCGTAGCGATAATAACTGCGATAAGAGCATCTCTCTTCATCTCTCCGCTGACTGCGGCACTTATTGACTCGTTTGTGATCTTGTCCTGATCTACACCGTAGTCACTGACGAACTTGTCTTCAAGAGTTGTTCTCTGATCAAGTGTAAGATCCTTTGTCTTGATGATGACTGCATTTTCACCAACCACAGGAGCAACATCTACTTCGTTGTCGTTAATTATGCCTGCTACAAAACTTGAAATCTCATCGTTTGAAGGAACAGCACCGTCAAAATAAACTGATGTAGATGTACCGCCCTTAAAATCAAGACCGTAGTTAAATGGATTACCGATGGTAGCCTTGTTTACGATCATGAAGATGATTCCGATAAGGATTATACCGCCTGAAATGCAGTAAGCCTTAGGAGCAAACTTAGCATAATCGCGAGTCTTAAGCTCTTTTGCTTTTCCGTAGAATTTCTCTGTGTCAAAGCCAAGCTCATAAAGAGCGTAAAGTAAAAATCTTGTAATGAAAAGAGCAGTGATCATTGAAAGAATGATACCAAGTGCAAGTGTATATGCAAAGCCCTTAACAGTACCTGAACCAAAGATAGCAAGAATAACTGCTGCTATGATGGTAGTGATATTTCCGTCAAGGATAGCTGAAAGAGCCTTTTCAAATCCAAGCTTTATAGAACTTCTTACTGTCTTTCCTGTAGCGATCTCTTCCTTAACACGGGTAAAGATGATAACGTTTGCATCTACCGCCATACCGATTGAAAGGATGATACCTGCTACGCCCGGAAGTGTAAGTGTGATATCAAGTAAGTTAAGAAGTACAAGCTCTGCTGCTGTATAGAATACAAGGGCAAGTGCTGCTGCAACACCCTGGATCCTGTATAAGCAGATCATAAAGATGATGATAAGCGCAAGGCCTATAGCACCTGCAAGAAGGCTTGTTCTGATAGCCTCATCACCAAGTTTTGCACCTACTACATTTGATCTTACCTCTTGAAGCTCAAGAGGAAGAGCACCGATACGGATGATTGATGCAAGATCGCTTGCTTCCTGAAGTGTCTTCTGACCTGTGATCTGAGCTGTACCGTCTGAGATCTGGTTCTGTACGTAAGGAGCACTTATAACCTTGCCATCATATACGATAGCGATCTGCTTTCCGATGTTGGCACCGGTTGCTTCAGAAAATTTGCCCTTACCTTCTTCGTTAAGTTCAAGAACAACTACGTGCTGAACACCGATAGTGTCGTTGTAATTCTTTGCACTTGCTGTTCTGATATCTGAACCGTCTATAACTACCTGTCCTTTTTCGTAGAGCTCATCAACAGTATAATTAAGAGTATACTCTCCTTCGCTGCCCGAAATGTTTCCTTCTACAGGTACGAACTGGATAGAACCTGCTTTTCCAAGTTCTTCAAGTATCCTGTTTGAATCTGTGACGCCCGGAATATCGATAACGATACGTCTGTCGCCCTCTTTTACGACTGAACTTTCAGTACTGTAGTTGTCAGCTCTCTGCTGCATCTTGTATACTGTATCAGCCATCTCCTCCTGAGAGACATCGTCTTTTACTGCCTCATAAGTGATACTGACTCCACCTGCAAGATCAAGGCCAAGCTTGATTCCGCTTGCTGAACCGAACTTACCGAATACACCTACTGCAACAAGTATAACTACGGCAAGAACGGCAACAAACCCTGATAATTTGAGGCATCCTTTTACATTGTCCTTCATTGTTTTGTTACCCTTTCGTTCTTGTTTTTATATATCGTACTTTCTGGCACGAAACCTCGTACCATTGAAAGTGGATAAACATTGGTATTCTTTCCTATAACAGTACCCGGATTAAGAACGCTGTTGCATCCGATCTCGGCATGATCGCCAAGGAACGCTCCAACCTTTCTTCTTCCTGTAAGCAGCTCAACAACGCCTGCCTTTATTGTAACGTCTGAGTTATCGCTCTTTACGTTACTTGTAATGGAGCCCGCACCCATATGAGCTCTGTATCCAAGAATAGAATCACCCACGTAATTATAATGTGGAACCTGCGCGTTGTCAAATATAATCACATTTTTTAATTCCGTGGAATTACCTACCACTGCGTTGCTTCCCACAAGGGCGCTTCCTCTTATAAATGCGCAGTGTCTTACCTCAGTGCCCGCGCCTATTATACAAGGCCCGTTAATGCAGGCTGTAGGCGCCACTTTAGCTGTCTTGTGGATATATATGTCATTTTTTTCACCGCTTATTAAATATTCGCTCTTATCGAGTTTTTCCTGCAATGCAAGGATCTCGTCTTTTATCCCGGCAAGAGCTTCCCAGGGGTATTCAAACCCTTTAAGATAATCAGACGCAATAGTATGTGTAAGGTCAAAAAGTGATGTTATCTTAACTTCTTCCATAACTTTGTCCTTTCTGTACAATTATTTGTAGTTAACAGATATTTTATCGAAAATACCTTTAAAAGCATTTTCGTTTCTCTGTCCTTTAACAAATTCAGTCTTGCTCTTAACAAAATTCTCAAGTTTTACCATATATTCGTCTTCTTTAATGGTGCCCTCTGCCACATAAGAGAGGCCCTTTTCCCAGCTTGCTGTAAGTGTAGGGTCAAGAAGAGATTTTATGCTGTAAAATACCACTTCATAAACCATCTCACCAAGCTGAGTAGGTGTTATCACCTGAGTTTTTTTATTAAGCTTAAGATACGCGATCTTAACAAGCTTGTTTAAGATCTCGGCTCTTGTGGCGGAAGTTCCTATGCCGCTTCCCTTTATCTGCTCGCGAAGCTCTTCATCTTCAATGAGCTGGCCCGCATTTTCCATGGCAAGGATCATGGAGCCTGAGGTATAACGCTTTGGAGGACTTGTCTTTCCTTCCTTAACGTTTAGTGAAGATATCTTAAGAGTGCTTCCTTTTTTAAGCTCTCCTGCCGCAGCGACAAGATCTTTGTCAAAGGTGTCTTCCTTATTGTCTTTATCATCGTTTGCCTTGCTTGCCACCGCAAGATATCCTTGCTCTACAAGTATCTTAAAACTTGAAAAGAAGTTTTCCTTTCCTGCCACGCTTACTACATTTATTTTTTCGTATACGGCGCTTTTAAGGAAAATACAAAGAAATCTTCTTACGATCACCTGATATACACTTTGCAAAAGAGGACTTAATGAGGAAAGTGTGTTAAGCCCCTGCCCTGTAGGGATTATGGCGTAGTGATCCGTTATCTGTTTATCGTTTGTATATTTTGTCTTTGCTATATCTTTATAGGTGCCTTTGTTTAAAATAGCGCCTGCCACCTTATCAAGCCCGTCAACATTGTACTTTGTAAGGCCCGAAAGATTTTTATTAATCTCCTTTGCAACTGCGGTAGACAGAACTCTTGCGTCTGTACGCGGGTAGGTGCAAAGTTTTTTCTCGTAAAGCTCCTGTACACATTTAAGCGTTTCATCGGGGCTTATCTTAAACATCTTTGAGCAGTCATTTTGAAGCTCCGCAAGGTTATAAAGAAGGGGAGCATTTTTAACTTCTTTTTTCTTTTCTGCCTTTGTTACCGTAACTTCATCAAACTCGCTCTTTATGTCGCTGCAGAGTTTTTCGGCATCTTCTTTTTTCTTAAAGCCGTTTTCTTTATATAAAAGAGGCGATTCAAAATATGCAGAGCCCTTAACCGCTCTCCACTCGCCCTCCATGTCTTTGCCGCCAAGATCAAACTTACCAAGTACGCGGTAATACGGAGTCTCTACAAAGTCTCTTATCTCCCGCTCTCTTTTAACAACCATGCCAAGTACGCATGTCATAACTCTGCCCACAGAGATAGCCGACCACTTGCTGCCAAGGTAATTTGTAACACTGTTACCGTACTTTAGTGTAAGGACTCTTGAAAAATTGATACCCATAAGGTAATCTTCTTTGGCCCTAAGGTAAGCAGAAGAAGCAAGGTTGTCATACTCTGAAAGAAGCTTTGCTTCTTTTATACCTCTTAATATCTCTTCTTCTGTCTGAGAATCGATCCAGACTCTGCGTTTTTCTTTGCCGGGTTTAACCTTTGCCATAGAATCAACAAGTCTGTAGATATATTCTCCCTCTCGCCCGGAGTCGGTGCAGACATATATCTTATCTACATCGTCCCTGTTAAGAAGCCCTGCCACGATATTAAACTGCTTTTTTACATTCGGGATGACCTCATACAAAAAAGTGTCCGGCAAAAAAGGCAGTGTCGTAAGTGACCACTTCTTTAGTGCCGGATCGTAGCTTTCCGGATAACTCATCGTCACAAGATGACCAACACACCATGTAACGATGCAAGTCTCAGACTCCAAATAACCATCATTCCGTTTGGAATTATTTATTTTAAGAACTTTTGCAAACTCCTGAGCAACACTTGGTTTCTCAGAAATAAACAAACTTTTACCCATCTTACTATCCTTATCTGTTTTTAGATACGTAATCAACCATTATCTCTTCCACATTGTGAAGAGCTTTACTGGTCTTATTAAGCTCATCAAGAAGCTTTTGGAAAGTCTGCATGGCTTCAACAAGCTCTCTGTCAGCAGAAGTAATGACCTGCTTTGAAAGAGTTATGTAGTCCATAGCGTCATACTGACCTGCCTGCATAGCCTTATCAAGAGCCGAGTCTAAGGTCATAATGGTGCTTTCATGAGTATTAACTCTTTCATTTACCTTTCCGATAAGCGTATCTATAATGTTGTACATGGTATCGTTACCGTTAATCCCGTCAAGTATGTCCTGCTGAAGGGTCTCGAGAAGTATGGCAACTTCCTGCGAATCATTACTCATAGTGGTCCTCCGCTAATATATAATCTAAAGGAGATCGTTAAGCTCCCTGATACTGCTGATTCCGATAACATTGATACCTTTGATGTTTATCCCGCTTTTGTTTACCGCCGGCAGGATAACTGTTTTAAATCCGAGTTTTTTTGCTTCCGCAACTCTGGCCATTGCCATACCGACTCCTCTTATCTCGCCGGTAAGTCCGACTTCGCCAAAACAAACGGTGCCTGAACCCATAGCCCTGTTCTTATAGCTTGAAACAAGGGCAAGGCAGATAGCAAGGTCAAGCCCCGGCTCTGCAACTTTAATACCGCCCGCGATATTAACGTAGGCGTCACAGGCTCCCATAGAAAGGCCCATTCTTTTTTCAAGAACAGCCATAAGCAGGTTGACCCTGTTGTAATCGGTTCCGGCTGCGGCGCGCCTCGGAAGATTGAAATTGGTCTGAGAAACAAGGGCCTGAACCTCAATAAGCATAGGTCTTGTTCCTTCCATAATACAGGTTACCACGCTGCCCGGCTCATCTGCAGGGCTTCCCGCAAGCATGTATTCTGAAGGATTAAGAACTTCGCGAAGTCCTTTTTCGCTCATCTCAAACACGCCCACTTCATTTGTGGAACCAAATCTGTTTTTCACGGCTCTGAGCATTCTGTAAGAAGCAACATTTTCTCCTTCAAAATAAAGAACCGTATCCACCATATGCTCTAAAGTACGCGGACCTGCCACCACGCCTTCTTTCGTAACGTGGCCCACAAGAAATACCGTGATATTCTCGCCCTTTGCAAGGTTCATAAGGGTAAGGGTAGCTTCTCTTACCTGGGATACGCTGCCGGGCGCAGCATCAACGCTGCTTATAAACATAGTCTGGATAGAGTCGATGACAACCAGATCAGGCTTCTCGTCTTTTATATTTTCAAGGATCTTATCAAGATCTGTTTCTGCAAGAAGTCTGACATCACCCGCAAACTCGCCCAGTCTGTCGGCACGCATCTTTATCTGACGCGGCGATTCCTCGCCTGATACATATAATACTTTTTTACCTGCGGCGCTTGTTTCCTTACAAACCTGCAGAAGCAAAGTAGACTTTCCGATACCGGGGTCTCCGCCCACAAGCACCAGAGAGCCTTTAACAATGCCGCCCCCAAGAACACGGTCAAATTCACTTATACCTGAAGAAAACCTCTCTTCTTCTTTTGCAGAAACTTTAGAAAGGCTGGTAACCTCAGAAAGCCCAAGGCTTCTTGAAACCTTGCCCTTTGACTCTTTGGCAGGAGCAAGGCCTTCGGCAAAGGAATTCCACGCCTTACAGCCCGGGCACTGCCCCAGCCATTTTGGCGATTCAAAACCGCATTCCTTACAAAAATAAACCGTCTTTTCTTTAGCCATTAATTTTCTTTGATCTCAACTTTTGTTTTTCCGCCTTCAAGGCTTAATGTAAGCTTGCCACCTGTAGCTGTAGTCATCTTGCCAAGGTCTGTGCCGCCTGCATATACAGAGTACTCTTTTCCTTCTTCCATCTCGAGAGTGATCTGAACGTCTGCAGGTGATTCAACGTCAAAAGAAACTTCCCTTTCACTCTGCTTGAAATTTGTAACAACAGAGCCCGGAACGCTCTCGTATGCGAACATTTCGTTCTTTTCAAGCTTTGTTATCTCTTTAAACGTCTTTACTTTATATACATCTCCGTTTATCTCAAGTGTGGCTTTGGTCTTAGAATCCAGACTGTAATCTCCGAAAGAAAGTGATCCATCTGAATTACCAACAAGAATTTCCATTGTGTACCTCCAAAAAATAGTAAATCGAAATAATATAGACTTACATAATTGTACTATATTTTTACCCAAAAAACAATTTAAACATTGAAGACTATCTCTTCGCCGCTTACATCAACAGTTACGGTATCTCCGCTCTTGATATCGCCTTCAAGGATCTTTTCAGCCATCTTATCTTCAACCCTTGTCTGAATGGCACGCTTAAGAGGCCTTGCTCCGTAGTTCTCGTCATATCCGGCCTTTGCAAGGTTGTCTATTGCGGCATCGGTAACATTTAAGGTGATACCAAGCTGATTTCCCACTCTTTCCTTAATGCCCTTAAGAAGTATGCCAACGATCTCTTTAAGGTTTTCCGGAGTAAGGGTATGAAATACGATAGTCTCGTCTATTCTGTTAAGGAACTCAGGCTTAAAAATCTGCTTGATCTCGTCCATAACATTGTTTTTCATACGCTCATAATCGGCGCTTGCATCAGATACCGCTGTAAAACCAAGGTTCTTTGGCGCGATTATACGCTGCGCTCCGGCATTGCTTGTCATAATGATGATAGTGTTCTTAAAGGAAACCTTTCGGCCCTGTGCATCTGTAATGTGGCCGTCGTCAAGCACCTGAAGCAGGATATTAAATACGTCAGGATGAGCCTTTTCGATCTCATCAAAAAGGATGACTGAATAAGGGTTTCTGCGAACCTTTTCAGAAAGCTGACCGCCTTCATCATAGCCCACATATCCGGGCGGCGAACCGATAAGCTTGCTCACGCTGTGCTTTTCCATGTACTCACTCATATCAACTCTTATCATGGAGTTTTCAGAGCCAAACATGGTATCAGCTAAAGTCTTGCTAAGCTCAGTTTTACCAACACCTGTAGGACCAAGGAAAAGGAAAGAACCGATAGGTCTGTTTGGATCTTTAAGGCCCACTCTTCCTCTTCTGATGGCTTTTGCCACGGCGCTTACCGCTTCTTCCTGCCCAACCACACGCTCATGCAGGATATTTTCAAGATTTTTAAGACGTTCTGTCTCCTCTTCAGCAAGTTTCTTTACCGGTATCTTTGTCCAGCTTGAAACAATGTCTGCGATCTCATTTTCAGAAACCACAAGCTTTTCGCTGTTTCTTTTTTCTTCTTCTCCGGCTCTTTCAGCTCGGAGTTCTTTTTCAAGCTCCTCCTGTCGCTTCTTTATCTCGCCGGCCTTTTCATAAGCCTCGCTCTTAATTGCCTCTTCTTTCTTTGCGTCAAGATCAAGAAGTTCATGTTCAAGCTCTTTAATACGCGGAGAAGCCACAAACGTAGAAAGGCGCACTTTTGAAGATGCCTCGTCGATAAGGTCTATAGCCTTATCAGGAAGGTATCTGTCATTGATATATCTTGCTGCAAGGTGTGCAGCCGCCTCTAATGCATCGTCAAGGATCCTCACTTTATGATGCTCTTCGTATTTTTCGCGAAGTCCCTTTAAAATGAGGATGGTCTCCTCCTCAGAAGGCTCGTCTACCACAACAGGCTGGAACCTGCGCTCAAGGGCTGCGTCTTTTTCAATATATTTTCTGTATTCCTCACGGGTTGTGGCACCAAGTATCTGAAGCTCGCCTCTTGCAAGGGACGGTTTTAAGATATTTGATGCATCAATAGCGCCTTCGGCTCCGCCGGCACCTATAATGGTGTGGATCTCATCGATAAAGAGAAGAACATTGCCGTTTGCCTCAACTTCTGCGATAACTCTCTTTATTCTCTCTTCAAACTCGCCTCTGTATTTAGAGCCTGCCACCATACCCGACATATCAAGAGTTACCACTCTTTTATCTTTAATGGTGTCCGGTACATTACCTTCTACTATCTTAAGTGCAAGGCCTTCTACAACCGCTGTTTTACCGACTCCAGGCTCTCCGATAAGGCAAGGATTGTTCTTTGTCCTTCGTGAAAGTATCTGGATCACTCTTGTTATCTCATCTTCTCTTCCGATAACAGGGTCAAGTTTTCCTTCTCTTGCATAAGCCGTAAGGTCTCTTGAAAAGGCATCAAGAGTAGGAGTCTCGCTTTTTTGCTTTGACTTGTTCTTTGTGCCGGCATAATCGTTTTTAGCCTGAGCAACTTCCATACCCATAGCCGTAAGGATATCCACAAAAAGCTTTTGCATGGAAACTCCAAGAGTAAGAAGAAGTCTTACCGCTATGCAATCAGGTTCTTTAATGAGTGCAAGCAAGATATGCTCTGTACCTATAAGGTCGGAGTTATATTTAACCGCCTCACCGTATGCATTTTCAAGGATACGCTTTGCACGCGGTGTCATAGTGTCATATTCGTAGGTACCTGTGCTGTTTCCGCTTGAGATAAGCTTGTTTACAAGTTCAAGTATTCTTTCGGAATCTATGCCGTTTTCGTTAAGTACAGTTTTTGCCACGCCGTCTGCGTGAAGCAGCCCTACAAGTAGGTGCTCTGTGCCCACATAATCATGAGAAAGCTCAAATGCTGTCTCTGTAGCCACTTTAAGAGCTTCTCTAGCCTGGGGTGTAAATCTGTCCTGCATTTTTTCTTCCTTTCTTTTGATTATTTCTGATTTATTAGTTCGGGCAGGTTCTTTCTAATGTATTCTGCCCTGTATCTGCCTCTTTTTGCGTTGCCGTAAGCGGCACCGTTTAACATCTGAAGGTTTGCCCTCTGTATGTTTATCATCATTTTGTAAAACTCAAATTCACCGTCAAATTTGAGAATGCCGGTATCGGCACCAAGCTTAACCTGCCCAAGAAGTGTGATGGCATCGGGGCAGGAAAGGTTTCTTGCATATTTTAAAAGCCCGTAAGATCTGTAGATCTGGTCTTCTATCTCTTCAAAATGCTTTGAAACAAGTACTTCCCTTGCTTTTCTCTCTTCTGCCACAACGCTGTCTGCCACATTATCAAGAGAATCGATTATCTCGCGTTCTGAAGGCCCTAATGTCCTTTGGTTGCTTATCTGACAGATATCTCCGATATTTTCGGTGTTTTCTCCGTAAATACCACGAAGCGCGATGCCGTAGCCCGCAAGCTCTGCCGCAAGTTTATTTATGTTTCCTGTATGGGTAAGAGCCGGCAAAAACATCATATAAGATGCTCTAAGGCCTGTACCAACATTTGTAGGACAGCTGGTAAGATAACCGTATTTTCTGTCAAATGCAAATCCAAGTCTTTCTTCAAGAGTGTCATCTACAAGACCGGAAAGTCTGTAAACTTCGTGCATATTCTTGCCTCTTGCAAAGGCCTGTATACGAAGGTGATCTTCTTCGTTTACCATAATGGAAACAGATTCATCTTCTGAAAGCACAAGCCCTGTGTTTGCATCCTTTTCCGCAAAATTCGGGCTTACTATATGTCTTTCCACCATAGCAAGCTTTTCATTTTCAAGAAGAGAATTAAAGTTGCAAAAAAAGAAATTCTTTCCGCATTTTTCTTCAAGGGCTTCCGTGCACTCTGCTGCATCTTTTAAAAGAGCAATTTCCTCTTCTTTGCTTATTTTGGCAGAGAAGGGGTATTTTCTAAGGTTTCTGGCAAGACGGATACGGCTGGAAATGACTACGTCGCCGTCATTGCCCTTACCTTCGTACCATCTTTCCTTAATTTCCATTGCTTTCGCTCTCCTTAAGCTTTCTGATCTCATCGCGAAGCCTTGCGCATTCTTCATAATTTTCTTCTGCAAGAGCCTTTTTAAGCATTATCTCAAGCTGCTCCGTTTCCGAAAGATGCATTATCTTCTCGACTTCCGCGTCTTCTTTTTTCATCTCTTCCTTAAGGTATGAAGGAATCTTTCCGGTGTGGGTAACAGAACCCTGTATACGCCTTACCGAGTTAAGGAGCATAGATCCGAAGGCCTTATAGCACTCATCACATCCAAGTTTTCCTGTCTCAAGGAATTCGCCGTAGGTCTCGCCGCATTTTTCACATGCCACATCACCGCCTGCGGCGGCTGAAAGAATACCCGATAAAATGCTGCCAAGAGATGCGTTTTTCCCAAAGCTGCTCATCTCTGCGGCGCATTCTTCGCAAAGATGCTGTTCCTTCTTTTTTCCGCCTATGATCTCTGTGTAATAGATCTTTGCCTCGCGTTGCTTACATCTGTCACAAAGCATTGCCTACCTCTTTCTTCTCTTTCCTTTGCTCTTTGCATTGCCTGCTGCATTGATAAGTGCGATACCAAGCAGTGCGCAGATGATGAATAAAACTATTATCACTCCGTAAAGGATCTTATCATCGCTCTTGATAAGATCTTCCGGAATTACCGTCTTTTCTACTTCTTTGATCTCTGTCTCGATCTTTATCCTGTCCATGGTCTTTTTGTCTATGTTAAACTCGTAAAAGCAGCCCTTCTCATCGTTAATAACGTATAAAAGCACAACTTCCGGGTTTGCTTCGTCCTTTTTCTTATAGGCAGGGATCTTTTTGCCGTAAAGCTCAAGTGTGTAAGCCTCGTAGCCTTCAGGGATATCCTTTATGTCTGCTACATGGGTAACTGTATAATTATATCTTCCGGTAAGGATAAAATTATTTCCCTGACCTATCACAGAAAATTCATTTGCAAGGATCTCCGTAAGGTCGATCTTTTCTTCTTCAGGCTCTTCCTTTACGTTTTCTGCCTTATTTACAAGGATCGTATAAGTCTTCTCATCGGCATTTGCAGCCTTAACTGTAATTATAACCTTATTTTCTCCGCTTGTAAATTTCTCATTACCGCTTACTGAGACCTTTGACACACTGTCCATCGGAGTAGCGCTTATTACAAGTTCATCTGTCTTTTCGCTTACCTCAGTCTTGTATTCGTATACATCAGGGTCAAATAAAGGGCTCAGGTTGCCGGGAGAAATAACAAGGCCTGAAAGCCTGCATTCAGCCGAAGCCGCCTCCACCGCTTTTACAGTAATAGAAAGACTTGAGCTGGATACAGATAGTTCACTGTCTGTGTCATCATCATAAACGTAAACATTTCCCTTAAAGGCTATCTCAGAACCTCCCGGTGCAAGAGCCTTAAAGATTATCCTGTAGGTACGCTCTTTACTTCTTACTGAAGGCTCGGGATCGTAAATCCTTAAAATGCCGTCACCGCCGCTTATACCGTCGTCTGCCGACTGAAATTCAAGAGTCCCCGCATTATAAGTAAGATAGCTTTCAAACCCTCCAAGTCTTACGCTGCTCTTAAGAACAAGGTCTACTTCGACAAGCTGCCCTTCAGTAACTTCCTCATTTTCGGCTATGATGTCAATATTTACGGAATCTGCATGTGCAAGCGGCGCAAATACGGTAAACACCGTAAATACAGCCATAAGTGTGATCAATTTTGTTACCGGTTTAAAAATACCTTTTTTCATTTCTTCCCCTTTACTGTCTGACTATGTTGATAATGTATATCTTCTGATCTCCGTTTTCTGCTGTAACTATAACAGGCAGAGTGTTTTCTCCGTCCATAAGAGCTACTTCCCCAAAGCCTGTTACGCTGCTCTTCTTGCTTGCGGTAGCACCGCTTACCACAACCGAGTAAACGTCTGCATCAACTATTACGCTGTATACCTGTTCCGTGGCAGAAGCGTTAAATGAAGGCGTAAGGTTGTACCCGTCTACTTCAAGGCTCTTAAGCCAGTTGTTAGGATTAAGTGAATCCACAGGCTTTGCGCAAGGCGTTTCAGGCATATTAAGGTACACAGGTATAGAGAATATAACAGGAGTCTGCGCCATAAGGCTGTAGGCAGCCGATGTCTTTATACTCTCTGCCCAGGCCGCCTCAACATTGCTCATATACTGATGAGAAAATGTGGATGTTGGCGTCATGTTGAATTTCTCAAGATATACCGTATTTTGTCCTCTTTGTATGTAATTGATACCGATATAAGCGCCGCCGCCAACGATAGATCGGTATGGGCTTGTCCAAGGTATCTTTATGTAATCGTTAAAAAGCATTGTGGTCCCGTTTACAGTCGTTGACTTTCCGGCGTTTCCGTTTGCAGCATAAGTAAGGCCGTTTGCAACAGCGCCGCCCTTTGCAGTGCTCTGAGTCGCGCCGATATTATAGAAATTGTAATAACCTTCGTGCCCTGCCACATTACCTGATACCGAACTGCTCATAGAAGTGGTTCCTGTTACAACCTCCTGTTTAGCACGGCTTGCAAGATGGTAAGGGCTGACACCCGAGTACTCCGCTGCCTTCATAAATGTATCTGCATAGGTCATATAAGCCGTATTGCCCTCATCATCTATATAGCTGTAAGAAGCATAGCTCATAGGCGTTCCCGCAAGGATATTTTCAACCCCTGCCACAGTCTGATAACCGGGCTGGTAAGAAAGAAGCTCAAACTGGAACACTTCCGTGTCGTTAAGGAAGTTTCGAGGATCCATATAAAAAGCAACCGCATCTTTTGAGGCAGTAACCCAGGTTGAACCGTCAAATGGAATAAATTTATCGGAAAGCCAGTTATATGCACCGCTCTCAAGAGACTTATAAGCTACATTCTTTCCGTTTGTAATAAGGTTTTTACCAACCATACTTTCAGAATCAAGAGCCGTCTGCCAGTCAATATTAAGATGGTTTGCTCTGAATTCCCAGTAAGGATGGGATGCGTGCAATGTCCTGAGATACGGTTTGTAGCTTTCAGGGAAGCCCTGGGCGCTCATATAAGTTTCAAACTCTGCATCAGTCATAAGATTTGCAGGGGTCGTAATCTCTGTCGGGCTTTCAGGTATCACAGTGCCGGCATCAAAGGAAACCTCTGTAAGAAGAACATAGCCCGCAGTGTAGTATCCGCCTCTTTCTACTGTAACAAGAAGCCAGGTGTTTCCTTCCGCATCGTTTTCAAAACTGTATGTGGTAACTTTTGTACCTGTTTCAAGGCTCATGGTATTGCCGTTTGAATCAAGCACAGCATCGTATGTTTTACCTGCGCTGCAGCGAAGCATGACAGGGCCGCCTGTGATAAGGCCTTCTTTAAGAAGATAAGGATTATCGGTTCCGGAGTTGGCTTCGCTTCCTTTACCTTCATCTTCCTTCTTATCGCCTTCAGTTCCTTCGCTTTCTTTGCCGGGGTCCGGGGTATCTGTCTTTTCCGGCTCAGGCTGGTAAGCCGACTTTGTAAGCCTGAAATCTACATATTCAGCCTTTACATAGCCCTTTAAAAGCTTAGTTCCGTAGTAAAACTTCACCATAAACCACTTTTCGCCGTTGTACACCTTTTCGCCGTAAATGATGACTTTTTTACCCACTTTAAAATTAAGCTTTTTACCGTTATATTTGTAAATAGTGGCACTTCCTGCACCGGTCTTTGATCTTACGTATACTTTTTTATTTATCTGTCCGTTAACCTTGCAGGCTTTGCCATCTTCTGTCTGAAGCGTAACATAATCTGCGGAAACATAGCCTGTAAGGGTCTTTTTTCCGGCCTTAAAGCTTACCTTGTACCAAAAGCCTTTACCGTTCTTATCATTTTCTCTTGCAAGAACGTTGATGATCTCGCCTGATTTTAGACTCTTTGCTTCGCTTTTGTAAGTAAGCTGCCCATATGTGGTGGCAGGGCCTGTCCTTACTCTAAGAGAGGCAGCCGTCACCTTTCCCTTGCAGGAAAAAGCGTCATAATAAACTCCGGCTACTACGGTATATGTAACGCCATCTACAGTAACAACGCCGTCTGTAACCACTGTATCTTTAGATGTATCCTTTGGCGTTTTCTCTTTAGTTTCTTCTTTTGTTTCTTCTTTTGTTTCTTCTTTAGTTTCTTTTTCTGTATCTTTTGCTGTATCGTCAGCCTTTTTTTCGTCTTTACCGTCATCCGCTTCTTTAAGGGTGACATAATCTGCTATAACATAGCCTTCTATAGTCTGTCCTTCAAATTTAAAGGAAATCTTATACCAGCCGTTTTCCTTTGCGGTAACAGTGGCAGTGTCGCCTGTCTTCATAAAAGCAGAGACTCCGTTTACGTCTACCTTATCGTAACTTGTACCCGGCCCTTTTCTTATATTAAGGGAATTTACATTACATGTAATGGTTTTTACGGTAGCAGCAAGGACTCTGCCGCTCCTCGGAATATGTAAAGAGGTAAGCAAGATAGCAGTCATTAAAACAAAAGCAATTATTCTTTTTTTGTGTCTCAACACTGCTCACCACCTTTCTTGTTTCTAGTTTTTCTTATCTGATTAAAATTCCTCAAGTAAATTGTAACACAACGGCTATGTCAATTGTATGGCAAAATTCTAAAGAATAAAAAAAGCAGAACACCCCTAAATGATGTTCTGCTTTAAGTATTCTTTTGGAATTAAGCGATCTTAGCCTTTGCTGACTCAGCAAGCTTTGCAAAACCTTCAGGATCTGCGATAGCCATCTCTGAGAGCATCTTTCTGTTGATGTCGATGTTAGCAAGCTTAAGACCATACATAAATTTGCTGTATGAAAGTCCGTTGATTCTAGCTGCTGCGTTGATACGAGCGATCCAGAGCTGTCTGAACTGTCTCTTTCTCTGACGACGTCCTGCGTATGCGCTTGTAAGAGCACGCATAACTGACTGCTTAGCTACTCTGTACTGTTTGCTTCTAGCTCCTCTATAACCTTTAGCGAGCTTTAATACTCTGTTATGTTTCTTTCTGGCATTCATGCCACCTTTAACTCTAGCCATGTGTAATTTCCTCCTTCTTAGTCTACCTTAGCGATTAAGCGTAAGGCATAACCTTTCTCATTGCCTTCATGCTTGTTGAATCGATCTCAGTAGCTTTTCTGAGGTTTCTCTTTCTCTTTGTTGTCTTCTTTGTAAGGATATGGCTCTTGAAAGCCTTCATTCTCATAAGCTTACCTGTTCCGGTAACTTTAACACGCTTTTTAGCTCCGGATTTTGTCTTCATTTTTGGCATAATTTATTCCTCCATTCTAAAATGTAAGTGCTTATTGCTGTTAACGCTTTTCTCCAAGAAACATACTCATGTTTCTGCCTTCAAGCTTGGCAGGTTTCTCGATAACAGCCACATCTTCGATGATCTTGAAGAATTCATCAAGGATCACTTTGCTTGACTGTACGTGAGTCATCTCACGACCTCTGAACCTTAAGGTAACCTTAACCTTATCGCCATGTTCAATGAACTTACGCGCCTGATTGGCTTTTGTGTTCAAGTCGTTTGTATCGATGTTTGGAGAAAATCTGATCTCTTTAACTTCGGTAACCTTCTGCTTTTTCTTAGCCTCTTTTTCTCTTCTGGCCTGCTCGTAACGGAACTTTCCGTAATCAACTATACGGCAGACAGGCGGTTTTGCTGTAGGAGCTATCTTTACAAGGTCAACTCCTGCTTCTTTTGCAAGGGCCATAGCTTCCTTTGAAGACATAACACCGAGCTGGGCTCCGTCTTCTCCGATAACTCTGACTTCCTTGTCTCTAATCTGTTCATTGATCATTAAATCGCTAATGTTAGTGCACCTCCCAATACTTTAAATGTGGATGGTTAACCATCGCACCGCTACGTGCTTTGCACTCTCGCGTTGCTGCCATCAATTCGCATATCGCCATGCTTCGCATGCCTTTTATGCTCATTGATGTGGCGTTCGGATCAAATCCATCTTTTGAAAAGCAAGCTTTTCACAGAAGTCTTTAATCCTCACTGGTTAACAAAAAAACGTGAACAGCAAAGCTATCCACGTTCCGAATAATTCTTATCTGATTAATAAAAATATACGGACCAGGGTCACAGCGCTCTCGCGCGTGCCAAGGTGGAAGCGGATGCTTCACTTGTAACTGTTGTGATTCTCACAACCTTTGATATTATACAACGCTCCTTAGGGCTTTGTCAACAAAAAAATTTTAAATAGTTACCATCTTCCAAACTCGGTAAGCTTAAGGCCCGGATTTCTCTCTTCCACGGTCTTTACGCTCCAAGGGTGTGTAAAGATAAGGAGCGGATTGCCCTTCATATCTTTTACGCGCTTTGTATCTGTAGTAACAGAAAGGCCTGCAACGTCAACTTCGTCTTTATTGTCTATCCATCTGATATATTCGTATGGGAGCTGATCCATGCGGATCTCTACATTGTATTCGCTCTCAAGTCTGAACTTAAGTACATCAAACTGAAGTACGCCGACTACTCCAACGATTATCTCTTCCATACCCGAGTTAAACTCCTGGAAGATCTGGATGGCACCCTCCTGTGCTATCTGCTCGATACCTTTTATAAATTGCTTACGCTTCATAGTGTCAACCTGACGAACCTTTGCAAAATGCTCAGGAGCAAAGGTAGGGATACCTTCGTACTTAAAGTTTTTGCCCGGCATACAAAGAGTATCGCCGATAGAAAAGATACCCGGGTCAAATACACCTATAATATCGCCTGCGTAGGCATCTTCGATTATCTTTCTTTCATCTGCCATCATCTGCTGAGGCTGGGTAAGGCGGATCTTCTTGCCGCCCTGTACATGATTTACTTCCATGCCTGCTTCAAACTTACCGGAACATATACGCATAAATGCGATACGGTCACGGTGGGCCTTATTCATATTTGCCTGGATCTTAAATACAAATGCAGAGAAATCTTCCTTTACAGGATCGATAACGCCCTGATCGCTGTTACGGGGAGCAGGGGTATAGGTCATCTTAAGGAAATGTTTAAGGAATGTCTCTACACCAAAGTTTGTAAGGGCAGAACCGAAAAATACAGGAGTAAGCTCGCCGCGGCTGACCTTATCCATATCAAATTCGGCGCTGGCTCCGTCAAGAAGCTCGATCTCATCGCAAAGTGTCTGATGATTAACCGCACCGATAAGCTCGTCTACCTTAGGATCGCCAAGTTCTACCTCTATCTTCTCTACTTCCTTCTGACCTGCATTTGCAGCAAGGAATCTTGTAATGTGCTTTGTATTGCGGTCATATACGCCCTTAAAATTCTTTCCGCAGCCGATAGGCCAGTTAATAGGGCATGTAGCTATACCAAGAACGCTCTCGATATCGTCAAGAAGCTCGAAAGTATCGTTTGCCTCTCGGTCAAGCTTGTTTATAAATGTAAAGATAGGGATATGTCTCATAACGCAGACCTTGAAAAGTTTGATGGTCTGGGCCTCAACACCCTTGCTTGCATCAATTACCATGACTGCTGAATCGGCAGCCATAAGGGTACGGTATGTATCCTCCGAGAAATCCTGGTGGCCCGGTGTATCAAGGATATTGATACAGTATCCGTCGTAATTAAACTGCATAACGGAAGAAGTAACGGAAATACCTCTTTCCTTTTCTATTTCCATCCAGTCGGATACCGCATGTTTTGCTGTCTTGCGGCCCTTAACGGAACCTGCAAGGTTGATGGCCCCTCCGTATAAAAGAAGCTTTTCTGTAAGGGTAGTTTTACCGGCATCCGGGTGGGATATAATGGCAAATGTACGCCTTTTGTTGATCTCTTCACTAATGGATGACATGATTATCTCCAATCTTTTTAAATGCTCTGTTAAACAATTACACAATCCATCTGATTATATCATTCATTTGGAAAATGTCAAGTTGGGGCAAAAAGGCAAAGAAAATGTCGCATGGGGACGGAGTTAGTAAGACATTTTCTTTCAAAATGTCTTACTAACTCCGTCCCCATGCGACACCCATGCGACATTTTCTGCAAGGCTCTTTTGCTAGTCTTCGTCTACTACATCTATGGTGTATACTGCTTTTAGTTTACCATCAGGAGTCTTTACCGTAAGCTCCACGCTTCCGGCGCTCTTACCAAGCACAACTCCGTTGTTTGTAACCTTAGCTACAGAAGTATCGTCTACAAAGTAGCTTACGCCTGCTTTGGTCTGTTCTTCCGTGCCATACATTATGGCTGCCTCAAGGTTAAGTTTTTCGCCAACCTTTATCTCAGACTTTACATTCTTTACAATGAGGAATGCTTCAGGCTTGTAGTTGTTACGGAAGTCTGCCTTTTCAAGCATATCTTCTTCGCACTCAACTATTACGTATGTTCCGCTCTTATATGCGTAAAATTCGTATTCGTTAAAGGAAACAAGTCCGCCGCCAAGCCTTGCCATTACGCTCTTCCTGTTTGGCGTATAAAATACAGCAACTCTGCTTGGATCAAAATCCGCAGGGATCGTTACTCTTGCCGTAAGGTACTGGTTGTCCGTAAACTGATATCCGTCGATATCCATTGAAAATCCGATAAACTTTCCCTTAGCCGAAGTCTTTTGCACAAGTTTCTTAAGTTCATTTGTCTCAAAAGCCTCAACTTCAAGAGCAATGTTTTCTGCAACAAGCTGGTCATTTATAAATGCAGTAAGGGTAACTCCGTCAAAATCCTCATTGCCAATGTCTGCCTTAAGCTCACCCTCGCCGGTTATTATCTTTGGAAGGCCGGTTACTGTAAAGGTATCTTCAACAGTTCCGTAGGTTACCGTAAATACGTTTTGCCCAATCTTTTCTACAAGGGTTGTGGTAAGTACAAAATCTGTTACCTGCTCTGTCGTGTTGTCGTTAAATGTAGCTGTAACAATAAGATTGTCTCTGCTAAAGTTATTGCCCGCTACAACGGGGCCGCCCTTATACTGCGACTCGATCTTAACCGCCTCTTTTGCGATAACAACTACGTAAATAGTAGCTGTAGCATCTTTATAGGTTACGGTAACTGTATTTACACCGATACCTGTTAAAGTCTTTGCAGAAAGCGAGAAGTCTGTAACATTTTCAAAGGTTCCGTCGTTAAAATATGCGGTAACAGTGATGTTGTTTACTTCGATATCATTGCCCGCTATTACGGTGTTGCCGTTGTAAATAGCGGTAATGGTGGAAGGCATCTTTTCAGTACCAACGATGGAAACCGTAGCGGTATGAGAAAGGTAAGTAATGGTGATAACGTTTGAACCTACCTTTGTAACGGTTGCCTGCGAAAGAAGGAAACCGTATACCTGCTCTTCCGTCTTATCGTTATATACCGCGATAACCTCGATATCATTTATCTGGATAGTGGCGCCCACAGGAAGCTTTTCGCCCTTATACTTTGCGGTGATCTTACTGATGGCACGCTCAACGCCCTTTATCTTAAGTTCAGCGGTAACTGCGCCGTAACCGTAGTTATAAGTAATGAGGAATGTGTTCTCGCCGGAATTTGCAACAAGAGTATTCTGGATAGTCCAGCCTTCCTTTATCTGCACGGTATCGCCGTTTGAAAACTTTGCGTAGACCTTTATCTTTGAAGTCTCCACATTTCCGCCCACAACGATCTCTTTGTCAGGATATGTTACATCAAGAGATTCTATGCCGTATCCTGTGATCTTGCATGTGGTCTCTTTATCAAGATAATTTACAACTATCACATTTTCACCCGCCTGCTTTATTACCGCAGGTGTAAATGAGAAATTCGTGTTGTTTGTAGCTATCTTTTCTGTTATGTCCTTTTCAAGGACCACATCATAGTAAACAGCCGTTGCTTTGATAGAGCTGTTCTTTATGGTATCGCCCACATGATATGTTGTGCCGTCCCACTCAGCGGTTATTTCTTTAAGCTTTTTGTTTGTAACAGACTGGGTATAAGCTCTTGTCTTTCTGCCGGTTACAACATAGGTAGCTACAAAGCTTGCGGTATCCGTATCTTTTACCTTGCTCTTTGGTATAACAAGGTCGCCGGCAGAGTTACCCTCTATCTCGATGTTAAACTCTGTCTTATCAAGAGTAACGCTTGAACCGCTTGCAAGGGTGGCAACTATCTTAAAATAATCCTTCTCAACCTTTGTACCCATGATCTCATTATTGAAATAGTCAAGGGTTGGGGATTTGTACTCTTCTATGGAAACGTCTGTAACTCTGTATGTGCAGCCATATGTGGTGTCTGATGTAGGAGTAACGGTAGCCCAGTCATTAGTAAACTCTATTTCCTCATATGTTTCTGTAAGATTGCCCTTTACATGAGAATAATAGTAAAGATTGTTTGTTGGCACGCCTGCGATAGGAGCTTCTTGCTTAAGATGGATGGCAACACCCGATGCTACGCAATATCCGCTTGGAAGCTGGTAATATGCGACCACACCGCTTTCAATGATATCTTCATATCCATCACTTTGAAGATCCTGATAATCGATAGCTCTTTTTCCATCGCTGCTTATATAGCCTGCATTACCAAATCTGGACTCAACATAAACCTTGATTCCGGGATCTGTAAACTTAGACTCAGTCTGAATGCAATACCAGACAGACTTGTCAGGCGCAGCCATTACCTTTCCCGAAGGCACAAATACCGCCCCGATAATAAGCGCTAATGCAATTATAAAAATAATACGCTTTTTTACTGCCATACAAAATCTCCTGTAAACTGTTACAAACAATTATAAACATAGTTATCTTTATAGATTATCGTCACTTTTCTTTAAAAACTTTACCCACGCTGTTTTAAAATAGCAAAGTAAAGTATTACACAAATAAAGCAAAAACCCGGGGCACTTTAAACCCCGGGCAAAATATTTACTAGAACTGATCAACCTGATCGTCAGAATGCTCTTCACTCTTTGGAGCTTCTGCTTTTGCTTCCTCACCTTCAGGACCTTCAATATCGATCTTTACGTAATTGCGATCCTTCTTTGCAAGTTCTTCGTCAAAATCATCAAAATCTTCATCTTCGAACTCATCGAGTTCTCTGTCTCTTACATAGTTCTTGTATGCGTAATACACACCGCCGGCAACAGCTGCCATAGCTCCGATCCCGGCTAAAGTCTTTAAAAACTTTCCCATTTCCATTCTCCTTTCAGAATTTACCGATATGTACTTCACATATCCGCTGCTTAAGGGTAATTATACACCAAATTTGTAAACCATGCACCCTTTTAACAAAAATTTAATAAGAATCTAAGAAATAGCTCCGATCTTTTTAAGTTCTGCGCGAAGTTTTTCTCTGTTTTCATCTTCCATAGGAACAAGAGGCTTTCTAAAAGGACCTGCAGCAAATCCCATCATATTCATGGCTTCCTTTACAGGGATAGGATTAACCTCGATAAAGAGCGCATGCATAAGATCAAGGTACTTAAGCTGAAGATCAAGAGCCTCTTTAACGTTGCCTTCAAGGAAGGCATGAACCATTCTGCTCATCTCTTTTGGTATAACGTGGGAAGCAACTGAGATAACGCCCTTTCCGCCAAGTGAAAGAAGAGGCACTACCTGATCGTCGTTTCCGCTGTAGATATCAAAATCAGGTCCGCAAAGCTTTGCGATCTCAGCAACCTGAGAAATATTGCCTGAAGCTTCCTTTACACCCACGATATTTGGAATGTCTTTTGCAAGCTTTGCAATAGTGGAAGGAGCGATATTAACTCCTGTTCTGCCCTGAATGTTATATAAAAGGGCAGGTATATTTATAGCCTTTGCAGTATCTGCAAAATGCTCATAAAGTCCTTTTTGTGTGGACTTGTTGTAATACGGACTTACAAGAAGAACTGCGTCTGCTCCCGCTTTTTCAGCCTCTTTACTAAGATAGATGGCTGTTTCTGTTGAATTGCTTCCGGTACCTGCAATAACAGGAACGCGGCCATTAACATGCTCACATGCCACTCTTATAACTTCAATGTGCTCCTCATGAGAAAGCGTTGAAGCCTCTCCTGTGGTACCGCATATAACAAATGCGTCGATGCCGTCAGCTATCTGCTTATCAAGCAGGCGGCGAAGCTCCTCATAATTAACGCTACCGTCAGGATTAAACGGTGTGATAAGCGCAGTAGCAGCGCCCTTAAAAATACTCATACTCATTTCCCTTTCTTTACTGTTCTTTTTTAGGAAGGATGTAGGTCGGAACAAGTTCCTTTATACATTTCCTTACTGACTCCCCGTCAGGTTCTTTTTCCACAAATTCTTTAAGCTCTGTAAGTTTTTCGAAGAAGTTGTCTTCATCCATCTCTATAGGCCTTCCGATGTGGATAAGCTTATTTGCTGTATCTTTCATGCCTTCTTCAGCCATAAGCAGCTCCTCATAGAGCTTTTCGCCGGGACGAAGTCCCGTAAATTCTATCTTAATATCCTCTCCCGGCACAAGTCCCGAGAGCTTAATAAGATTCGTAGCAAGATCAAGTATCTTAACAGGCTCTCCCATCTCAAGGACGAAGATCTCTCCGCCTTTTGCGTAGGCTCCTGCCTGAAGCACAAGGCTGACAGCCTCAGGAATAGTCATAAAATACCTGATGATATCTGGGTGGGTAACGGTAACCGGCCCGCCCGCAGCGATCTGCTTCTTAAAAAGAGGTATAACGCTGCCGTTGCTTCCAAGTACATTTCCAAAACGCACAGCCACAAACTCGGTCTTAGAGCGCCTTGCAAAGGTCTGGATTATCATTTCACAGATACGCTTGCTTGCCCCCATAACACTTGTAGGGTTGACAGCCTTGTCTGTAGATATAAGCACAAATCTCTTTGCCCCGAACCTGTCTGCTGCGCTAGCTGTATTAAATGTACCAAAAACGTTGTTCTTAATAGCCTCCCCGGGCGAGTCTTCCATAAGAGGCACGTGCTTATGGGCCGCTGCATGGAACACGATATCAGGCCTGTAAGTCTCAAATATACTGTCGATACGGGCCTTGTTACGAACAGAAGCTATAAGCACTGTAAGCGTAAGTTCCGGATGAGTCATCTTAAGTTCATTTTGGATATCATACGCGTTATTTTCATATATGTCAACAATAATAAGTCTCTTTGGTTCTTTTGCTGCAACCTGCCTGCAGATTTCGCTTCCGATAGAACCGCCTCCACCTGTAATGAGGATAGTCTTGCCTGTAACATAGCCCATAATGGAGTCTATATCAACTCTAACAGGCTCACGGCCGAGAAGATCTTCTACAGAAACGCTACGAAGCACGCTTACAGAAACCTGTCCGTTAACTATCTCATCAAGACTCGGAGTTATCTTAAGGTTGCACTCGGTGTCCTTACAGATATTTGCTATCTCGCTTATGGTATGGCGGGAAGCGGAAGGAATGGCGATTATTATCTCAGAAACATTATACTTTTCTGCTGCTTCTATGATCTTGTCTCTGCCGCCCACAACCTTTACGCCGTGTACATAGCTTCCCTTTTTGGCAGGATCGTCATCTATGATGCAGACTACTTTCCTAGTTCCGACTGCAGAACTTGCTATCTCGCGAAGGATCATGTGGCCGGAATCTCCGGCTCCGATAAGCATAACCCTTATCTTCTTGCCGCCTGTACTTTTTTGTATAGCGCGAAGTCTTAAGGTTCTGTATACAAACCTTATGCCCGCAGCGGAAAGAAAAAGAAATACAAAAAACAGGAAATAATAGCTTCTTGGCAGTATGTAGGAAGAATCCTTTTTAAGGAATACGTGTAATACCAAAAACTGCACAAAAGAAGCGGTAAAGGAGCCAACAAGGATATTCTGAAGCTCGTTAAAGCCAGCGTAGCTCCATAAGCTGTTATATAGTCTAAAGATCGCAAAAACAAGGACTGTCTCTACTGCCACAAAAGGCACGTATTTAAACAGAGCCTCCAAAAACTCAGGGTTAACATTTGATATCTTAAGATCAAACCTTAAAAGGAGGGCAAAATATGCGGAAAAATATACGCATATAACGTCCATACAGGCCACAAATATTCTCTTTATTATCCTGTTGTTTTTGATGACACCGGACATTTTATTACCTTGCTTTCTACATTAATTTGCGCTTACGCTGCTTTCTTCTCTTTGTTTTTTTACTATCTTGTTTACCGCATATCCAAGACCCACAAAGATCCAGAAGATAGGTGCCGTACTTACGCAGGAATCATTAGCTACGCCGCTTATAAGGTAGCCGATAACACCAAGGGTAATACCGATACCAAATACTTCAGTAGGGTTAGTAGCATCAAACTTCCAGTAAAGCTTAAAGGAATCTACGATAAGGATAATTGTAAGCGCAAGGAAACAAAGGAGAGCAACCACGCCAAGCTGTGTACCGATCTGAAGGTACATGCAGTGAGGCTTTGTAATGATAAGGTTGCCGTAACCTGAGTTAAGTCTTCCAACGTAATCATTGTGTGGGAAAGCTATTGCAAATGTATCTGCACCTGTACCGATAAAGAAGTGCTTCATCATAACAGGAATTGTTCTGCTCCAGATATAACCACGGCCCGAAGCCATACCGTCATAATCTGTAAATATAGCTGAAGGAGCATTAACGATCTCATCTACCTTACCTGCGATACTGTAGTAATGGTAGCCGGTCTCGTCCTTTACAAAGGAAAGATATTTACTTACATCGCCAAAGGAGATCATGGCAGCTACCTGATACGGGTCGTTTGCTGTCATAAGTCTTGAAGAAACCCCTTCAAAACGAGGATCTGTAAGGTACTGACCGTCTTCTCTTGACTCAAGGTCAAGGATAGTTCCGGATTCATCGGAAAAGATCATGTAAGCACCTGTCTGTCCGTCTTCCATATCTACTTTTTCAAAGTTAAATACAAGCTTGTTGCCGCCGTAGGTAAATACTACGCCGCCTTCCTGTACGTCTGCATCTGTAAGCTTGTAATCGTTTTTGGTCATCTTAAGAGCGTTACCCATGTAAGAAAAGATATTAACGCCAACATAGTTAAAGTAAAGAAGGCCCGCAACTACGGCAACTGCTCCAACTCCAAGGATAACAGGCCATTTCTTTAAAAGCTGCTTTCTGAAGAAAATAAGGGCAAATACCGCAACTCCTGCAAATGCAAGGATAAATGACTTACTACCGGATCCAAACACAAGTACAAAAAGTGATATTGAAACAAGGCCCCAAACAATCTTTTTTACAATGCTTTCTGCACTTATCGCAAGAGTAATTGTAATAGGCAGCATAAACGAAACAAAAAGTCCGACATAGTTTGGATTATAAAGGGTAAGGTATACCTGGTGGTTACCTGAACCCGAGAAGTTAAAAGTAAGGTTGTTACGAAGAGAGGCAAGGCTCTCAGGCACGATAACGGTACGGCCTGTAGGAGACTCAAAGAAATCTTTTCCAACAAGCTGCGTAAAACCGATAAAGCAAAGCACTACAAGAAGGTAAAGCAATGCTTTTCTTACGACTCTAAGATCCTGAGTTCTGTTAACTACCGTAAATGTAAAGAAAGTAAATATACAATACGCAAGAAGGACCCATATGGTCTCAAACTGCTCGTACATACCGTGAACACCGAAATATCTGTATTTTGATAAAACAGTAGATAATATGGCAAGAAGCGCAAAACCTGCAAGAGGATAAATAAAGATATCTTTCTTAAAGTCGATCTTAATCTTGCCCATAACAAGCATAGCCACAAATATAGCTACCATAACGCCTGCAAGAACCACTGCCACAATACCCTTGTAATAAAGGAAAATATCAACGCTCTGCTGATTTAGCGGAAACCAGGCCTGGTCTTCCATATTTGGCATATAAACATAGGCTCTCATAAGCAGGGTGACAAAAAAGATCACCGCGCATATAGGCATAAGAGCATAATTGCCTGAAAAGAAGGACTCATCCTCATTTAATCTTCCGGCCTTTTTAGCCGTATTTTTAACTGATGCTTTTGATGACATTGATCAAAACTCCTCTGTTTTTCTTTTTCAAGTGTTAAAAAACACCTAGAATATAATAACATATCAGCGGGTGAAATTCTACATGAAAATATAAGGATAAAAAAGAAGACCGGAGAAATATCTCCGGCCCTCCTTTGGGTTTCATGTGAATTAAAATATATTAGTTCTCTTTAGCAAAAGATTTCTTAAAGTAAATTGCTGCAAGTAAAAGTGCTACTGCTGCAAAGTAGAATACTACTACAGGAACTGTACCTGTCTGTGCAAGTGCGCCCTGTGCTGTAATATCATCTGTAAGATTAAGTCCAGGAACTGTGCCCTGTGGTGTAGTTTCCTTGTCATCCTCTACTGTGATAACAGGCTGCTCATCTGTAGTTTCAGTAGCTGAACCTTCAGGAGTCTTGTCGTTGTTAAGATCAAGTGAAGGAGTATTGTTACTTACTGTGTTGTTTGTAACAATGTAGTTGCTTGGTGTAGTTGGAACTACAGGAGCCGGCTCAACGTACTGTGTTGTTATAACACTACCATCAAGATGGTACTGACCCTGGTAGCATGAGAACTGGTAAGGAACTAAGTACTCAGCATCTGCGTTTGGAAGCTCATCTACAGAAGTATATGCCTTACCTGTAAGATAACGCTTTCCGTTCTCATCCTTAGCGATCTCCCAATAAAGAACTTTAACTTTCTCTTCAGTCTTATTGTTATTGATCTTCTTCTGATAAATCTCAGTAGCCTTTGGCATCATATCAGAATCAAGAACATACTTGATGTAGTTTCTAAGTGTAATATAGTCAACATAGAATGTATCGTTGTTCTGAAGCTTAAGCTCGTAAGAACCATCTTCTACGTAGTTGTTTGCTCTGTTGTCCTCATCCCACTTATAAACTCTTGTGGCCTGATCTGTAACAAGCTCGTTAGCCCAAGCTTTGTAGTACTCTGCAACCTTCTTTGAAGCCTCAGCCATTGTAAGTTCTTCCTGTGCTGTCTCAAGCTTGCTCTCTGCTGTAGCGATCTTAGCCTTAAGAGCTGAAAGATCAACTACATTGAGGCTTGCTCCGCTTACTGCTGCCTTAGCTGCTGCAAGCTCTGCCTTTGCTGTTGCAACTGTTGCCTTTGCTGTCTCAATTCTATCTGCTGCTGCCTCTACTGCTGCGTCTGCTGCTACTGCTGTCTGTGAAGCTACTGTGATTGAATTAGCGATCTCTGCTGCTGCCTTAGAAGCTGCCTCTGCCTTCTGCTCTGCAAGAACTGCCTCTGCTGCTGCAAGCTCTTTCTCCTGCTCAGCCATAGCTTTTCTGCAGTTGTCAATAATTGCCTGCATGACTTCCTCAGTCTTCTTCGTACCGCTTATCCACTGAGAAATACCTAATTTATTAATATAGCTCTGTAATTTTGATACTACATACTCATTATCCATCCACTCACGTGTTGTCCAAGCATCATCATGAACATCAATCACATCAAAAAACGAAGCATCTAAATATCTCCATGGATCGTTAGCCCACTCGTTGAGTGCCTTATCGTACTCAACCTGATTAATATCATCAGACTCGCTCTTAAGAATAGCTTTAAGAGAATCTACAAGTTCCTGAGAAGCCTTAGCCATTCTGTTTTCAGCTTTCTTCATTTCTGCATTATAAAGTGCCTCAGCTGAATTCTTGTTTGAAAGTTTTGTGGCCTCGTCAGAAACTGCATTGTTGTAATTGCTCTGAGCTTCTGCGATTGTGTTGTTTGCATTTAAAACTGCTGTGTCATATCCGGCCTTAGCTGTAACATAACCATTTTTCTCATTGTATAATGGTGTAAGGTTAGTATTGGCATTGTCACGAGCTGTAACATATCCATTATATCTTGCGACTATTGCATTTGCCTCAGCAATATCAGCCGGTGAATTTCCAATCCAAACACCTGTACCGCACCAACCTACAAACGGAACATATACGGATAATTCTGTGCCCAATCCATCACTAAGTCTTTTTCTTGCAATTCCAATTTCTGAGTAGCCGCCGTATTTGACTCTCCACTCTTCCATATCATTAATTGAATTCTGGTTAGCATTTCTGATGCGTTCCTGTTCCTGAATTCTTCCATTAACATTATCAATCTTAGCCTGCTCAGCATTGCTTAAGCTTCTGTTCTCATTTGCGATTGCTGTCTGCTCTTCTCTTGTCTTGTTTAATACTGCAAGCTTTTCTGCTGTTTTTTCCTGAGCATCTGCATATGCCTTCTGAGCATCCTTCATAGGCTGCTCAAGTCTGTCTGCAATAAGATATTCAGCATCATGTGCCTCATCCTTAGCTTCCTTAACATCATCTGCAATACCATCTTTAGCTGCATCGTATGCAGCCTGTGCTGCATCTACAGCTTTCTTAGCTGTATCAACTGTAGCCTGTGCATTTTCAACGCTTGCTGTAAGATCATCAATGTTCTTGCTAAGAGCATCAGCTTTGTTTTCATTAAAGCTATTAGCACGTGCTCTCTGAGCTTCTACTGCTGCAAGTTCTTCTGCTGTAAGCTTAAGAACTTCATTGTTGATCTTTCCGTCAGATGTAAGATAATTAACTTCTGTCTGTCCGTAAAGAGGCTGACCATAAGTTGCTGCGTACTTGTTGTACTCTTTGATTGCATTTGTAAGATCTACCTGGGCATTTGCTGCTGTCTGGCTAGCTACCTCGTAAGCGCCGTTTGCTGCATCTGCTGCCTTTTTGATTTCTTCAACTACTTCAACAACTGTCATCTCTTTATCATCAACTACTACGGTGTCATCTTTTGCATCGCCTGTAAGAGCG
This sequence comes from Lachnospiraceae bacterium, assembly GCA_016284355.1. Lineage (GTDB taxonomy): Bacteria > Bacillota > Clostridia > Lachnospirales > Lachnospiraceae > JAEEOQ01. The sequence goes on from JAEEOQ010000076.1 coordinate 38,145, forward strand.
ATATCAAGAAGCTCTTTAGCTCTGTCTGCCTGATTCTGAGCCTCGATAGCTGCCTCGCTTACTGCGATTGCTACGTCTGTTACAGGCTCTGCGCTAACGTCACCTATAGCTGCCTGATCGGCCGCTACCTTAGCATCATAATCTGCTTTATTGCCAAGTGCTGCAACTGCTGAAGAAGAAGCACTTGCTGCGATTGAAGAAGCTGTAGCTGCTGCTCTCTCAGCACCCTCAGCTACTGTAACTGCACTGTTTGATGCTGTAACTGCTTTGCCAACCTCAACGCCAAGCTCTGCAAGCTCTTCGTTAAGATCTTTAACTGCCTCAGCAGCATCTTCTGCTGCTTCCTCAGCCTTCTCTGCTGATTTAAGCATTGGCTCTGAATCTAATTTGTAATCTTTGCTATGCTCATCATTCTGAAACTGATCCTGCTTAGGATTAACGTAAACATCACCTTCGAGTTTGCACTCCTCTGATCTTGTATCTATATTTGTTTCTGCATTTGCTGATACTACATTGCCAAGTACCATACCGCAAACTAACATCAGGCTTAAGCCTGCTTTAAATCTCTTACTAAATTTTTTCATTTCAATTCTCCTTAAAATTCAAGCTGAATATAAACGATAAACTACGTTTAACCGCCTAGGAGACTTCCCACGCGGTACCTGATCTTTCTGGGCTACAGGCTGCCCTATTTTTCAGCCTCATTTTTTTAGACCTTCTCTTACTTAAGTAAGTCATCTAAGGAAAACGTGGTTAACCTTGCAGACCGTTCTAGGGGCCTGCTCCTGTGACCGGCACTTGCGTTTGCGATGCGGTCTTTTTCAGCCTCGTTTTTGCGTAAGAAGGGGAGAAACGTGGTTAACCCCTCAGCTACGGTAATATGTACCTAACAACTAAATAGATTTAAGATTCTTTTGCTAAAAAACATATTCAGTTGTCAATGTACACATGAAACCTTTTAGCGAAGGAACATCAAACCCTTGATTTTCCTTGCTTTCTTAACCCACGACTATATTAGTACAAAACTTTAATTTTGTAAAATAAGTTACGCAACGGTTACGCATTTTGTTACCTTGAAAATTATAACAAAAACGCGTAACCGTTTCAACGTGAAAAAGTGCTCATTCGCACATTTATGATCCCGTTCACATAACCTCAAAAAGAAAAACAGAGAATCCGGTTACAGATTCTCTGTCTATTTGTTATGTTTTATAAAATAATAAGGAGTGTCGTAACAATCAATATGTATAAGTCACATCTGAGTAATCTTTTTCTTTCTTAAACATGCTGTATTTTTTCTTTGCTTTGTACATCTGCATGTCGTAGGTGGCATCGATAACCTTCCAGCTCTTCTTTGCCGAATAGTAAACGTTGTTCCATGCGTGGTATGTAGTAGCGTTTGGCGTGTAACCAGTAATAACCTTTGCAGGGATATCTACGCTTCTAAGCATTGAAGCAAAGAGGATCGAGATATCATAGCAGATACCCTTCTGGTCTTTAAATACCACATCGATCTCAGGAATGTAGGCTCCGTCTTTGCTGAGCTCTTCAACGTTTGCTGCCTTGTCGTAGTCGTAAGAATAATTCTTTACGATATATTTGTAAATGGCATCAAGCTTTGCTTTGTCGTTCTTGCTTTTCTTTGTAAGATCCTGAGCCTTTTTTATAGACTTGTTTGTAGTTTCCCAGTCGATGATAACATCTGATACAAGGAAGGCCTGATTTGCATCTTTAAGATTAAGTTCAACCGAAGCCTGCTGAAGCACAGCATACTTTGTACCCTCTGTGTTCTTGCAAAGATAAATGGTGTACTTGCCATTACCCTGAGTAAGCGGGAAAGTAAGTTCAATATCTCCCTTTGGGATATCATACTTGTACTGCTTGCCGCCTGTAAGCTGAACTACAAGTTTAACTCTTACCGTCTGCTCGTTTTTGTAGTTCATGGTAAAAGTTCCGTTTGAGTTGTCAGTGAATTTGGCACTTGAAGCTTTTGCCTTGTCTGCGCCTGCGGTAGAAAGCACAGCAGCAAAGAAAAGAATGCAAAGCCCATATAATATCTTTTTCATATAACCGACTCCTTTTTTTGTCGTAATAAAACGAGTTAAGGTCACATTTTCTTGTTTGCAATTAAATTATAAAATCGATTTGTGACAATTT
>JAEEOQ010000077.1 GCA_016284355.1 Lachnospiraceae bacterium
ATACATCCACATTTTTCTTTCTACCGAGGCTATTAAGAACTGATTCAAAATCATCGAGCATCTGAACTTCATCTAATAAAACATAATACATTTCTTTATCAGCGATTTTTTCCATTAGATATGGAAACAAAACTTCAGGATCTCGATACTTTCTATTCTCAAAAGAGTCAAATGCAATCTCAATAATATGGTTTTCATTAACTCCTTCATTTACCAGATACTCTTTAAAAAGATTAAATAAAAGGTATGATTTTCCACATCTTCGTATACCTGTTACAACCTTAATTAGTCCGTTATGCTTTTTTGAAATAAGCTTATTCAAATATATATCTCTGCGTATTTCCATATTGTTCCACCTCATTACTTATTGAACAAAAATGCGGAATCCGCATTTTTGTTCAATAGAATTATACATCATAAGAATAGCTTATTCAATACTCTAATTGACATTTTTGCGGATTCCGCATTTTTGTTCGATACAAATCAAATATGTTAAAAATAATGAAAAATGACTCCGTCCCCATGCGACGTTTTAGATGAGCGGGTGCTCATCCATGTAGCTTTCGGTTGCAAGGACATTTGGCACTGAGTGCTCAAGCTCTCTTGCATATAAATATGTGTAATAGATTACATCTTCCGTGCTGATGGCTCCGCGTGTCTTAAAGTGGGCCATGGCAAAATCTTTTAAATGCAGGCAGGCCGCCACTGCAAGCTGTGCCTGACCATAATAATATTCATCGTATGCAGAACCGCAAAAATAAATATAAAGAAAATAATGAAGGATCTGCTCTGTGAGAATATCCCAGTCCATGCCCTGCGTTAAAAGGCACTCCCGCATTTTTCTTTCCAATGCTTCATCGTAAGGCGCGCCTTCCGAATGCAGCGCTTTTTCCGTCATCTCAAGCACTTCTTTCAGGTCATCGCAGGTGTACTCCCACGTTTCCATGACTTTAAAGAGTTCATAGCGCTGCCCAGAAGTGATCTCCAAAGGCTTATGTTCTGCAGCTTTCGCGGCCTCTACATCTATCAAGTCCAGGTCTCCGCCATTTACCAGAATGTCATCTGCCTGCAGCTGAAATTCCCTTGCAAATGCCAGGATCCTGCCGGCTTTTTCGGCAAATGAAAGCTTTCTGTCAAGCACGATATCAAAGAATGCTTCTCTTAGGATATACAGTTTCTTATATATCAGTTGCTCCTCAGGGTCATACTCTTCCGTATCAACTTCGTCATCTTCTATGGTTCTGTAAGTCACCGGGTCTTTGCGTTTGAGAAGGTACCCGGCAACTTCCGGGCAGGAAATGCTGAGTGAATACTCCCGCACATTTTCAAACTCCTCAATGTGCCTAGGAAAAAGCCTGCAAGTGTTGCATAAGATCCCTTCGCCATGCTCAAGGATCAGCTTGCAAAGACCTCTTTCATTTAAGTTTTTGCAGCGCTTTTCCTTGTCCTGCTTAAAACAGCCGTCTTTAAAATCTACGGTTTCTATCTTAAGCTCACGATATTTTTTAAGCGCCTCTTCGTCAATCTCTATCTGCCAGCCCGCGCAGCAAGTCGACGGGCACTTGTCCGCTATACATGTAAATTTATCATAATAATCCGGATAGGTACGTCTCATAAAACCTCGCAATTGATTCTTTTTTAGCCAAAAGTGACAGTCCCTTTTGGTCAAAATGTCGTACTGACTCCGTCCCCATACGACATCCCTTTTATAATATATGCCCTCCGCAATATGCGGAGGGCATACAAAAGAATTATAAATAATTACGTATTAATTACTTCTCGGCGATAGCTGCCTGTGCTGCTGCAAGTCTTGCAATAGGAACACGGAATGGTGAGCAGCTTACATAGTCAAGGCCGATCTTGTGGCAGAACTCAACTGATGAAGGATCTCCACCGTGCTCGCCACAGATACCAACATGAAGCTTTGGATTAACCGGCTTACCAAGTTTAAGTGCCATCTCCATAAGCTTACCAACACCTGTCTGGTCAAGCTTAGCAAATGGATCGCTCTCGAAGATCTTTGCATCGTAGTAAGCACCAAGGAACTTACCTGCATCATCACGTGAGAAACCGAATGTCATCTGTGTAAGGTCGTTTGTACCGAAGCAGAAGAAATCAGCTTCCTTAGCGATCTCGTCAGCTGTAAGAGCTGCTCTTGGGATCTCGATCATAGTACCAACTTCGTACTCAAGCTCTGCGCCTGCTGCCTTGATCTCAGCGTCTGCTGTCTCAACAACTACAGCCTTAACGTTCTTAAGCTCCTTAACCTCACATACAAGTGGGATCATGATCTCAGGCTTAACTGTCCAGTCAGGATGAGCCTTCTTAACTTCGATAGCTGCACGGATAACAGCCTTTGTCTGCATTCTTGCAATTGAAGGATATGTAACTGCAAGACGGCATCCTCTGTGACCCATCATTGGGTTGAACTCATGAAGTGAATCGCAAAGAGCCTTAACTTCCTCTACAGTCTTGTTCTTAGCCTTAGCAAGCTTCTCGATATCAGCAGCCTCGGTAGGAACGAACTCATGAAGAGGTGGATCAAGGAATCTGATAGTAACAGGGCATCCCTCAAGAGCCTCGTAGAGAGCCTTGAAGTCTGACTGCTGGTAAGGAAGGATCTTGTTGAGAGCAACTTCTCTCTCTTCCTCAGTATCAGAAACGATCATCTCACGGAATGCAGCGATTCTCTCAGGATCGAAGAACATGTGCTCTGTACGGCAAAGACCGATACCTTCAGCACCAAGCTCACGAGCCTTCTTTGCATCTGCAGGAGTATCTGCATTTGTTCTAACTTTAAGTTTTCTATATTTGTCAGCCCAAGCCATGATACGGCCGAACTCACCTGCGATAGTAGCATCTACAGTAGCGATAACGCCATCGTAAATGTTACCTGTAGAACCATCGATTGAAATGAAGTCACCCTCATGGAATGTCTTACCTGCGAGTGTGAACTTCTTGTTCTCTTCGTCCATAACGATGTCGCCACAACCGGATACACAGCACTTACCCATACCACGAGCAACTACTGCAGCGTGTGATGTCATACCACCACGTACTGTAAGGATACCCTGAGCAGCCTTCATACCTGTAATATCTTCAGGTGAAGTCTCAAGACGAACAAGAACAACCTTCTCGCCCTTCTCGTTCCACTTCTCAGCGTCTTCTGCTGTAAATACAACCTTACCGCAAGCAGCACCAGGTGAAGCACCAAGTCCCTTGCCCATAGGAGTTGCAGCCTTAAGAGCCTTTGCATCGAACTGTGGGTGAAGAAGTGTATCAAGGTTACGAGGGTCGATCATAGCGACAGCCTCTTCCTCTGTCTTGTGTCCCTCATCAACAAGGTCACAAGCGATCTTAAGAGCAGCAGGAGCTGTTCTCTTACCGTTACGGCACTGAAGCATATAGAGTTTCTTGTTTTCTACTGTAAACTCCATATCCTGCATATCATGGTAGTGGTTCTCAAGGATCTCACATACCTTTACGAATTCAGCGTAAGCCTCAGGGAATTCCTGCTCCATCTGAGCGATAGGCATAGGAGTACGAACACCTGCAACAACGTCCTCACCCTGTGCATTCTTAAGGAACTCACCCATGAGTTTCTTCTCGCCTGTAGCAGGATCACGTGTAAATGCAACACCGGTACCTGACTCATCGTTTAAGTTACCGAATACCATAGGCATTACGTTAACTGCAGTACCCCAGCTGTATGGGATATCGTTGTCACGACGGTAAACGTTGGCACGTGGGTTGTCCCAAGAACGGAATACAGCCTCGATAGCAAGCTTAAGCTGTACAACAGGATCTGAAGGGAAGTCCTCACCGAGCTGCTTCTTGTACTCAGCCTTGAACTGTGTAGCAAGCTCTTTAAGGTCTGCAGCGGTAAGCTCTACGTCGAACTTAACACCCTTCTCCTCTTTCATCTTGTCGATAAGCTGCTCGAAGTACTTCTTACCAACTTCCATAACTACATCAGAGAACATCTGGATGAAACGTCTATATGAATCATATACGAATCTCTCGAACTTTGGATCAGGGTTGCCTGCGATCATAGCAGCAACAACCTCGTCGTTAAGACCAAGGTTAAGAATAGTATCCATCATACCAGGCATAGATGCTCTTGCACCTGAACGAACAGATACGAGAAGAGGATTCTTAAGATCGCCGAACTTCTTGCCGTTGATCTCCTCCATCTTTTTAACACCTTCCATAGCCTGAGCCATGATCTCATCATTGATCTTGCGGCCATCCTCATAGTACTGAGTACAAGCCTCTGTTGTGATAGTAAATCCCTGTGGTACAGGAAGTCCGATTGAAGACATCTCTGCAAGGTTAGCACCCTTACCACCAAGGAGATTACGCATGGTCATGTCGCCTTCGCTAAACATGTATACCCACTTGTTAGCCATTTGTTTTTCCTCCTAAAATATAATACTTTAAAAAAAGCGCGAATTTAATCAGGTGCGCTTTGGGCGCACACATCTAGTTTAACACAAAATCTTCATTTTTCAAGTTTTTTTTGGCTTGTACGTAAAAAAATAATGTAAAATTTTATGAAAGAAAAAAGACTGAATCCTTTGGATCCAGTCTTTTCGTTTAGTGCTCATGCTCACCATTCCATCTTTTTCTCAAAGTATGTCTTAAGATCTTCGATCTTGATTCTCTCCTGCTCCATAGTGTCACGGTCACGTACTGTAACCATGCCGTCATTCTCGGAGTCAAAATCGTATGTTACGCACCAAGGTGTACCGATCTCGTCCTGACGACGATATCTCTTACCGATATTTCCTCTGTCGTCGAACTCGCAGTTCCAGTACTTGCTAAGCTCTGCGTAAATCTTTTCTGCTCCCTCGTTAAGCTTCTTGCTAAGAGGAAGGATACCTACCTTTACAGGTGCAAGGGCAGGGTGGAAATGCATTACGTTACGGATATCAGGTGCTTCTTCTGTTCCGATGTTTTCCTCGTCGTATGCAGCGCAAAGGAAAGCAAGTGTAACACGGTCTGCACCAAGTGATGGCTCTACAACGTATGGTACGTATTTTTCGTTAAGTTCATCATCAAAGTAATCCATAGGTTCGCCTGATGTATTCTGATGCTGAGTAAGGTCGTAATCTGTTCTGTCTGCGATACCCCAAAGCTCGCCCCATCCGAACGGGAAGAGGAACTCGATATCTGTGGTTCCCTTTGAGTAGAAGCAAAGCTCCTCAGGGCTGTGGTCACGAAGTCTCATCTCGTCTTCTTTGATACCGAGAGTAAGGAGCCAGTCGCGGCAGAACCCTCTCCAGTACTGGAACCACTCAAGGTCTGTACCCGGCTTGCAGAAGAACTCAAGCTCCATCTGCTCGAACTCTCTTGTACGGAAGGTAAAGTTACCCGGTGTTATCTCATTTCTAAATGACTTACCGATCTGACCGATTCCGAAAGGAACCTTCTTACGGCTTGTTCTCTGTACATTCTTAAAGTTTACGAAAATACCCTGTGCTGTTTCTGGACGAAGGTATACAACGCTCTTTGCGTCTTCTGTAACGCCCTGGAAGGTCTTAAACATAAGGTTGAACTGTCTGATATCTGTAAAGTTGTGCTTTCCACATGTAGGACAGCAGATATGCTTTTCTTCGATGAAATCCTGCATCTGCTGCTGTGTCCAGCCGTCTACAGAACCCTCAAGGGTCTCGCCGCTTTCTGCGTACCAGTCTTCAATAAGCTTGTCTGCTCTGAATCTTTCGTGGCACTCTTTACAATCCATAAGAGGATCTGAAAAGCCGCCAAGATGACCTGAAGCAACCCATGTCTGTGGGTTCATAAGGATAGCACAGTCTACGCCGACATTATATGGGCTTTCCTGGATGAATTTCTTCCACCATGCTTTTTTAACATTGTTCTTAAGCTCAACACCGAGATTACCGTAATCCCATGTGTTTGCAAGTCCGCCGTAGATCTCGCTGCCCGGGTATACAAAACCTCTTGCTTTAGCTACGGCTACGATCTTATCCATTGTCTTTTCCATAATATCTTCCTCACTATCTACTATTTCTTGTATATAATAACTGCATCTGCGCCATCAAAAACCTTGATGTGATTATCATCAATCAGTTCTCCGTCAGTGTAATACAGTATCTTTCCGCTTGTCTGCACCTCAGCCTGCCCGCTGATGCTTGCAACATATACGCTGCCTGTAATGGCTTCTGAGCCTTTTTTGCTCTTTTTGGAGCGCTTTGCCGGCATAAATGATTCGTCGTCATATGCCATGTGGGCCTCATCCTCGTCTAAAACCGTTATAACAGGGTCTGTTTCGTATGCTCCCGCAAAGCCCGCATAAGCCTTTACCGAAGCAAAGTTCATAAGAAGGACCGCTTTGTTATCTTTAACGGAAACTCCTCCCACAAGGGCGTCTCCATATGTGTTTTCTTCGTTATATTCGTCTGCTACCGCAAGAGCGTATTCCTTTAAGCTGTTCTTGTCATAATAGTTTTCCGAAAAGTCTTCTACGTAGGCTACCTGAAGGCTTCCGTCAGCCTTAAGATATACCGACCTTTCACTTACGGAAAATACGTCAAGATCCGCTATCTCTGTCTTCCCGCAACCGGATAAAAAAAGCGCCGAAAGGCAGGCTGCAACGAATACTGATAATATTTTTCTATTCATAAAATTCCTCACCAAAATATGATTGCAAAAATCTTAACTTATTTTATATGAGTTTCTTCTTTTTTTCAACCCTTTTTAAAGCATTTCCAAAGATTTAAAGTGCCCGTCCATGTATTTTTTCCTGTACCTGTCTATAAAGCCTTCCATTTCGGCAAGTACTGAATCATTTACCGTAAATGTATAAAGCTTTTCTTCCTTTGACTCGCAGATATAGGAAAGCGCATAAATTGCCCCGTTACTAAGGCCTTTTGTTTCTTCTTCCGGCATCTGCGGCGCCACGTACCCTTCTATGGCAAGCATCTTGTAATCAAATATGGCTTTTATAAGTCTTGCAGGAAGGGCCGCATTGTGGCTTGTAAGGGCTCTGCAGGACATATATATAAGCTTTAGAGTCTCGTTTTCATCAAGGCCTTCCTGCCCGAAAAAGTCGCCCACTTCAAGGAAATAATAGCCGTAATACAGTATCTCTATGTCTTCCCTAAGCTCCATAAAGTAGTTTTGCACCTTTGCCCCCGTAAGAGCGTAGGCATCTTTCCCGGGCCTTAAGAAAAACTTTCCAAAAGTAAAAGGCTGGCTTGCAGCAAGAAGAGCGCTGTTCTGTCTTCTTGCGCCCCTCGCAAATGCATGCACCTTACCGAGTTCTCTCGTAAGGATAACCAGTCTTTTGTCATATTCACCTATAGGCATGGAAGAAAGGATCATTCCGGTAACGCAAATGTCGTCTTTCATGTTCCTTCCTCCCCTTGCCCTTTTTTCTTTAACATGACATATGTACCAGGTACATATGTAAAATAATTAAAATTCGTCCTGTTTTTTGTCGTATCCGAAGTTCTTCATAAGGAAGTCGGAATCACGCCAGTCTTTCTTTACCTTAACCCAAAGATTAAGTTCTGTCTTCATATCAAGGAGATTTTCTATGCCGCGTGTGGCTCCTTTTCGGATCTTCGCAAGCATAGCGCCCTGTTTTCCGATAATGATACCTTTGTGGGAATCACGCTCGCAAATGATGGTGGCCTCTATTACCATGATATTTTTGTGGCTGTGGCGCACGGAAGTGTCTTTTTCTTCTTTCATAGACTCTATCGCTACAGCGATACCATGTGGTACCTCCTCGTCAAGAAGGCGAAGGGTCTGCTCTCTTATGAGCTCTGCCACGATCTGGCGCTCAGGCTGATCGGTGATAACATCATCATCGTAAAACTTAAAGCCTTCAGGAAGAAGCTTCATAATGGTCTTTATAAGGTCTTCCTTATTTTCTCCCGTAAGGGCTGAAACCGGCACGATATCCGTAAAATCGCAGATATCTTTATATGCCGCGATACACTCAAGGAGCGCCTCTTTTGCCACCGTATCGATCTTATTTACCACAAGGATAACAGGGGTATTGCAGCGTTTAAGTTGCTCTGCGATATGCTGCTCGCCTGCGCCTATATACGTGGTAGGCTCCACAAGCCAAAGCACCGCGTCTACCTCATTTAAGGTGCGCTCTGCTACCGCCACCATGTACTCACCAAGCTTGTTTTTAGCCTTGTGGATACCCGGCGTATCGATAAAGATGATCTGCCCCGCCTCGTCCGTATACACTGTCTGTATACGGTTTCTTGTGGTCTGTGGTTTGTTTGATGTTATAGCGATCTTCTGACCTATTATCTGGTTCATGAGTGTGGATTTGCCCACATTCGGTCTTCCTATAAGGGTCACAAAGCCTGATTTAAAATCTGCCATATTTTCTCCTATGCAAGAGTTGTCACTGTTTCAAAAAGTTCTTTATTTTCATTTACCTTACCTGCATTTCCTACGGTTACTCTTACAGAATCGTCGTAGAACTTGCGGATGCAAGGGGCAACAGCCTTAATATCTTCATTTGTACAGTCAAGCACGCCGTTTCTTGTCTTCTGTCGGTCTGCCTCTGTAAGATTGCGAAGGTAACGTGTAAAGCTCCTCTGTGCCTTTGCAACAGGCGAAAGAGGTCTGTCGTCGCGGCTGATGGTACCGATTATGTACTTTGTAAGTGTCTTTTCGTCAAGATCTGCGCCCTCTGCGTAGTCTGCCACTCCCTTAAAAATGTCGTATGTGCCCTTAAAGCCCGGATCTCTGTAGCTTGCAAGGTAAAGTGAACCGTCAAGTCCAAATCCGCTCATACAGCCGTAAGCGCCGCCCTTAACGCGGAGGTTCATCCAGAGGTAATCGTAGTTAAGCATAGTAGAAAGCACAACCATAGCTCCGTTAAAGTCGTCTATGCTCTCGCCGAATTTACCTGCCATACAGTTGTACTGAACCTGTCCGCTGGTGGTAAATGCTTCATTTGCCTTCTTAAGAGCAGGTTTAACCTCAGAATCTTCTTTGCCGCTAGGAAGCTTATCAAGTACGATTCCTGCTGCCGCCTCAAGTGCTGCTATCTCTTTTGCCTCGCCTGTAAATGAGACAATGAGGTTATCCTTAGTAAATATCTTCTTTACAAGGCCGCTTAAAGTTGCAAGGATCTCATCTTTCTTCTCGTCGTAATTATCAAGAAGGTCTGAGATAAACTTATAAAATGCGATTCCGCTTGTAAGCTCTGTAAAGAGGCTTTCTTCAGTAAAACCTGCAAGTGCTCTGTTGATAGCTGTTCTGTGGCCTGCAGACTCAAGAGACATCTTCATACGGGATACATTTTCGGCAATGATCTCTTTTACACGTACAGGGTCTGTAAACTGTGTACCAAAGATAAGCTCTGCCATAAGTTCGTTCATCTTAGCGCACTTGTCTTCAAGGCACTTGCCGCTTACATTTAAGCTTACACGAAGCCTGTCAGGGTTGTGGCGGTCGGCATCAAATGAAAGAAGCGCTGCGATGCCGCCGGTGTGAAGGTTGATCTCTTTTGTGAGGTCGTCATACTTATAATTTGCTGTATCTACCATACCAAGTGTGATCTCAAGAAGACCAAGGTATGGGATCTCTTCTTCTTTAACATGCTTTGCATCAAAGGAGTATATGGCATTGCATATACCGTTTGTGTAAAGCTCATGCTTTAACTCTTTAACGCCATTAAACTCACCCACAGCGATAACGTCTTTTTCAACTTCTCTCTTAATATCGCTTCTTGTAAGTGTAGGAAGCTTTTCAAGATCTTCTTTGGTATCTCCTGCTTCCTGATATGCTTTAAGCTCTTCCTGCTGCTTAATGATAGCCTGCTTTTCTTCTTCGCTCATGGCAGCGTACTTTTTAGCAAGCTTTTCTGCAAGAGCCTTTTCCTTCTCTTCCTGCTTTCCTGCCTTTGCGTGAAGAGAAATGATAGCCTTGTGAGGATTGTTTAAAATGTACTCCTCAACGATCTTTTCAAAATAATCGCCTTTGGCAAGCTTTCTGAGTTCTTCGTATACTCCGCCGAGCTCAAGTGCATCAAAAGGTCTGTTATCATCATAAAGCCAGGTCTTAAAGAGGTTGAAGTTGTACATAAGTCCCTTTGGATAAACTCCAAAGTCAGCCTCTCTGTATTTGAAATCAAAAATGTTGATTGCAGAAAGAAGGGCTTTTTTGTCGATTCCTTCTTTTACAAGCTTTTTAAGTGTATTTTCAACGATCTCTACGAATTTGTCTTTTGCATCTACGGCTGCATTTCTGATAAGGTAGCCTGCATATGCCTGCTTCATATCTGAATCTGTAACGCCGGACATATCCGTACCGATGCCGCCCTCTACAAGGGCTCTCTTTACAGGTGCTCCCGGTGCATCAGAAAGCACATAATCAAGAATGGTAAGTGCTGTAAGTGTAAGATTGTCCTTTGTGTCGGTAGCTGTCATGTACGCATACCATGACGCGTCCTTCTCGTCTTCTACCGTATCTACAGCGTAGGTATCTGTCTCTTCTCTGAATGCAGGCGCCTGACTGCGAAGGTTTGAATCAACCTCTCTGTATTCGTACTTTGAAAGGTACTCGGAATCAAGATAAAGAAGTCTTTCTTCCATATCCATGTTGCCGTACAGATAAATATAGCTGTTTGAAGGATGATAGAGCTTGCCGTGGAACTCAAGGAATTCCTCGTAGGAAAGCTCAGGAATGTGGTCAGGATCTCCGCCTGAGTCGTTGCCGTACTGGGTATCAGGGTAAAGAGCCCTCTTTACGGTCTCAAAGAATACATCTGAAGGGTCTGAGTAAGCTCCCTTCATTTCGTTATATACAACGCCGTTTTCTTTAAGTACGCCGTCTTCTATCTCGTATCTCCAGCCTTCCTGAAGGAAGATCTCTTTGTGCTTGTAGATATTTGGATGGAATACGGAATCAAGGTAAACATCCATAAGGTTCTTGAAATCCTTGTCATTGCAGCTTGCCACAGGATACATGGTCTTATCAGGTGCAGTAAGCGCATTTAAGAATGTGTTAAGAGAACCCTTTGCAAGCTCAACAAACGGATCTTTTATAGGGTATTTGTCGGAACCGCAGAGAACGGAATGCTCAAGGATATGTGGCACTCCTGTGGAATTTTCCGGTGTAGTTCTAAAGCTTATACAAAATACTTTGTTATCGTCATCGCAGGAAATAAGTGCGATCCTTGCTTTTGTCTTTTTGTGTCTAAGGTAGATCCCCTCTGCCTTAAGCTCGTTTAAAGGTCTTGTCTCCACCACATCGTAAAGATCGGTGACATTTTTAGAAAAATTCATACTCTTCCTCCACGCGTTTTATAATCTTTTGATAAAATTACCGATAACCGATACATGTTCTTTATAGGTAACAAAAGCGTGTTCATCATAATCAAGTACTATAGACTTGACAAGAGGAAGCTCGTATTTGTTTATAATCATATAGATCATGGTTCCCGGTTCGTCGGTGTAGCCGCCCTTCGCCTCCCAGGTGGTGGCACCGCGGTAGAGCCTGTCAAATATGTGTTTTTCAAGCTCTTTTGAGTCTTTCTTTGTAAATATCTGCACTTCCACATTGATTACCTGAGCATGTACTTTATCGATAGTCATGTTCATAAATACAGTGTAGATAATTGAGTAGATAGCGATGGATGGATCAAATAAGAAAAGCATTGATCCATATACCAGAAGGTTGATCCCTATTGAAACCTTTCCGACAGTCATGCTGGCGATCCTTTTTGAAAGGATTATTCCAACGATATCTCCGCCACCGCCGCTTGCACCATATTTTAGAGCAATACCTGTTCCAACACCTGATATGATACCGCCGATGAGACAGCCCGCAAGGGAATCGTCTATGATCGGATCAATAGGCGACGGGATAAAGGTAAGCCCTAACGTAATAACAGTAACAGATATTACTGTTTTAAAGATAAATTCTTTACCTATATCTTTGAATGCCCACAAAAACAAAGGTACATTTATGGCATAGTAAATAATACCGGCAATGTCCACACTGCCGAACTGCATACCAAGGCCGTTTTCAAGACCTGTCCTTATAAGCTGAGCTATACCTACGGCACCGCCATTATAAAAGCCAAGCGGCACTATAAATAACTTTGCTCCTATGGCATAAAGAAGACCTCCGAGAGCTGCCATAAAATAACTGAGCTGCTTGCTCGGAAGCTTGTTTTTAAAAGAATTCACTGTTCCTCCTTCTACTCCCACGCTATAGTATATCATACTTTCCCTCATTCTTCCGTAAAAAAATATATTTTTGTGAAAAAAATACTAAAAAATAATTTTGTACAAAATTTCGTTATGGTTTTTGTCTATTATTTTTTTGCCATCCGTTCATTTTAATGTGCTTTTTGTAAGTATTGCATAATTTTACTCTCTCGTTTTGTGCAATATGCACAACAAAATCCGTTAAAATTTTTTCAAACATAATTTGACATTCTTTTGGGGTTGAGTATAATGGGCATTGTTAAGAGAAGATAGGTTTGATTTTTTAGAAAAGAGGGGTACAATATGTTTAGTAGAAAACCACAGACAGCTTTAACAGCTAAGAAAGAAATGAAAAGAAACCATAAGGCAGCAAGCAAGAAAGTAGTTGCTATGGTTAAACCACTTAATGGCTATACTAATGCAAACGGCGTTATGATGCCATACTAATTACCGCTAACAAGTTAAACTTCAATACTTTTTAATCCTTTTTTAAATTATTACCAAAAGAAGTCCACGAAAGTGGGCTTCTTTTGGTTTTACGGATATTTATTTTCTAAAGTTATTCGATCTTAATACCGTTTGTCTTTATCACCGCTCTTGGCAGCGCATCTTTAGCAGTTCCCCATGGCTTATCTGCATTTCTGTAGTCAAACTTGTCTGTAAACCACTCCACATCATCACGGACGCGTTTCATATTCTCAATATAAAGCTTATCAAGCTGCTCCGTAAAAGAGGTAAGCTTATCTCCTGAAAGCTTTGCAGGTGCAAGAGATCTCAAAAGTCCGTAGTGCTCAGTGCAAAAGCCCTGACTTTCCGCAAAGGACTTTCTAAATACTTCATCTGTCTTATACATGTGAAAGATCGTCTCTATATATCTTTCAAAGATATCCTTTATCCGGTTGCAGACATAACATGAGTTTGTCAGCTTGTTAATGTATGCTGTTACCGCAGATTCACCGGTGTTTTTCTTAAAAAGTCCGGACTTTACAGGGGCATCATTTTTAGCAAGCTCCTCAAGGTCTTTTATGGTCTTATCCATATGGGTCTTAAGCATAAGTCCAAGACCAAGACGGTTCTGATTTGCGTACATCATACGGATATGTTTGCTGCAAAATCCGATCTTATCTGTCTCCATACGAACATCGTCTTCCATATAGCTCGGTCCCATAACAAATTCTATGGCATTATTTTCAAGGCTTTCATACATTTTACATACAGGACACTCGCATTTCTCGTTAAATGCATCCTGTACAGGTATGGTATATAACTTTTCCAATCCTTTTTCCTCCCGCAGTCTTTTTCTCATTAATTTAAAGTATAGCATAAATAAGACCGGCTGCAAACAAGCAGCCGGCCAAAATAGCTTTATTAACTTACTACACGGTAGAAAGATCCCACTCTTCATGGATCTTTGGAACGTCTGAGATAAGTCTCTTTGTGTAAGGAGCCTGAGGATTAAGGATAACATCGTCAGCCTTACCAACCTCAACGAACTTACCATGTTCCATAATGTAGATTGTATCGGATACGTAATAAGCAAGTCCGATATCGTGTGTGATGAATACGATGGTCATATTGATCTCATCACGAAGCTTAAGGAGCATATCAAGGATTGTTGCTCTTGAACAAGCATCGATCATTGATGTAGGCTCGTCGGCAAGAAGGATCTTCGGCTTAAGAAGGAAGATACGCGCGATCATAAGACGCTGCATCTGTCCGCCTGAAAGCTCGAAAGGATACTTATTTGTAAGCTCTGCATACTTAAGGTTAACGAAGCTGCAGGCTTCTGTCATAAGACGCTCTTTCTCTTCTTTTGGAAGATTCTTTCCGCCTCTCATGTTAATACAGTCAAGAAGAACTTCATCGATCTTCTTGAACATGTTGTATGTAGCGAATGGATCCTGGAAAATAGCCTGAATACCTTTCCAGTATTCCTGTTTTTTCCTATGAGTCTTGATATCACGAGGCTGACCCTGGAAGAAGATCTCGCCTTCTGTTACTCCGATAAGGCCAAGGATCATCTTTGAGATGGTGGTCTTTCCTGAACCTGACTCACCAACGATCGAAATGATGTCGCCCTCTCTGAAATCAAAATCTACATGGTCAACAGCAACAGTTTTCTGATTACCGAAACCAAATACCTTTGTAACGCCGCGTCCTGAAAGACAAGGCTTTCTCTCTGTAGTATTAGTCACGACCATACACCTCCTTCAACTGTTCAAGTGACATTGAACATCTGTAGGCTCTGCCGCCACCGATATCCTTCATAGCAGGTGCAAATGCCTTACACTCAGGTGTAGCATATTTACATCTGTCTGCAAAACGGCAGCCTGCAGGAGGTCTCTTAAGGTTCGGAGGAGTACCCGGAATAGCTGTAAGCTTAACATCTCTTGTACCTGCCTCAGGAACGATGATCGAACCCATAAGACCGTATGTATAAGGATGAAGAGAATCAAATACCATTTCTTTAGCGGTACCTTTCTCTACGATCTGTCCTGCGTACATAACCATGATGTCGTCAGTAACATTGTAAAGAAGAGGAAGCTCATGTGTAATGAAGATCATGGACTTAATGAAGCCCTTCTCCATAAGATCTCTCATCATCTTGATAACCATCTTCTGGCTTGTAACATCGAGCGCTGATGATGGCTCATCGGCAATAAGAACCTTTGGTGAAAGAATTGTTGAAATAGCGATAACTGTACGCTGTTTCATACCACCTGAAAGCTCTACTGCGTGCTTCTGAAGAACGCTCTCAGGAAGACCAAGGATCTCGAATCTTTCTTTTGCCATGTCATAGATATCCTTCTTTGATACCTTTGGATCATGTGCATGAATAACATCTTCAAGGAATCTGATGATCTTCTGTGTAGGGTTAAGAGCATTCATGGCAGCCTGTGGAATATAAGCGATCTCTGTACCAAGGATAGATTTACGAACCTGGTCAGGGGTCATGTTGCTTATATTTCTGCCATCTACTTCAATACTACCGCTCATATAATGAAGCGGAGCAAAATAATATCCCATGAGTGAAAGTGCAAGTGTGGATTTACCACATCCTGACTCACCGGCAATACCTAAAGACTTTCCTTCTTCAATCTGAAGAGAAACGCCGTCAACCGCATAAACATCCTCTTTGAAACGGGTGACGTATTTTGTCTTGAGGTCTTTTACATCAAGCATAATTTTTCCCATTTTTACGTCCTCCTAGTCTCTGAGCTGTGGATTGAATACCTGATCCAATCCGGTGTTCATAAGGTTAAGTGAAAATGCAACAAGTGCGATGGATACGATAACCGGAAGGAATGCCCACCACTGTCCTGCAAGAGGAGTCTGTGCTGACATAGCCCAGTTCATCATAAGTCCGAGGGTAGCAACCTTTGTTGTAGCAGGTCCGAGACCGAGCATAGAAAGCTGTGCTTCGGCAAGGATAGCTGAAGAGATCTGAAGGATAAATGCCATAACAACGTATGATGCGATGTATGGAAGGATATCTTCAAATACGATTCTGATAAGGCTGTGTCCTGAAAGCTTAGACATGTTAACGTGGTCACGGTTACGAAGTGAGATAACCTGTGAACGAACGGAACGTGTAGTCCAGGTCCAGCTGGTTGCACCGATTATTATACCTACAAGCAATACACCTCTCGCGCTCTGATCTACAGAGAAAGAGATGAGGATTATAAGTACGAAGGAAGGAATAACTGTAAAAAGGTTTGTAATAAACACGATAATATCATCTACGATACCGCCAAGGTAACCTGAAAGGAGACCAAGGATAAGTCCGATGATGGTAGCGATGGTACCTGCAAGAAGACCCATCTTAAGTGATGTACCTACAGCGTGGCAAAGCTCAATAAACTCGTCACGACCGAAGTTGTCTGTACCAAGAAGGAATGTCTTTCTAACGGTAACATCATTAACGTTTGTAAAGGAATTGAACTCAATCTTGTTTTCTTCAATGAGTTCTCCTGTATCAGGATCTTCGCCTGCAATAACGATATCTGAAGTCTTAAGCATAGCTGAAAGTTTTGCAGTTAACTTTCTGTAGTACTGCTTCTTAGCATTTGTAAGACCTTTGATCTTGATATCTTTGTAGTTGTTGATCCAGAAAACTACAAATTCTTCGGCATCTGCAGGAATCTCAGACTCCTCAACATTACCAAACTTTACAAGCCACTCAACCATAGAATCTTTATCTTCCTGGGTAAGAGTCTTGTCAAATCGATGGGACTTGATGTCCATCTTAAGATTATACTTCTTTGCTTCAATCGCATCTGCTATTGAAAAATAAGTACCCGGTCTGTAACAAGCAGCAGCCTGCATGGCAAGCGGATCTGCTTTTGAAAATGCAGGTACGAGTATAGCAAGGCAGAGCATAATAGCAAAAATCACAAATCCGAAAACGAATTTAGGCGAATGAAACGCCTGATTGATAGTGTTTTTCATACCATGTCTCCTCCCTTATCAAGTATCCTGCTGAGCTGCTTTGATACGAGGATCGATAAGACCGTAAAGGATCTCAACTGCAAGGTTTGCAATAAGAACCATTATGGTAATAACGAGGGTCGAAGCAGAGATCAGCGGATAGTCTCTGTTACCGATAGCTTTGAGCATGGTTGAACCGATTCCAGGATAGTTGAAGATGGTCTCAGCAACGATGTTACCACCGATCATTGTACCAAGGGACATAGCAAGTCCGGTGATCTGTGGGAGCATAGCGTTTCTGAACACGTATCCAACGATCTTTCTATCTTTTATACCAAGGAAACGACTATATTTTACATAGTCTGCATTTAATTCGTAAATTGACATTGAACGCATACCGATAGCCTGTCCACCGATGGTGATAAGCACCATTGACCAGAATGGAAGCTGATAGTGTGCAAGCAATGATTTGAAAAATGTCCAAGAAAAACTTGGGAGAAGGTCATATCCGTATCCGCCTCCTGTAGGAGCGATCTTAAGATATACCGCGAAGATATAAAGTAATACTGTCGCCATACCAAATGCCGGGAAGTTACCCAGGAACATAAATAAAGGTAAGATTACTTTATCGAATACGCCTTTTATGTACGCCGCCACGGCTCCCAGCACATTACCCAGTATCCATCCGACTATGATGGCGGGCAGCTGCAGCGCAATGGTCCAGCCTACGCAGGCTTTAAGAAGATCTGAAATAGGTCTTGGATAGTTGCTTAAGGAAATACCGAAATCTCCTCTTAATGCATTAAAAACGAAATTAAAAAACTGCACATAAAGTGGTTTATCAAGTCCAAATTTTGCCCTGTAGTCCGCAAGTACTTTCTCAACCGCGGTCTGTTCCATACCCGGAGCAATAGCACTCTGTGCAATGGCATCTACCGGGTTACCGGGCATCATACGTGGAAGAATGAAGTTGAGTACCAGCGCAACTAAAAGAGTTACAAGGTACCATCCGATCTTTGTCAGATAATACTTCTTATATCCTTTCATAATTTTCACCCCGCAAAAAAAATGATTTCTTTTCAAACATACAGCGGAAGAGCAGCGAAGTGCCCTTCCGCCATTATTAACTGTCTTTTAAGTCTTAGTTTAGACTACTGTACAAGGTAAAGGTTGTAAAGAGCTGCAATACCATATCCATCTGTACAATCTGTTGGAGGAATGTTGTCTCCATCGCCAAGAGCTGGGAATCCTGACCAAACTGACTCGTTTGTGTTGTGGAAAAGCTCTGGTCTGTACATAAGTGAGAATGAAGGAACTTCATCAAGGTAAATCTGTGAAAGTTCTGTATAAGCAGCCTTAAGCTGTGAATCTTCCATAGTAGGAATTGCCTGGATAAGCTCATCAGCTCTGTCATTTCTGAACCATCCGAAGTTACCACTCCAGTTGTTTGAAGTAATACCAGCGAACTCAGATGACATAAGTGCACGAACACGGCCCCATGGACATGTTGGTGATGCACCTGATGGTGACCACATACAAATCTCGAACTGACCTGTTGTAAGCATATCTGACATATATGTAGAAGCTTCTGGGTAGTATGTTTCGATCTCGATACCGATCTTCTTACCAGCTGCTGCTACGATTTCCATAGAAGCTTCCCAGTCAGACCAACCTGTAGGACAAGCTGCCTGAAGGTGAATCTTTGTACCGTTGAGCTCTCTGTAGCCGTCTCCGTCTGTATCAAGGATACCAGCCTCATCGAGAACCTTGTTTGCTCTGTCGATATCATTTCCTGCGAACTGATATGGCTTAAGAGCTTCTTTGTCGATAAGTGCCTGCTCACCATCTGTTGGGTTCATTACTGAACGAGGAACAGCTGTGAATGTAGGACACTGTCCGCCCATAGCTGCAGATACGATCTGATCGTAATCTACTGCGTAAGCGATAGCCTGACGAACTGCCTTCTGATCAAGACCAGGAACGTCGAGCTTTAACCATGCTGTTGGCATAGTAACACACATGTTGTAAGGAGCTTCATCGATGAATGCTGAGATGTTAGGATTTGTTTCCATCATCTGAGGAATATCGATGTTGAACTGCTGTGAAACGTCAACTTCGCCGTTTGAGAATGCAAGGTTACCTGCAGCGTTATCAGCGAAGAGGTTGTGTCCTAAGTACTTAGGAACTGGGAGTGATCCCCACATAGAAGCGTCAGCTCCCCAGTAGTTATCATCACGTACGAAGATAACCTTCTGATCATCGTTGTAGTATTTCTTGTATGGACCTGAAGCTACGAAGTCTTCCATAAGGTCATCCTGAACCTTAGCCTGATCTCCGCCGTTTCTCTCTACAACTTTGTCAAGGTATGCTTTGCACATAACGTACTGCTGAGCGATGTACTGAAGACCCTGAAGTGGGTTGTTTGTAACGCCGTTTGTCTGAGCCATCTTAATAACTACTGTGTAGTCATCCTTAGCCTCAACGCCTGTGATGTATGGATCCCAGCCGCCAGGGAATGATGGGCTGTAAGTATGATTGAACTCATATGTTCCAACAACGTCTGCTGCTGTAACAGGAGTACCGTCATCCCAGTGAGCTGCCTGATTGAGCTCTACAGTAAGCTCTGACTTATCATCGTTCCAAGAATACTTTGTACCAAGGAGTGGGTAAAGCTTACCATCAAGGAGATTGTACATGAAGAGTGTCTCGTAAAGGATTTCACGAGCACTTGAGTTCTGTGAGATACCAAAGTTGTTAGCATTGGAGTGGATTGGGTTCCATGCGTTTATAGCGCCCCACTGCTGACCGTTGAAGTAAAGTGTCTCATTTCTAGGTGTTGAACCAGGAGTTGTGTCCTCAGCTGCTGGAGCAGGTGTTTCGTCTGCTGCAGGTTCTGGAGCCGGGGTCTCATCCTTGGTCTCTGGCTGCTGCTCTGTCTGTTTTTCAGGAGCAGGAGCAGGTGTCTCTTCTGCTTTCTTGCCACAAGCTGCGAGGCAGCCGATTACCATAGCAAGAGCAAGAAGAATAGAAAGCATTTTTCTCATTTTCATTAGAGAAACCTCCTC
Source organism: Lachnospiraceae bacterium (assembly GCA_016284355.1). Lineage (GTDB taxonomy): Bacteria > Bacillota > Clostridia > Lachnospirales > Lachnospiraceae > JAEEOQ01. Next base: position 19,706 of record JAEEOQ010000077.1, read on the forward strand.
TTTCTTCGCCTTTGGCGATTAAAATTTTGTTGGTGTAGAAAACATAAAAACGTTTTTACAACCACGTAAATATTATAATACTATTCAACAAAGATTGCAACCTTTTTGTAAGTTTTATTGTGAAATTTAACTATAAGAAATGGTCATAACAGATATTAATAGAACGATATTTGACAGATTTTTATAATTCATAGATAAAAAAAGTCTTTTTATTGTGCATTTTCCATAACAAAAGGACTGCCCCCCGGCAGTCCTTTTTACGATATTGTTATATTTTGTTTTTTATTGTTGTTTTGCAGAATCAATTATTTCTTTGATCTCACGGGCCTTATTCTTTACGTTATCTTTGATAGTCCTTGAGGTAAGGATGGAAGATATCCATCTTCCGGCCTCTTCTGTCTTACCGATACGTCTTGAAAGATCCGCAAGAATGATCATAAGAGCACCTTCATCAAGATTGCCGCAGATAGGAAGGTTTTCTGTTGAAAACGCATTATCAAAACCAACGTATGCATTTTCAAGAGCTTCTTTCTCATCTGCTTCAAGCTGCTTTATAACATTTTCTCTGTCAGGTGTATCTTCAGGTAAAGATTCTCTCTTTCCTCTTAAAACCCAGGCGAGCTTAAGACAAGTATAAGCTCTCTCTGAATCCTTTGCTCTCTTTACGATAGTACTTACAAGAGCAAGTTTGAATCTGCCGATGGCGTTATCATATGTGTAAATATCACCTGACTCATCAATACCCTTAAAGGCTTTTGTAATGTTTTCTTTAATAAGTTTGCACTGCGCTGTACCAAGATATGTAAAGTACTTTGCTATAGATGCATAACCACACTTCGGACATACAACCGCGTCGTACTTGTTACAGTCAAACTGCTGATACTTCGGACGAAGGTCTGTATCTGTTCCCGCAAGCTTGACTTTTCCCGCTCTGACTGCCTTTGCGTGGAACTCAGCGTCACAGCAAGGGCACTTGAAGGTCTTGTCAAATATATAATCTTTTTCGGTAGCTTCCGGAGCCGCAGCCGCAGCAGCGCCCGGTTTCTTTTCTTCTTTTTTCTTTTCTTCATAGACATTGAGTTTGTCTGCCTTAAGGCCAAACTTCTCAAGTCCCGCAAATAATCCCGGCATTTTATCCTCCTAAGATCTGTATACATAGTTTCTCAATCTACTGATTAGTATATCACAACAAATCTAAAATTTAAAGATTTCTTTTTTGTGGCCTTTTTACGGCTACTCTTTCGTCGGCGTGTATTCCTTTTTTCGCGGCCGTCCCGGCTCAGACAAATTGCTCGCATGCAATCCGAAAAGCTTAACCGCAACAGGAGAAAATGGGATATGCCTCTAAGCTCAAAAACGAATACACGCCTCCTGCGTAGCCTCCTGTGATCATCAACCCATTATTAAAATACCTTCAAGATACCTTCAAGCTATCATTAAGATAATTTCTGCCCGGTATATCCGGGATATGTTAGCTTGCAGTTATGATAACTGTACTATTTCTTTATTCTGCTTAATTACCTAACGCTTGAATCCGATTTGCAAGTCAAGCCCTTGCTGCGTAGCAGTGCGTAAGCAGGCTTTACTTGCAAGTCGAGTTCAAGCATAATTTCCTAAGCAGAATCAAATTATTAAATGCCACACTATAAATATCGATACTACTAATATTAACCAAGGAGTTTTGCTATTCCGTATAAATAGGGGCGTTTATAGCACGGCGTCTCTTGTTTTTGAGATGTCTTAAAATGCCATTTTCCTTATGATCTGCAAAGCTTTTCAAAGTGCATGCGAGCAATTTGTCTGAGCCGGGAGGTGAGGTGGCGGGGAGAATCAGAATAATATTTATATAATTGCACGGAGCGATATGTCTATGCTTTTTATGTTATGTTCATACTGCTTTAAGTGGTCATAGCGAGCGCAGCGAGAAAAAAGTCTGCAAGGAACCCATCAAGCTTGCTTGAATGGGCTTCATGCAGGCTTTTAAGAGTGGCACGAAGTGCCATATGACCACTTTTATAGAAAATCATAAACTTATAACAGAGCGACGTGCAAATCGGTCAATTTCAAGTCATGAAATCTCATACTTTTTCATCTCTCCCCAAGCCGCCGACCGATCGGCGAGTTTTATGCGCAGCATGCATAATAAATGAAAAGCGTCAGATCATATTAGGAAAATGAGTGTTTTATAGACCGCGAAAAAAGAAGAGACGACCGGGCGAAGAAAAAAGCCCCGGGCAGGCAACACCCTCAAAGGCAAAAGAAAGCCCCGAGCTATAAGCACGGGGCTAAAAAATTCATTTATCTGTAGAAGTAATGGGCAGCTATCCTTACGCCCTTTGGCTTCTGGTTTGCAAGTGAGGAACTGTATCTGCGGAAGAAAAGATAGTTCTCATCTTCAGTGCCGTACTTTCCTTCAAGTGCAGCCTTTGCAGCTTTGATACACTCTTCTTCCTGCTTGATCTCGGCTGCGTTTGTTCTCTTGCCATAAAGACGAAGAGCTTTTGCAAGAGTTCCTACGTTCGGAGAAGAAACAGAGAACTGGTAGATAGATCTGCCGTAGTATCTGCTGTATGTTTTCTGGTAGATAACCTCTTTAAGAGTATTTGGGAAAAGATTGGAATCTACTCTGTTAAGTACTACATTTGCTACAGCAAGCTTGCCCTTGTAAGGCTGGTTGCCTGCTTCTGCAAGGATAAGGCATGCAAGAAGCTTAACATCTTTTGCTGTATATTCTCTGCCGGTCTCTTCTTCGGCATCTTCTACTTCGTAAGTAATGATCTGAGGAGCAGGTGCTTCTTTCTTCTTTGAAGTCTTTACTTCATTCTCTTCCTCGGAAACAACTTCTTCCTCTACTACTGCTTCCCCTGCAGGCACTTCATCTTCTGCGGCATCTGCTTCGATACCGTCTGCGCTTTCTTCTACGTCAAGTACTTCTTCTGCGGCAACGTTTGCCTCAGCCTCTTCTCCTTCGGCTGCAAACGCTTTAACGCTTCCGCCCGCTAAGATTAAGGCTGTTAAAAATATTGATATACTATAAGTTAACTTTCTTAACATATTTTCCTCCTGATTTGTAACATTTCGTAACAAATTTGTAACAAATTATATCAGCAAAGAAAATATTTGTCAACCCCTGTTGGAAATGTCGTACTAACTCCGTCCCTATACGACAAAAAAGTCCGGCGGATGTCCGCCGAACTTTTTTATACGAATGCTGCTTCTATAACTTCCTTCATATCTGAAACAAGTTTGATCTGCATTCCTTCTTTTATCTCATCTGAAAGCTCTTCGATGTCGCTTTCGTTTTTCTTTGGTACAAGGACTGTAGTGATGCCCGCACTCTTTGCGGCCAGCAGTTTTTCCTTAAGTCCTCCTATAGGAAGGACTCTGCCCCTAAGGGTTATCTCTCCTGTCATAGCAATATCGCTTCTTACCTTTTTGCCGGTAGCCGCAGAAAGCACCGCTGTAGCTATGGTAATTCCGGCAGATGGGCCGTCTTTTGGTACTGCACCCTCAGGTACGTGGATATGCACATCATGCTTAAAGAAGTATTTGTCATCTATGCCGTATTTTTTACTTACGGACCTGATGTAGCTTATGCCTGTCATGGCAGATTCTTTCATTACATCGCCAAGCTGTCCCGTAAGCTGCAGGCTGCCCTTACCCGGCATAACATTTACCTCGATCTCAAGAGTATCGCCGCCCACACTTGTCCAGGCAAGACCGCGAACAATGCCGACTTCAGGCCTGTCTGCTGCCTTATCCGGTCTGTAGGTCTTTTTACCAAGAAAATCTTTAAGATTCTTTTCGTTTACCTTTATGGCCTTTGTACCCTTTTCTACGATCTCTTTATCGGCCTTTCGGCAGATCTGCGCGATCTTTCTCTCTAAGGTACGAACCCCCGCTTCTCTGGTGTAATTTTCTATAATGGAGCGAAGGGCAGCGTCTGTAATGGTAAGCTCGCCCTTGTTAAGGCCGTTCTTTTCCTTTTGTTTAGGAATAAGATGTTCCTTTGCTATGTGGAACTTCTCATTTGCGGTGTAGCTCGTTACTTCTATTATCTCCATACGGTCGATAAGAGGCCGCGGTATGGTGTTAATGTCATTTGCAGTAGCAATAAAGAGCACTCTTGAAAGATCTACAGGCATATCGATGTAGTGATCTTCAAAGAATCTGTTTTGCTCAGGGTCAAGCACCTCAAGAAGGGCTGATGAGGTATCGCCCTTGTAATCGCTGCTTACCTTGTCGATCTCGTCAAGAAGAATAAGCGGATTGCTTACTCCGGCATTTTTAAGGCCCGAGATGATACGACCCGGCATAGCTCCTATATAGGTTCTTCTGTGTCCTCTTATCTCTGCCTCATCTCTTACGCCGCCAAGAGAAACCCTTACATATTTTTTATTAAGAGCTCTTGCCACAGACCTTACTATAGAAGTTTTACCTGTGCCCGGAGGCCCTACAAGGCAGATGATACCTGTCTCTGTAACATCTTTTTTCTTTGCTCTGACCGCAAGAAACTCAAGGATCCTCTCCTTTACCTTTTCAAGGCCGTAGTGATCCTCATCAAGAATAGACGCCGCGTTGATGGTATCATTATTGTCTTCAGACACTTTATT
>JAEEOQ010000078.1 GCA_016284355.1 Lachnospiraceae bacterium
TATCTCTTTAAGATACATCTTAAGAAAAGGTGTGTCTGCGATCTTCTCTTCTTTTTCCTGCTTATCTGACACATCTTTTATACTTTCTTTAGTATCTTTCTTTTTTTCATCTCCCACTACCTTAACGCCGTTTACCGCAAGGTATTCCTTTACTGAAGCAAGCTGCTTTTCGTCAAGTGCCATATCTTCAAGGTTTTCTTTGATCTCAGATACCGAGATCACATTATCATTTATAACAGCCTGTTCAAGGATGTTTTTAAGGAGGTCAAGAAATGCTTCTTTTTCCATATTTCCACTTCACTTTCATTTATCTGTTTTCCTTTCGTATTTTAACACACTTTATAGTGAAATTAAACGAAAAATATAGTATAATTAACCACGTTGCAAAATATTATTCGGGAGGTAACAACAAATGGCAAAAGAACTTCTTAAAAGAAGCGAGCAAAAAGTTGAAGACACATGGGATCTGTCAGACATCTACGCTACCACAGCAGATTTTGACAAAGATGTTGAAAACTTAAAAGCTCTCGCTGACAAAGCAGCCGGATTTAAGGGGAGAATGTTTGAAAATGCTAAAACATTTCTTGAGTGCATGAAGACATGGGAAGCGATGAACATGACTTTATACAAAGCTTTTGAATATGCACAAAGACTCTCAGATCAGGATACAAAGAACACAGAAAACCTTGCAAGGCTTGGCAAACTCGAGGCTATCGAAGTTGAGATAGGCAGCAAGACAGCTTTCTTTGATCCTGAACTTATCGCCGGAGACGATGAAACACTTAAAAAATATTATGAGGAAGAGCCTGAACTTAAAGAGTTTGAGATCTATATCAATAACAGCCGCCGCTTAAAGCCTCATATGCTTTCAGAGGAGCTTGAAAACCTCATGGCTCTTGCAGGTGAGGTTCGTTCAAATCCTCAGAACATCTTCTCTCTTTTTAACAATGCAGACCTTGTTTTTCCTGAGATTGAAGATGAAAACGGTGAAAAGGTACGTATAAGCCATGGCCGCTTTATCCCTCTTATGGAAAGCAGTAACAGGCGTGTCCGCAAAGACGCTTTTGAGGCTCTTTATTCCACATACGAGCAGTTCCAGAACAGTATTGCCGCTATGTATCAGGGCCAGGTAAAACAGCTTATCTTTAATGCAAAGGCTCGTCATTATAACTCTATCCTTGAAGCAGCACTTAACGTAACAAATGTAGACACAAAGGTATATAAAAACCTTATCGAAGCTGTAAATGAGAACATGGACAAGATGTACAAATACGTTGCTCTTCGTAAGAAGATCCTTGGCGTAGATGAACTTCACATGTACGATGTTTACACACCGATCGTAAAAGACGTATCTGTCGATATCCCATTTGAGCAGGCTAAAGAGACTGTACTTAAGGCTCTTGCTCCTCTTGGCGAAAGATACATCTCCCTTCTTAAAGAAGGCTTTGAAAACAGATGGATCGACGTATACGAAAATGAAGGAAAGCGCTCAGGTGCATACTCAGCAGGCGTATACGGTGTTCACCCTTACGTACTTCTTAACTACAACAACACTCTTGACAACCAGTTTACTCTTGCTCATGAGATGGGACATTCACTTCACTCCTATTTTACGGATGAAGCTCAGAATTTTTTCAACTCACATTACAAGATCTTCGTTGCAGAGGTTGCTTCTACCGTTAATGAGGTTCTCCTTATGGAATACCTCCTTAAGGTTACTACAGACAAGAATCAGAAAGCATATCTTCTTAACCACTACCTTGATTCATTTAAGGGAACAGTTTACAGGCAGACCATGTTTGCAGAATTTGAGATGCTTACCGCAGAGCTTGCAGAAAAAGGCGAATCTCTTAATGCAGAGACTCTTCGAAAGACTTATTACGAGCTTAACAAGAAATACTTCGGACCTGATATGGTTTCAGACGAACTTATCAGCATGGAATGGGCTCGTATACCTCACTTCTATTACAACTTCTACGTATTCCAGTATGCTACAGGATATTCAGCAGCAGTTGCAATAGCAAGACGTATTCTTAAAGAAGGACAGCCGGCTGTAGATGATTACATGAAATTCCTTCACAGCGGCTGCACATCAGATCCTGTCAGCCTTCTTAAGCTTGCCGGTGTAGATATGAGCACAAAGGCTCCTATCGAATCAGCACTTAATGTATTTGGCGAGATAATTGATGAAATGTCTGCTTTGATGTCAGAATAGCACAAGGAGGTTCTGCTCTTTGCAAGAAAGCATAAATTTATCGTGAAGCTTTCTTGCAAATCCAGAACAAAGATGCCCCTAAGTGTGAAAAATAATATTTCGCACAAAGGGGCAGTCTTTTACCTGATTTCTCCATGGTATTCCTGCAGACTCTTTACCGGAGCTTCAGGGTGATTCTTTAAATACTCTATACCCTCTGCCACAGCAAGGCCTGCAGCCATTGTGGTCATATAAGGAATTCTTGCCTTGATGGCTGCTTTTCTTAAATAGCTGTCATCATTTACACTGTCTTTTCCCGCAGGAGAATTGATTATTATTGAAAACTCTCCGTTAAGGATCATATCTGAAATATTAGGTCTTCCTTCGTAGATCTTGTTAACCTTTGTAGCCTTGACGCCTACTGCATCAAGAGCTTTGTATGTTCCTTCGGTTGCAAAGATCTTAAAACCGCATTCTTCAAAAATGCTTGCAGCCTGACATGCTTCTATCTTATCTTTAGAATTTACTGAGATAAGTACATTTCCTGAAAGCGGAAGAACTGAACCTGCACCTTCCTGAGCTTTGATAAATGCTTCGCCTGTCGAAGATGCAAGGCCAAGAACCTCGCCGGTACTACGCATCTCAGGTCCAAGGATCGGGTCAACCTCAGGGAACATATTAAATGGGAACGCTGCTTCCTTAACACCGTAGTAAGGAATATAGTTCTCGTGAAGTTCAGGCACAGGTGACTTTCTTCCTGTAAGCTCAGCTGTGATGATATCTGTAGCTATTGGTACCATCCTAATATTACATACCTTTGATACAAGAGGAACGGTACGGCTTGCACGAGGGTTTGCCTCAAGAACATATACCTTTCCTTTTTCTATTGCATACTGCATGTTCATAAGACCTACTACATGCATCTCTTCTGCAATCTTACGTGTGTACTCTTTAATGGTCTCAAGGTTTTCCTTAGAGATATGTGCTGAAGGTATAATGCAGGCTGAATCTCCTGAGTGAACCCCCGCAAGCTCGATATGCTCCATAACAGTAGGAACAAATGCGTTCGTACCATCACTTATGGCATCTGCCTCGCATTCGGTAGCATGGTGTAAGAAGCGGTCGATAAGGATAGGTCTGTCAGGTGTAACACCAACAGCCGCATTCATATACTCTACCATTGCCTCATCATCATATACAACTTCCATACCTCTTCCGCCAAGTACGTAAGAAGGACGAACCATAACAGGATATCCGATCTTTCCGGCGATCTCTTTTGCTTCATCGGCATTTACAGCCATACCTGACTCAGGCATAGGAATTCCAAGCTTATCCATCATAGCTCTGAACTGGTCGCGGTCTTCAGCAAGATCTATTACCTCCGGCGTTGTACCAAGAATGTTGACACCGTATTTTTTAAGCTTAGCGGCAAGATTAAGCGGTGTCTGACCGCCAAACTGTGCAATAACGCCAAGTGGCTTTTCTTTTTCGTATATTGCAAGTACATCTTCAAGAGTAAGTGGCTCAAAGTAAAGCTTATCCGATGTATCGTAGTCTGTAGATACGGTCTCAGGATTACAGTTTACGATAATGGTCTCAAATCCAAGCTTTTTAAGGGCTTTTGCAGCATGTACGCAGCAATAGTCAAACTCTATACCCTGACCGATACGGTTTGGACCGCCGCCAAGGATCATTATCTTCTTGTTGTCTGATACAACATCTTTGTCTTCCCCGTTATAAGTAGAGAAGTAATAAGCTGAATCCTTAGTTCCTGATACATGCACGCCTTCCCAGTGTTCTACTACATTAAGGGCTGTTCTGGCGTTTCTTACTCTATGTTCAGGGATCTCAAGAAGATCTGCTATGTATTTATCTGAAAATCCGTCTTTCTTTGCTTTTATAAGAAGGTCGTCTGAAGGAAGGCTTCCTTTAAACTTAAGAAGCTCTTCTTCCTCTTCTACAAGCTCGCGCATCTGATCTATAAAATAATGTTTAACCTTTGTGATCTCAAAGATCTCGTCATCTGTAGCGCCTTTTCTTAAGGCCTCATACATAAGGAAATATCTTTCGCTTGAAGGAGTACGAAGTCTGTTTAAAAGTTCTTCTTTGCTAAGAGAGTTAAAATTCTTAACACGGCCAAGACCGTATCTGCCTGTCTCAAGGCTTCTTATAGCCTTCTGGAAGGCTTCTTTGTAGGTCTTACCGATACTCATGACCTCACCTACGGCACGCATTTGGGTACCAAGCTTATCTTCTACGCCTTTGAATTTTTCAAAAGCCCATCTTGCAAATTTAATAACAACATAGTCTCCGTCAGGTACGTATTTGTCAAGAGTGCCGTACTTGCCGCAAGGAATATCAGAAAGGTTAAGTCCGCAGGCAAGCATAGCGGAAATAAGCGCGATAGGAAAACCTGTAGCCTTTGAAGCAAGGGCTGAAGATCTAGAAGTACGAGGATTTATCTCGATTACTATAATACGTCCGCTGACAGGATCGTGAGCAAACTGTACGTTGGTACCGCCGATAACACCAACCTCATTTACGATCTTAAATGCCTGTTTTTTAAGTTCTTCCTGAACTTCCTCTGAGATAGTAAGCATAGGTGCGCTACAGAAAGAATCGCCTGTATGAACACCGATAGGATCGATATTTTCAATAAAGCAGACCGTGATCATATTTCCTGCCGCATCTCTTACGATCTCAAGTTCAAGCTCTTCCCAGCCAAGGATACTCTCTTCAACAAGTACCTGACCCACAAGACTTGCCTGAAGGCCGCGCTCACAGACAGTTTTAAGTTCCTCTTTATTATATACAAGGCCGCCGCCGGCTCCGCCCATAGTATAAGCAGGACGAAGAACCACAGGATAACCAAGGTCATCTGCAATATCAAGAGCTTCTTCAACGCTGTAAGCAACGTTGCTTCTTGCCATCTCAATACCGAGCTTATTCATAGTCTTCTTAAACTCGATACGGTCTTCTCCGCGCTCGATGGCATCAACCTGTACACCTATTACCTGTACATTGTATTTATCAAGAATACCTGCTTTGTAGGCCTCAGAGCAAAGATTAAGACCTGACTGCCCGCCCAGATTAGGGAGTAACGCGTCCGGTCTTTCTTTTGCGATTATCTTCTCAAGTCTCTTAACGTTAAGAGGCTCAATATATGTAACGTCAGCTGTTTCAGGGTCTGTCATGATGGTAGCAGGATTGGAATTAACAAGAACGATCTCGTAACCAAGACTCTTAAGAGCCTTGCAAGCCTGGGTACCGGAATAATCGAATTCACAGGCCTGACCGATAACGATAGGGCCCGAACCGATAATAAGAATTTTGTGGATATCTGCTCTCTTTGGCATAACTTAATCCTCCATTGGTTTCTATTTTTTCTAAAATACTATATCAGATTTTTTGATTAATAACAATAAAATTTAATTCATAATTTATATAACTATTACTTATGATTGTTCTTAAACCTTGCATAGCTCATACTATTTACTTTTACGCGTTAATCCGTTATAATAATGAAAAAATTTTTATGAAAGAAGGGTTATAAATGAAGCTCTGGGGAGGGCGTTTTCAGAAAGAAACAGATAAGGCGGTAGAAAGATTCAATAATTCTCTGCCATTTGACAAAAGGTTTTATAAAGAAGATATAGAAGGCAGTATTGCACATGCCACTATGCTCGGAAAACAAGGCATTTTAAGTGAAAAAGACTGCAAAGATATAACAGATGGATTAAGAGGCATATTAAATGATCTAAACGAGGGCAAGCTTGACTTTAACTACGAATACGAAGATATACACAGTTTTGTTGAAGCTACCCTTACAGAGCGTATAGGTGATGCCGGCAAAAGGCTTCATACAGGCCGTTCCCGCAACGATCAGGTAGCTCTTGACATGCGTCTTTACGTAAGAAATGAGATTGACAGCATTAAAGAGCTTATAAGAGAACTTCTTATTGTTCTGCTTGATACCATGAAAGCAAATACAGATACCATTATGCCCGGCTTTACTCATCTTCAAAAGGCTCAGCCCCTTACTCTTGCACACCATATGGGCGCATATTTTGAGATGTTTAAAAGAGATACGGGAAGGCTTAATGATATCAGAAAGCGTATGAATGAATGCCCTTTAGGAGCAGGCGCTCTTGCAGGGACCACATATCCTCTTGACAGAGAATATACCGCAGGTCTCCTTGGTTTTGACAAAGCTACGGAAAATTCCATGGATTCGGTTTCAGACAGAGACTATATCATAGAGCTGCTTTCTGCTCTTTCAACCATTATGATGCATCTTTCAAGGTTTTCAGAGGAGTTTATCATCTGGAATACCAACGAATACAGATTTATAGAGCTT
>JAEEOQ010000079.1 GCA_016284355.1 Lachnospiraceae bacterium
ATATTTACAAACCTCTCAGGAAAGATCTTTGGGCTTTGGCGCATGGCAGATGCCAGCGTCTCTCCCTGCTGTACAAGCTCCTTTGTTTTAAATAAAGCTGCCTGCAAGGTTTTATTAGCAGTCTGCTCTCCAAGCATACGGAGGGCCTCTACTACGGTAACGCCTGCGTTAAGTACGCTTGAAAACTGACGGCAAAAGATAGCAAGGTCTCTTGGTTTAACCCTTGCGCCGCCACCTATCTGTATATCCTTTGTAAGTATGCTTTGCGACTTAATGGATACGGCAGAAAGGCCTTCAAGCTTAAGCTTGCTCTTTACGGCGTTAGCATCAGAGGCTTCCATAGAGCCCTTTACCTGTACTCCGTCTTTATTTATGGCAACATAACTAAAATCCGGCATAAATGCCTCCTGAAAAGTTACTTTTTTCTTTGTTTTTTAAGCGAATATACGATTAGCTAAGGTCGTCGCATCCTGTGCGTAGCCTATAGCCTGCTCTTTATCTATATATCTGTTTATAAAGAGTTCGAAGATCGAATCGTCCATAGTCTGCATACCAAGCTTGCGGCCTGTCTGCATGATACCGCTTATCTGGTGGGTCTTTGCTTCTCTTATAAGGTTACGTATAGCAGGGGTTCCAAGCATTACCTCAAAGGCTGCTCTTCTTCCCTTTCCGCCTACCATAGGTATAAGCTGCTGGCTTATAACGCCCTCAAGTACAAGGCTTAGCTGGCTTCGTATCTGCCCCTGCTGGTACGGTGGGAATACGTCTATTATACGGTCGATGGTCTGAGCCGCGCCAATAGTATGAAGCGTACTAAATACAAGGTGTCCTGTCTCTGCAGCGGTTATGGCTGTAGAGATGGTATCAAGGTCTCGCATCTCTCCTACAAGTATTACATCAGGGTCTTCACGAAGGGCTGCTGTAAGTGCCCCCGAAAAGCTCTTTGTATCAGTTCCAACCTCACGCTGATTTACTATACTCTTTTTATGCGGATGTAAGTACTCCACAGGGTCTTCAAGAGTAATAATGTGGTACTGGAACTGCTCGTTTATAAGGTTAATAAGAGAGGCAAGGGTCGTAGATTTACCGGAGCCTGTAGGCCCTGTTACAAGTATAAGGCCGCGTCTCTTATTTATAAGCTCTTTTACTGACTGAGGAAGTCCAAGCTTTTCAGGGCTTGGGATCTCGTTTCCAACAAGACGGATGGTAGCCCCAAGGCTTCCTCTCTGGTGGAATACGTTTGCTCTGTAACGGCCAATTCCGGGTATAGCATATGAAAAGTCAAGCTCTCCGTTTTCTTCAAACTTTGGTATCTGGGCAGGAGGCAATATGGAATATGCTAAAGTCTGTATATCATCAGGCTTTAAAATATCAGGCCCCGCATCTACAAGAGACCCAAATACTCTTACCTTAGGCGGTACGCCTACTGTAAGGTGAAGGTCTGAAGCATTCATTTCTGCTGCTTTTATAAGAAGGTCGTTTACAGTATACATTAATAGTTTTCCTCTTCTGTATCTTCTTCATCTACATATACGATACGTTTCATCTCATTTATGGAAGTTACGCCTTCGCGAACAAGCCTTGCACAGCTACTACGAAGGGTACTCATGCCCTCAGATAAAGCTATCTTTTCAAGCTCTTCCGTATTTGACTTTGCCGCAATAGCGCTCTTTAGCTTTGGAGTAATTGGCATCATCTCGTATACACCGATTCGGCCAAGGTAGCCGCTTTCGTTACACTGTACGCACCCTACAGGGTCGTAGATCGTAAGCTCTTCGTCTCCCTTAAATTCAAGGAGGCGCTTTTCCTCAGGGGTAGCAAACCTAGCCTTTTTGCAGGTACAAAGCCTACGGGTAAGACGCTGCGCGATAACGCCGACAGTTGAGTCTGCTATAAGGTAGCTTTCAATACCCATATCAGCAAGACGGGTTATTGAAGCTGCGGCGCTGTTGGTATGTAAGGTACTTACTACAAGGTGTCCTGTGATAGACGCTGTAACAGCGATACTAGCTGTCTCTTTATCTCGGATCTCACCGATCATGATGATATCAGGGTCCTGACGGAGGATAGAACGAAGGGCGCTTGCAAATGTAAGGTCTGCCTTAACATTTACCTGTACCTGGTTGATTCCGTCTATGTTGGCTTCCACAGGGTCTTCTACGGTAATTATGTTTACATCGCTTGTATTAAGCTCTGAAAGCGCCGTATAAAGGGTGGTTGATTTACCTGAACCTGTAGGTCCTGTAACAAGTATGATACCGTTAGGGTTTGCAAATATTTTATCGAATATCTCAAGCTCCTTTGGCGAAAAACCAAGGAGTTTTTTATCTCTGGTAAGGTTTTTCTTGGCTGTAAGTCGCATAACGACTTTTTCGCCAAATACTGTCGGCAGGATAGATACACGGATATCGTACTCAACCCTGTCTACTACGTAGGTGATACGGCCATCCTGTGGCTTTCTCTTTTCAGAAATATCCATGCCGCCGATGATCTTGATACGTGTAGTCATGGCTGCAAGCATATTTGTGGCGTATCCGCCCACATCTGTAAGTACGCCGTCGACTCTGTAACGCACTCTTATCTTGCTCTCAAGGGGCTCGATATGGATATCTGAAGCTCTCATACGCACTGCCTGCTCGATTATTTTGCGGACTAAGATAACGATAGGAGCATTTTCTACAGCTTCAGAATTTTCAGCAGCTGCATTTTCTTCTTCCTGTCCTGCTACTTCTCTTGAGTACTGGTCTGCTACCGCCTGGGTCTCTGCATTTCCGTAGTATTTGTCGATGCAGGCCATGATATCTGCCGTGGTAGCTATAGCAGGGGTTATCTGCATGCCGGTTATGTAACTAAGGTCGTCTATGGCAAAGATATCCATAGGATCTGCAAAGGCTACCTTAAGGTACTTTGAGTCGAACTGATCGAACTCAAATGGCATACATACGTATTTTTTAAGTACCAGCGAGTCTGTAACAAGGTTTAAGATCTCAGGAGAGATCATCTTTGTATTAAGCTCTACAAAATCAAGACCAAGCTGATTTTGCAGCACTCTTGCCATCTTTCGCTCTGATATAAAACCAAGCTCTACAAGTACAGTACCGAGCTTCTGGTGCATAGCCTTCTGTTTATCAAGAGCTATGTTAAGCTGATCTTCTGTGATTGCATTTTGCTGTAAGAGAATGTCACCTATTCTCTTTCTTTCTCTGACAAACGCCATTTTAGTTTTATCCCTCTCTTTTTCAAGAAATTAGTAATTATGACTTAAGGGTCATGGAAATATGCTTTTTGTAATCAAGCTGCCAGCTGCCCGTGTGGGCTCTGCGCCAGCGCTTAGGTCTTTCGCCTTCGGCTGCCCACTCTGTTTTATTTTTAAGGTAGGCAAAAAAATCTTCAGGCGTTTCTTTTCCGGCGCTGCCCTGTTTTACTGTCTCATTGTAATAAGGCAGGTCGTAAAAGTAAGCTGCATCTTCTATATAAGGCTCTATACATACGAAATTTTCAAATATAAACACAAGGGCACCGAGTTTTTCAAGGTCGTAGATCTTGCACTTATCGATATACCCGTACCAGAAGTCTGCCCTCTCTCCACCGCCGAAAGCCTTGTAAATACTTCGCTGATTTATAAGTACATCGTATTTGCCTGTTATAGCCTTACTGTAGCCTTCAAAGGCTCGCTCGTACTTATCGCTGCCCGGGGTTCCTACGGCCTCTGCAAAAAAGTCGATCATAGGAACAAAGTGGCGAAGCTGGTAGCTGTCCATAACTGAGAGCATATTCTTAAGTAGCTCTGCTCTTGCCTTTTCATCAAAGCCTTCAGATAGCTTGCTTAAGGTATCAAGTCCCATAGTAAGGTACCCTGCTGCGTCGCATACGAAAAGATAAAGCTTTCCGCATTCTTTATATAATTTATACTCTTCCTTGACGTGAAGGCCCTCTAAGGCCTTTCCGTAGCCTGAGCCTTCTCCGCCGCTTATTATACCGGCGATATTATTGATATATTCAGGAAGGCTTCCGCCTGTTACGGCTTCCAGAAACTCTGTAAACTGAAGGTTAAGCTTTGTCTTAAGTACGGAGCCGAAGGTCTTTTTATTTTTAAGGCTTTCAGCTAAGGTGATTATCTTTTCCTCATCGTAAGACTTAAGTATCTCATCATACAGGAGCATGGAGCTTACCTCGTCCACATCTTCAAGTATAACAGGGGTAAGTGCCTTAAATTCTTCTTCGTTTGCCTCTGTAAGGTAATAGTTAAGAAGAAGGGCAAATTCTCTTCTTGTAAGACAGTACCTAAGGCCAAGGGCCCTGCGGGCATCTTTTGCCTGCGCTGCCATCTTTTTAAAGAGTTCTTTATAATATGCGTTAAAGCTGATATCCTGAAGTTTTTCTTTTCTTTCTTCCTTTGCTTTAACCGCCGTATCTACTGCTTTGCATAAAAGAACCGGCTCGTAAATCATCAGTTAAGTCCTCTTAGTGCTTTTGGAATGTTTGCTGCCGCGTCTGCTATCTCCTGCCCTGTCTCTGAAAGGGTCTTAGCAAGCTTTGCGCTCTCCTCGTCAAATACCTTAAAGGTCTCTTTTATGCCCTCATCAAGGCTTGCCTTGTAAGAAGCATTTTCGCTCTTTAAGCTTTCTGTTAAGGTGCTTACAGTTTCTGTAAGGGCATCCTTTGTAGCTTTAACGCTCTCTGTAAGAGCTGCATTTGAAGCCTTGATACTCTCTGTAAGGGTATCGTTTGAGGCTTTGATGGTGTTTGCAAGAGCCTCTGTGTTTTTCTGTGCACTCTCTGTAAATGCGGCGTTTGCTGCAGCGCTGCCTTCTTTAAGGGCTGCAAGTGTACTTTCTGAGGCTGCCTTAAGGCTATCGCTTGACTCCGCAATTGCCTGTGAATAGCTTTCAACGCTCTGAATTGTCCTGTTCAGGCTTTCAAATAAACCTGTGTAATCTCTTGCAAGCTCGTTTTCACATTTAGTAAAGCTCTCTGTCCACTTTTCCTGGGCAGCAAGTATATCTTTTGCGGCATTTGCAAAGACTTCCTTTTGCTCTGCCACGATCTTGTCTTCTTTTGATACAAGCTCTGTAAGGGTATCTGAGCTTCTCTCATATACCGCAGAGATAGTACCGAGGGCATCCTTTATACCTGCAAAGGCACTCTCAGCGCTTTCTTTCATCTCTCTTGCCGCAGCCACAAGGCCCTCTTTTGCCTCTTTAGCATCTGCAGCGGCTTCCGCCTGAAGCTTTGCCACCTCTTTAAGCTCGTCTGTCTCTTCTTTTATCTTAGCTAAAAGCTCGCCCTGGGTCTTGGCGTTCTCACTTAATGCGCTAAGCAGTTCTTTATATACGTTATCTGTCTCGCCTTTAAGACTTGCAAGAAAAGCATCGCTCATCTCTTTTGCGCTGTTTTTTTGCGCTTCAAGGGCTGCGTTAAGACTCTCTGCCGCCATAGCAGTCAGCTTTTCCATAACAGGCCCCATGGCTTTTTCTATCCCCGCTGCAACAGCCTCGCTGACCTGCGCATTCTTTTCTTTGTCATCTCCCCAAAGTCCCATCTTAAAGTCTCCTAACTAAACTGATAATAACACTCCCGGTAAACTTCCCCGAGCCTAAAAACGTTTTTCCAAAAAATCAAAACGGTTACAAAACCGTGTTATGATATTATATTATAGCACATGCTTATAACAATAGACTTGTTTTTTACACGATTTTTTTTCATTTTACATAATGTTTTTTCAAATATAATCGACAATTCAAAAACAAAAGCAGTCCCATTTATAAGGACTGCTACTACGGTCACAAATCGGTTACATATGTACCAGGTACCTGTGTAATTTTTTTACATATGTACCAGGTACATATGTAAATTTTTTACACAGGTACCTGGTACATATGTAAATTCAATGAAAGTCGGGAATAAAGCTTTCGCTTGCGGTGTCACCTTCCTGGATAAAGCCGTTTTCAAGGCCAAGGTCTATGGCAAAGTCAACCACCTCATCGTACTCTTCTTCCGTTACTTTTCTGTTTATCTCAGGGAATCGCGAAAGGTCCGTAACCGGCGTAAACTGGTTCATAATGCTGATATATATGCTGTCTCCGTAGGTTTTATAAAGATACTCTATTACTCTTTTTGACTCGTCCACATGAGACGGAAGCACAAGGTGTCTTACGATAACGCCCTTTAAAATGTAGGTATCTTCCCAGGTGTCAAGGTCACTGCCCTTAAATACTGCCTTTGGCTGCTGCCTTACCATCTCGGCAATTGCGGCGCTTGCTACGTTAAAGTAATCAGGAGCATTAGAATAGCGCCCTGAAAGATTACCGCTTACATATTTCATATCGGGAAGATATACATCTACAAGGCCTTCAAGGCTCTTTATCGCCTCCACATTTTCATAAGAACTTGTATTGTAAACTATAGGAAGATCAAGCCCTTCATCTTTTGCTTTAATAAGAGCCGATCTTATCTGAGGTACAAAATGCGAAGGCGTAACAAGATTAATATTGTTTGCTCCCTTTTCCTTAAGTTCAAAAAAAGTCTTAATAAGCTCGCTTTCGCTTATAACATGGCCCACATCTCCGATAGCTATCTTTGAGTTCTGACAGTATACGCATTTAAGATTACAACCCGAAAAGAATACGGTCCCGGAGCCTTCTTTCCCTGATATACAGGGTTCTTCCCACATATGAAGAGAAGCCCTTGCTATCCTTATATCATTTTTCTCGCCGCAAAAACCGGCCTTTTCGTCTCTGTTTACCCCGCATTTTCGTGGGCACATGCTGCAAATACTCATAATTCCCATTCCTTACAAAAAATCAGGGCAAGAGAAATATTCTCTTGCCCCTGTAAAAATACCTGAATACTAGAACTTAACTACCTTTGGCTCGCCGCCAAATGAATAGAAAGTAGCTACCGCATCTGCAAAATAAAGAACCTCTGTGTTGTCATCATCTGCAGAATACATATTCTTAAGACCCGGATTAGCCTCAAGCATAGCAACCTTAGCCTCGCGTCTTTCGTCGCGTACAAGTTTGCACTCGATACGTACCCACTCAGCGCCTGCACAGGCACAGATCTCAACCTTATTGTTGGCCTGTATCTGCTTTGATACGTTCTTTACCTTACCTGTCTGTGTATAAATCTTGCCATCAATAATGGCAATAGCACCAAAAGGCCTTACTCTAGGCTGATCCCCGTCTACGGTAGCAAGATAAAAAGTACCGCATTTCTTTAAAAAATCAAAAACTTCCTGCATCTTTAAATCCTCCCTTGTATTTTTTCGATAAGCGCATTTTACCGCGCCCATCGAGAATTATACTACTTTTGTTAGCATAAGTAAACACTATTCAACCGTGATAAATGGCTTTAAAGCAAAATCGCTTGCGTAAGGTTTGCTGCCATCATACCTTGAAGACTTCATGATTATTGTAAGTATGTGGCGTACACAGTCCTGAAGGTCTGCTTTTGTTATGGTCTTACCCACAGAATCTATGATCCTGTTGATATCGTTCATGTTACCCGGCATGATCCAGTCATTTCCTGCCTTTATACAAAGCTCAGGCTGACTGCAATGAGGAACGCTCTTTCCTTCAGGCACTCCCTTTGGTCTCATCTCAATACCGGCCTGTCTTAAAAACTCAAAGCCCATCTCGCTGGTGGTTCCCCAGTCTGTCATAACGGCTCCTGCAAAGCCCCACTCATCTCTTGCAGCGTTTGTAATGAGTTCAAAGCTGTTTGCAGTGTGAGTTCCGTTAAGAAGGTTGTATGAAGTCATTATGGTCATAGGCTGGCTTGCTTTAACCGTAAGTTCAAAGGCCTTAAGGTAAATCTCTCGAAGTGCCCTTTCGCTTACCACAGAATCTGAGCCCTGGCGAAGCTCTTCCTGATTGTTTGCCGCAAAGTGCTTTACGCTGGTACCGATACCGGGGTGACTTTGAACACCGTCGTTATCAGCAGTTGCGCAAAGGGCTGCAAGTGTAGGGTCCTCTGAGTAGTACTCAAAGTTACGCCCGCAAAGAGGATTTCTCATAATGTTCATGGCAGGAGCAAGCCATACGGAAGCACCAAATTCATTCATTTCTCTTCCCACAAGCTCACCCATCTTATAGATAACATCATAGTCCCAGCTCTGTGCAAGAAGGGTTCCGATAGGAATAGCGGTACAATACTGATAATAGTGCTTTGTTCCTTCAGGATCCGGCTCGCCTGTTTCTATCTGAGGACCGAATGCATTCTGTCCCGGAAGCATATTACCGTCTTTATCTGTCTTAAAATGCTGTATAAGACGAAGACCTGCCGGTCCGTCTGCAAGAGCAAGATTAGCTACGTCTCTGTCATCAACAAGAAGCGAGGAAGTATCTCCCGCAGCCCCCGGTACAACACTTGAAGCAGCGCCAATGGTGGATGTAGCGCCGTCTCCGTCTATAGAATGTCCCATACCTACGCAAAGATGAGCCATCTCTTTAACAGAGAGCTGACCTATAAACTCATCAAGGCTGCGTTTTCCTGCTATAACATCTGTAAGCTTTAAACCGTCATTTGGCACAGCAGGGATTTCTTTTCTCTCTTCTGTATATTTTGCCTCTTTTGTCTTTATTAAATCTGCATTTAATTTAATTATAACTGCGCTGTTTTTCTCGTTTTCTTCACCTTCATAAGAGTAGGACTTAACTCCCTTGTTTGAAAGCTCGTTTATCTTCTTTTCCGGAACAAGGATATTCTTTAGCTTTTCTGTTACGCAAGGTTTATCAAGCTCGATAGCTGCAACTATATGAGTGTTTCTGCTGCTGTTTCCGACTCTTATATAATATTTTCCTGCTTCCATTACATATGAAGCACATTCTTCGCAGTAGGAAGCAAGGCGCTCTGTAGGAAATGTAATTGTAAGTTCCTGCTCTGCCCCAGGCGCAAGAGCCTTGGTCTTTCCAAAAGCAAGAAGCTCCTGGTAAGGCTTTTCTAAGTTTACTTCAGGCTTTGATACGTAGATCTGCACTACCTCGGCGCCGTTATATGTCTTTCCTGTATTTGTAACACATACCTTTACGCTGACATTTTCACCGTCTGCAGTAACTCCAAGGGTCTTGATATCAAATGTGGTATAAGAACCGCCAAACCCAAAGGCATAAGCAGGCTCCACATTAAAGGTATCAAAATATCTGTATCCAACATAGATTCCTTCTGTATACTCTTCTGTTACCGCATCTCCGTCATTTAAAGAGAATGTCTTTGAAGACGGATAATCCATATAGTTCTTTGCCCAGGTCATTGAAAGCTTGCCGCACGGAGTAACATTACCTGTAAGAACCTCAAGAAGTGAATCTCCGCTTGATGTTCCCGCAAGGCTCATAAGGAAAAGAGCATTAAGCCCCGGTATCTCCTTATAGAACTTGGTATCCACAGCGCCGCTTACATTAAGTATTACGACTACCTTTTTGTAGTGTTTTGTAAGAAAGATCATGTCTTCCTTTTCTTCTTTTGCTATCTCATAATCACCCTCGGTGTCGGTACGGTCTGCACCTTCACCTGAGTTACGGGTAATGATATAAAAGGCTGTGTCGGTGTCTGAATTTTTAACGTCTTCCTCTGTTATCTCTACTCCGTATGGTGCTCTGAAATGATTTTCAAACATAAGGTACCAAAACGGGATATGCTTTTCTTCAGCTTCTTTTTTGATCCCTGCAAACCACTCTGTATGAAGTTTTTCCACAAGGGCATCATATCTCCCTAGCCAGTCCTGATTGCTGACCTCAAAGCCTGCTTTCTTAAAGCCCTCCTCGATATTTACCACAAATCTCTGGTTTACATCTCCTGAACCTGTGCCGCCTTTTTCGGTATTTCTAGCACCTGCTCCGTAAAGTGCAACTTTGGGAGTATCCTTTACATTTATGGGAAGTGTACCGTCATTTTCAAGAAGCACCATTCCCTGGGTTGCCGCCCACCTTGTAAGCTCGGCGTGCTTTAACTCTCTTTCGCTTAATTTATCCGATGTGGATGCATAAATCTTTGCCATTATCTGGCCCTCCTTTAAATTATTATATAGTTATAGATTTTTTCTTTTATTTCCAACTATGATAAGCGTGGTAAATACAAGCATTCTAAGGGTAAACCATGTTATATTGAAGGCTCTCACCGCAAATATATTGCCGCCCAGTGCCTCGTAGATCTTTACTCCAAAAAGTGGCATAAGGCAGTTACTGAGTGTAATAAACATAGTATAGATACTGGTTACAAGTGCCCTGTTTTTGCCCGGCAATACTTCAAGCAGCATCTCTACTACGCAAAGACCTATAGCGCACTGCGGCACGCTTCCAAAAAGCCCCATTCCTATAAACAAATAAGGTCTTATCTGCATAGGTACAAAGCTGCAGACAACTACCGTAAAAGGACAAAGCGCCAGGGCAAAGGAAGCAAAAAGCATAGTTCGGTACGGCCCGAACCTGCTGTCAAACTTGCTGAAAAAGCCCATAAAAATAAGCTGAAATACGCATATAAGTCCGCTGAAAACCGCAAGATGAAACTCATTTAACCCCATATACCCTATCTCTTCTATATACCACATGCTCCAGTCCACATGCCAGGTAAGATAAAAGAACATGATAAGGAAAAAGAAGCCGCGAAACTTTCTGTCTTTAAATACGAAAACAAAGGCCTCAAGGAATGACTTAAGATTAAACCTTCCGACAGCAAGCATCTCATCATCACTTTTTCTCTCGCACGGAAGCGCAAGGATAATGAAAGCCTGGATAATAAGGAAAGCCCCCGAGATAAAGTAAAAAACTCTCAGAGCCGTAAGCTTGCCTTCAGAATGCGCCTGACTGCTAAGCATGGCTCCGCAGATAAGCGGGATAATTGTCCCAATAAAGAACATACACCTGTTTCTGAAGGTATACACTTTGTTTCTGGATTCCGTCTCTGTTACAGCGCCAAAGAGCACCTGCCACTGGGCGTTATACCCTGCCATAAGACCGACTCCGGCTCCAAGGAACAGAAAATAAAAGATCATCCTGTCATTTCCAAGCCCGGGTACAAAACCAAGCCCTGTATAGGCTCCTCCCATAAGGAAAAGGAGAAGCGCCGGCACGGTCTTTTCAAACCTCATCCTGTCTGCAAGGATACCGATAGGGATAAGAAGGATAAGTGCCACAAGATTCGGGACCGTCTGAATAAGTCCGATCTGTGTATCCGTTGCTCCGAGGTTGGTGGCATAAATAGTGTTTCCGTAGGCTCCAACGGAATTTACAAACTGAAAAAGAACACCTTCGATACCAAAAAGCAAAAAGACTTTTTTAAGGCTTCTGTTCATATATTTATCTCCATTCTTAGCTCTTAAGCTGTGCTTAAGGAATGAAACAACGATACGTTTTTATACGTCATTTCTGGTGATATTTTTAAGCCAGGAATAACTGAAATATTTCTTAAATACCCAGGGCCACTTAACAAATTCGTCGGTAAGAAGAAGGAAATATACCCACTTTACCGGAAGTTTAAGCACGAAAGCTGCAATAAGGCCAAGCGGAACAGCGTAGCACCACATGTCGATGGAATCGCAGATAAGGCCGAACCTTGAGTCTCCTCCCGCTCTGAAAACACCTACGATGATGATGGTATTTACGGTCTGGCCCATACAGTAATAGGTCTGGATAAGAAGCATAAAGCTAAGCATCTCAAGAGCAGCCGGTTCAAGGGATCTTGACGCAAAAGCAAGGATAAGCGGCTTGCATGCATAAATAAGAAGTCCGCCTGCAAGGCCTGTTACAGCAGAAAGGATAACCAGTCTGTGGGCTGCATGCTTTGCTTCTTCAAATTTATTTGCTCCAAGAAGCTGACCAAGTATTATACCTGCAGCTCCGGCAAGTGCAAAACCAAGTACCGTACCAAAGTTTCTGCAAACAGAAACTATTGAGTTTGCCGCCACTATTTCAGATCCGATGTGACCCATGATAAATGAGTACATGGAATAAGCAAGCCCCCAGACAACATCGTTAAGCACCGCAGGAACAGCCATCTTGATAAAGTCTTTCCAAAGCATTTTGCTCTTTACAAATATCAGGCTGAATTTAAGCTTGATATCAGACTTTGCGGACACCACAAAACAAAGGATAAGCTGGATAACTCTTGATATAGTGGTAGCAAGAGCAACACCCGTTATACCCATTTTAGGAGCCCCGAAAAGTCCAAAAATAAATACGGCGTTAAGGCAGATATTAAGTGCCAGAGGAACAGAGCTTATAAATGTGGCAATACCTACTCTTCCGATGCTTCGTATAACAGATACGTAAACCTCGGAAATGGACCATGTTAAATACATAAGCGATACAATCCGAAGATATCTAACACCAAGAAGGATAACCTCTTCATCAG
>JAEEOQ010000080.1 GCA_016284355.1 Lachnospiraceae bacterium
AGTCCACCTTGCATTTTCCGTCCCAGATATTTACCGGGATCACATCGTCAAAGGTATATTCCGTATATGTATCTGAAACCTCGAAATTGTATACCTGGATCAGCTTTTGTTCAGGCATAACGACCCAATACTCGCGCACACCCGCTTTTTGGTACTTAGCTTTCTTTCTGAAGACATCGTGGTACCAGTTTGATTCGGAAAGTACTTCTACTATAAGATCGGGAGCACCGTAAATACGAGCTTTGTTGATCTTATCTCTATCACAGACCACAAACACGTCAGGCTGTACCATGGTTTTATCGTCACAGTCAAGCTGAACATCTGTTGGAGCTATAAAAGCCATACAAGATCCGGTGTTTTTTGATATATAATCATTAAAAATCTGCGCCAATTCCAAGCCGATTATCTGGTGAAAGGTAGTAGGCGCTGACATCAGGTAAAACACACCGTCTATCATCTCGGCTCTGATATCATCAGGCAAGGCAAGGTAATCGTCAAGAGTTTTACCGGTACCTGAAAGATCTAAAGCACTTGTGCCGCTTACGTTTCCATAAGGAGTTGTGGTTTCATTTAGCATCAGAGATCGTCTCGCTGGATCTCCTGTACTATATACTCCTGAAAAGGCTTTACTTAGAGCCTCGAGAGTACTACGCCTCGGAGTAGGAGTGATCCCGCTGAAAACTTTTTGTACTGTACTTAAAGGAACACCGGACTTTTCGGATATATACTCAAGGGAGTATCCATTTTTCTTCTTTAATTCTACCATTTCATCAACTGTCATATTATAACCCTCCTGCCCGCAAATCCTTATTTTAGCATTGATTACTGTAATTGCTGCGAGATTATTATAACAAAGTATTATGTCTGCGTCAAGTTATAAACTTCCAATTAACTTCCATAAAGTTTCCAAATAAAGCTTCATGCAATAAAAAAACAGATACCTGTGTCAAACGATGACACAGGTACCGGTACATATGTGCTCACATAATACTCATATACATCCTGCTCTCGAATGGTCTAAGTAGTTTATCATCTCCCGCATCACAATAATTTGAAATTATAAGCTTGTCTTTGTCGGGAATTGATATATTTACAGGCACGTCGTTTTCCTTTGTAAAATTGCAAACGACCGTAAGCGTATACTTTTCACCTTTTCGTTCATAAGCATAAACTCTCTCATCAGTAGGTAAAAGGTCAACATATCTTCCGTCTTTAAAAACATCGTATTTCTTTCGCAGCTTTATCAAAGCTCTGTAATAGTTAAGCACAGAGTTTTGGTCTACATCTTCATCAAGAGCGTTTATATGCTTGTAATTATCATTAACTTTAAGCCATGGTTCTCCGGTTGTAAATCCGGAATTTTCGGTATCGTTCCACTGCATCGGAGTCCTTGCGTTATCTCTTCCTCTTGCATGGATAGATGTCATAACATCTTCGACATCATAGCCCTTTTCCAGTCTTTCAGCATACATATTCAGAGTCTCAATGTCTTTGCAATCTTTTATATCAAGATCTGCATTTGTCATACCCAGCTCTTCGCCCTGGTATATGTACGGAGTTCCTTGCATTCCGTAAAGAATTGTTGCAAGCATTTTTGCCGAAACTTCTCTAAACTCATCAGAGTCATTTCCCCACCTGGAAACTATCCTAGGCAGGTCATGATTGTTCCAAAACAGGCTGTTCCATCCCTTTCCATACAACTCGGTCTGCCACTTATTCATAACCTTCTTCAATTCAGTTAGTTTAAGCGGCGCAAGGTCCCATTTTTCTTTTCCCGGAATCTGATCCAGCAAAATATGTTCAAACTGAAAAACCATGGAAAATTCGCTTCCGTCCGGATTGCTAAAAAGCTTAGCTGTATCCGTTGTAGCGCTCCAGGTTTCTCCCACTGTAACAAGATTTTTTCCATGAAAAGTTTTAAGATTCATTTCTCTGAGATAGTCATGAAGGTTCGCACCATTTGCCGTAACCTTATTATCAGGTTCTTTAGCTACCTGATCAATGACATCGAACCTAAATCCGCATACACCTTTTTCTATCCAGAAATTCATTATTCTATACAACTCTTCACGTAGTTCAGGATTATCCCAGTTTAAGTCAGGCTGAGCTATCGCAAATTGATGAAAATAGAACCGGTCCACCTCGGGTACGTAGGTCCATGCAGGACCGCCAAACGTGGCTCTCATATCGTTAGGAAGCTGGCCATCCTTGTTATCTCTCCACACATAATAATCATGGAATTTATTATCTCTGCTTTTTTTAGCTTCTTTAAACCAAGGGTGTTCATCTGAGGAATGATTAAGGACCATATCTAAAATAATCCCTATGTTTCTTTCCTTTGCTTCCTTAATTAGCTTTTCCATGTCTGCCATATCTCCAAACATCGGATCTATATCCGTATAGTCAGAGATATCATATCCGTTGTCCGCCTGAGGAGATTTAAAAATAGGGCAAAGCCAGATTGCATCAATACCAAGCTTTTCCAGATAATCAAGTTTACTGATTATTCCTTTAATATCTCCAATACCGTCTCCATCGCTGTCACAAAAGCTCTTAGGATATATCTGATAAATAACGGCGTCTTTCCACCAGTCAGTCTTTCTCATACTGTTTTCCTCTCAAAATAAAGTTATAGGTCGATCCAAATTATACTCCAATATTTGAGATATGGAACCTAAAATTTTATAATCTGCCCCCTGTCTGACTCATCTGTTTTATGCACCAGTTCCACAGGTATTACAAAATATTCACTTCAGGAGAATAGTCTCCTGAAGTGAAAAAAAATAGTTGTTACTGGAAATTCCCTTTAAGCCATTCCATATTCCATCCGGTCATTCGATAATGAAGGTTAAAGTCATCAGCTTCAACCCAATCACCATTTGAATATTGTGAAATAACAACTCTTAAGTTATTCCAGTTGTTAATTGAACAATCATTATTAATTGCCGCACAAGGAATTACAAGTTCTATTCTTCCGGAATTTACCTCCCATTGCGGAGCTATAGCGTTGTTTACCATTCCTTCAGCATTCCACATTCCATTCGAATATATGTAACGAACATAATCATCGCTATCGTTGCTTCTCATGAGCATGTAATTCATACTATGATCCATGGCATTACCGCTAATGCTTATATTGCTACCATTATTTCCTCCATCAGAGTATACTTGAACTGCGAACTTACTTGTACTCATATATTCAGGTAGTTTCCAATCGTCAAGATCAATCTTAACATAAATATTAGAGTTGTCATTTGCTACAGCAACATTTTTAATGTCGTATGAGTATGAGCCCAGCTGTAAATCATCATCTAGTCTGTCAGTGTAATAAGGAATGTTATCCCATTGAGCCCAATCACCTGCACATCCTCCACTTACACAAATGTTTTTATATGCTCCGGCATTTACCTGCGGAGAGTATACTCGCATATCAAACTTCCCGGCATATGCAAGTGATGTCATAAGGAATGCCGCTCCTGTTATTGGCTCACACATTGTGCTCAAATGAGGTTTTAAGGTAATGTTCGAGAAATTCTCACCCTGTGGCATATATCCTTTAGCTGTTCTATTTACATACCACTTAAGTCTGTTATATGCATTGATATAATTTGCTTCACTTCCTGACTGAATTTCGTACATGCCAATCCACATTGCCATTTGTGGCCAAGACGGTTCATCCTCAAGAGCTTCATTAGCCCCCGGATCCCATGGCATCCTGTGATAAAATCCATCATTTTCGTATCTAGCCACTCCATATGTGTCATGACCGATTCTTTCAGTTATCTTATCAATATGAGACTTTGCTCGTGAAGACTCTGCATCAACTACACCATATGCGATCATACAATCAGATGAAGAATCACATATAGTATTAGGCGTTCCATCCATGCTAACTGCTCGGTTAAAACGCTGTTCACTTACATTCCATTCACCAGGGTTAGTCTCTGTGTCATCTCTCATTATGGCAGTTCTGATAGTGGAAGCCCCGCCATTATACATATCAGCTATATCCTGATATCCCATAGCCTGTGCCATATACTGAGCTGCATCAAGACCTGACACATATAATCCCTCAGTAAATGAGTTATACTCCGTCTGCTCTTCCCAAATACTACAATCAGGAAGTCCAAAACCATTTGAGCCAATATTCTGAAGAACCAGATCTGCACTTCTCTTATATGCCGGCCAGATGTTGTTTAAAAAGTTCACTTTTGCCTGTCCGGTTAATTTTTCATAATGTCTGTATGCCCCCACAAGGAACATGCCTATAGAATCATATTCCGGTTCAACAAACGATACAGGACCGTTATCCCAAATCCAATAACATGTCCAGAATGTACCAGGTTTCTTCCAACCACCTTCATCATTGGCTATCTGCCTGTCAGCAAGCCAATACCAGTATTGTTCAGCTTCTTCAAGGTGACCGGTTGCATCCATACTCATAGCAGTAACTGCAGAATCTCTTGCCCAAACTTTATACGAGTAAGCAGATGGATTTGTTGTGGCAGGGAATGCCGCAAATTTTACTTTTCCATCGCTTCCGATACCCGGAACTATAGATTGCTTCATAAATACAGAAATACTCTTATATGCATCAACTATCTCTTGATCGTTAACATCAAGTATTTCTCCTTCATTTAGCCAATCAGCATATTTTCCTGAAGTAAAGTTCTCCCAATAAGCCCCATTATGTTGTGTTAATTCGGCAAGAACAAATGATAACTCACTGTTGTTTTTTCCTGCAGCAAGATAGAAATATACTCTCTTCATCTCACCAGGTGCTAATGTTACATTGACGCTATACGCGGTACTAACATCAGATGCGCTGACATATCCATTATTATATAAAGCTCGGTCGCTATTAAATAAATGCCAAGGCGAACATTTACCGTTATAAATATTTGATATTGTATCATCAGCAACCTGATAAGAGAAACCATATTCCTGCGAAAGGATTCCATGTGCAACTGAGGCTGCATCATTTCCCGGAAGATCAATTAAAACTGATTTAAATCCATTATTATATGATGCTGTCGTTTGACCTCCTAATTCGTTATTAACATGAAGCATATCAAGAATACTAAATGATCTTGAAGTATTTCCTTCATTCAAAAGGTCATATTCTACAATAACAAACTGTTTTCCCGGTACCATATTATACTTTTTAGTAAGTGATATTGGCATATTCTCATTACCGTACTTTTCATATTCATTAATGAGAATTCCATTTTGATCAAAATAACCTGTCGAAGTATACTCGCTTGCGCTGGTATACTTAATTCCTGATGTTGTATCCTTAAGGAATGTTGAGTAATTTCTGATCAAATTAGTATTATAATTTCCATTTACACTACCATCATAATACCTAAGCTCGTATAACGAAGGTCCATCATTATTTGTAGGTGCAGCCTGATTAATAAAAGTATCTTTCCAGATTGCCACAAGATTGTTCCAGTTATTCATGTACAAACTTCTTGCAGACTCTTCATTTTCTTTTAATGTAAGACTATCAAGATTGATTGCCCCATGATTTTCGTATCCATAATATACAACAATACTGTGAACTCCCTTTTTCAGTTCTACTCCAACTTCTGAATTTGCCCATGTATTCCAATCAGAGAGATTCGCAAAATAAGAATTCTTTGCTTTCTTTCCATCTACTATAATGCTCCTTGTTGCCTCATCTCCTATGGAATTAGCATATCTAAATGACAGAGTGTATTTTCCATCTTCCGGAACTACAATAGTAAAGCCTACGCTGTCACCTACATTATCAAAACCGTCTACAAATCCTGCTCCGGTATAGCCGTAGTGATCTGTATTTGTAGATACACCGGATCTTACTCCGGCTTCTGCCTCATACTTGCCTGTAATATTTTCTATAGATCTCTTAATATAGATCATATCCCAATACTCAAGTTTAGGCACAGTAAAAGCAACGTATTTGCGATTTCCATCATATCCAATGCTGAAATCAAGACTTGTTGTCAGGCAACTGTCATAATCCGGAGAAGCAAGATAAACTCCGTCTATATTGAAATCATCATCAATATAATATCTTGTCTCAAGATTACTCTTAACGGTTGGCGTAGCGGTAGTGTTTCTCCACATGTTATCATTTTCTGATGAAAGGTTGATAAGGTGAAGAATGCTGTATTCATCGGTATGTCTACCAATATACCAAATAGTTCCACTCTCACCATTTCCGCTTATATTTTCACCGTTGATTGAAAGATACTGTAATCCGGTATCTGCATATTTAACTTCCGGAGAAAAAAGAAGGTTCTCATAAGCAGTTATAAAATCGTAATGATTTTTCATAGCCTCTTTTAACGAATTTCTAACTGATTTAGCCTTCATCGGATAATATTCATGTCCAAGCATTGTAACATCCTTGTCAGCACCAAGCTCAATATGCTGTGCTCCTGAAGCAGCAAATGCAGCATCTGCAAGTCTTATTGAGTTTTCATCAAATTCGCCAAGAGTCAGGCAATCAACATTTATAGCTCCATAGCAGTCATTTTCATATGAAAGCTTAACGCTATGATTTCCTTGTGTTAGATATGCCGAGCAAGAGGCATCATAAGCCCAAGTATCCCATGAGCTGTTAACACCAAATGAAACCTGATCAACTATTACATTGTCTACATACACTTTTCTAACAGCAGGAACTGCAGCATTAGCATAGGTAAAATCAAATGAATACAAACCATCTTCCGGGGCTGTTATGTTAAAAGTAATGCTGTCTCCAACTGCTTCAAAACCATCAACAAAACCGCTTCCTGAAAAGCCATAGTGATCCGTATTGGTAGATACATTTGATAAAGATGCATTTTCAGCTTCATATTTATCTCCACTAAGGTCTCTGTAGTTCATATATGCAGCTAAAACAAGCGCCTTGCCTCCATTATTATCTCTTACCTGCTCAATATAATTTTTTATGTCGTTATAGCTATCTGATAACCACCATATCTCGCTAAAATCAAAATCTGTATCTGCTTTTGTAGTAACATTATCCATTGCCCAGCCATTAGCCGTTCCGTCAACAATATTAAATGTTACAGTATTTTTGTTTGGATTGTTGGCAGTCAATTCTTTTTTTGTCTGATTTACCAAAGATGAAAAGGTATCTTCAAGGTAAACTCTTCGACCACGATAGTCGAAAACATTATTACGCTGGCCCATCTGATCCATTTGTAAGCCATCAAAGCCAAATGTATTAATGGCATCCTTATACTGATCAACCATTATATTCTGCCACTCAGTGTTAGCCGGATTAAAAAGCCACAGATATGTACTGTTATTACCAAAATCAACGTTAAGCTGCGATGAATGGTTCATATCAGTAAACAAACCGTAAGAAGGATCAATTCCGACATCGCCATATCCTTCTCTTGCGGCATATGACATAACATAAGCCATTGCATTGGCATTATTCTCATGGATTGTACTGATATAATCTAAAATTGTTTCTGTACTGATAGATCTGTTAAAAAGATCATTCCAATGAGAAGCAACACTTCCATTTTCTCTTTTTATCAGTGTCTCATGTCTCCACATCCAATCATAAAGCTGATATGCATTGATGTGATATCTTTTTGATAATTCATCAATTGTTTCTTCTGCAACAGGATTATCAGTAAATTCTGCAACATATCCATATCTGGGATATGCCGAAAAATCAGATGAACAATCAATAGCAGTTGCTACACTCTCGTCACCGATATGTGCCTTAACCAGATAACCCATAAAATCTGTACTTGGCGTGGTCCAAGCCACATTAATACTTGTTTCTGTATTTCCGGGAACAGAAACACTGCTTTGAACCGTGTCGATCACTCTTTCCAAATGATATATATCGACATTTACGATTCCGCACCATGTTGAATTGTTTGGGTTATTTACTTTAATAGTAAACTCAACCATATCACCCGGAGAATACATTGCTTTGTCAGCAAGAATATCCGTTACTACTGCATTGGTAACAGACGCCCTTACATTAGGAGCAAATCCAAAAACCAATGAAATAATAAACAATACCGAAATGACGCTATTAAACATTTTTTTCATTTTCACTTTACCTCCTGTTTTTGTTGAATTTGTTCAATAGTGCAAATAATTAGCAAAATTTTTCCACCTCTGTCGAAGTTGTAAACCCATACATAAAAGCGTATTAAATCTCGCTAATTACAGTAAATTATGATATACTGATTTTATATGAAAGTAAATTTATAAAGTCGACATTTTTTGTATAATAACTACCACTTTTGTGTCAGACTGCTTATCAAGTTATTTTTCATTATATGTCGCTATTATACAAATGATGACGTTCTAATCCATTGTCTAGAAACGGCTGGCGGGCCTATTATATAGATGCTTCTATAGAGCAACTATATAATTAAATCAAGGAGAAGATGAAATGAAAAAAAGTATTTTAAAAGCAATTTCACTACTTATGGTAGCAATACTTATTATGTCCTGCTTATCAGGATGTTCTAAATCAGCTGAAAAAGTGGCCGAAGACGAAAAAGCGCCTTTAGGTTCCACCGGTTCAGAGTCCTCTTCTTCAGTTAAAGATGAAGAGATCACACTTACCTTTTGGCATACTTACGGGGACGCTGAAGAAGCACAGTTAAAAAATGAAGTTCTTCCTATGTGGGAAAAATCGCATCCAAACATTAAGATTGATGCAGTTCGTCAGGATGGAGGTCAGTTCCATCAGATGATCGTAACTTCATTTGGTACCGGTATGAGTCCTGATGTTGCGAGAGTGGATATCGCAAACATTGCTGCCTACGCTAAACAGGGTGGCCTTGTTGCATTAAGCGATTACTCGGATTTTTCAGATCTTGCAAAAGACTATATGGACGCACCTCTTTCAACCAACCTTTATCAGGGAAAATATTACGGTCTTCCTCTTGATACCAACTGCAAGGCTGCTGTTATCAATACGAATATTATGGGAGAGCTTGGAATAAACGGTGCGCCGACAACTATGGAAGAATTCATAGCAGCCGCTAAAGATCGCGGTTCATACTCACTTAACGTTTCAGGTGTCGGTGACTGGGATATGTATCCTTATTTCTGGCTGTTTGGTGGCACTCTTACAGATGACGGTTTTACAAAGGCTACCGGATATCTCGACAGCGAGGCCAGTGTTAATGCCATGAAGAAGATCATTGAGCTCCATGATGAAAAAATATTTACCATTAGAGATATTGACGGTTCTGTGGATGCCTGGGATGGGATCAACAGTGAATATGCAATGTTCTTTGAAGGTCCTTGGTATTTTGGCTCATATGATGATTGTGCAGCAAAAGGTATCATCGCTTCTACTATTCCAACATTTAATGGAAACAGCGCATCTGTAGTCGGTGGTGAAGATATTGCCGTATTTGCTACCGGTAAACACCCTGAGGTATCTTATGAATTTGCAAAGTTCATGACTTCCAAGGACGTTCAGCTTGCTATGTTAAAATCAGGTCAGCTTCCTATCCTCAAGTCACTTGTAAATGACGAAGCCATTACAAGTAATCCTGTATGGTCTGTATACATGAAACAGCTTGAGTCTGCAAAAGCAAGAATTCCATCTCCAAACAACACAGCCATTCAGGAAATTTGGAGCGAAACTGTAACAAGCATTTTTATTGACGGAGTCGACCCACAGTCAGCCCTCAGCAGTGCTGCTGCTCGTATAGACGAAGAGTTACGTTAAAATTTTATTTGTGGGCCGTGGATTACACTGCAAGGTGAATGCACGGCTCACCTTTAATCGGGGGTAAAAAAGTTGCATAAATCTGCAATTAACAGTAAAAAACTTAAAAAGGGATTACGAGGATGGCTTACAGCATGTCCTTTTATTTTACCCGGTCTTATCCTGGTAGGCCTGTTTATTCTTTATCCAATGGTATTTACGATCAGGATCTCTCTTTCCGAATACCAGATAGTTCAAGGCAAGATCACATTCATTGGACTTCAGAATTTCAAAAATGTTCTTGCCGGCGGATCACGTTTTTGGTATGCATACAGGAACAATATTCTTTATGCCATCGTAACTGTTCCATTTATTATCCTTGGGGGCATGTTATTCTCCTACCTTATCAACAATCTGAAACACGGTGGAAGCATTTTCAGAGTAGGTTTTTACCTTCCCGTTATTACATCATGGGTAATAGTAAGCCTTGTATTTCAGTACATGTTTAACAACTCTGACAGAGGTCTTATCAATTACCTTCTTGTAGATGTTTTTCATATCTTAGACGACTATGTTCCTTGGCTTCTTCGCGAATGGTCAGGAAATGCCGCAATCTGGCTTATGGGCATCTGGAAAAACATGGGATGGGCTATGCTGATCTACCTTGCCGCTCTTCAGGGAATTCCTGCAGATTATTATGAGGCAGCTAAGCTTGACGGAGCCGGACTTTGGAAATCATTTGCTTATATTACCATCCCTTGTTTAAGGCCTACAACTTTCTACGTAATGGTAAATATGATAATCGGTTCTTTTAATGTATTTATCCAGGTTTTAATGTTAACAGGCGGAAATCCAAACGGAAAAACTTCAGCCCTTCAATATTTGCTTTATGATAAAGCCTTTAATAAATTTGAATTCGGCGAAGCGTCAGCTGTCGGTCTAATATCCGCTGTTTCCATAGTGATCCTCACTTTGGTTCTTAATAAAACATTTAAGCTTGATTCAGTAGAAAAGGAGGGCTAATTTAATGAAGCAAGGTAAAAAAGCTACTTTTTATATTGGTCAGGCTCTGCTTTGGATTTTCCTTCTTGGAGCATTATTTGTATTTTCAATTCCTTTTTTGTTTATGATTTCAAACTCATTTGAGGAATTTAGTTATGTTTTACCCTATCCACCAAGGATCTTTCCATCAAAGTTTAACTTTGATGCATACAAGTATGTGCTGGAGCTTGATCTGTTTGGTACAGCTGTAAGGAATAGCATTATAAACACAATAGTAACAGTTGTTATTGCTGTGTTCATCTCTACGCTTTCCGCTTATGGCTTTGCCAAAATAGAGTTTCCCGGCAGAGACAAAATATTTGCAATTTATTTATTTACTCTTATGATGCCGGGGTTTCTTAATATAATCCCGCAATTCCTAGTTTTAAAGGGAATTAAGATATTCGGTGGAGAAACCGGTCTTGTTGGCACAAGAGCCGGCCTGATTCTGATCTATGTAGCCACAAACGTATGCGGCCACACATTTTTCCTTAGGAACTTTTTCAGATCCCTTCCGGAATCGCTATCAGAATCAGTATTACTCGATGGAGGCAGCAGATCAACTATCTTTTTTAAGATAATGCTTCCACTTTCAAAACCTGCGATAGGAACCATGTCAATCTTTGCCATTCAGGGATTTTGGGAAGAATACTTTACAGCAAAGGTTCTTGTAGGTGCAAATGAAAGTATGATCACTTTTCCACTTTTACTACAAAGATTAAACGGACAGCATGCCACAAGATGGGAATGGGTATTTGCCGCCTCTCTTCTTGCGTTAATACCAATAGTCATTTTATTTATCATTTTCCAGAAAAAAATGGTTGTTGGCGGTTTGACAAGCGGTGCCGTGAAAGGATAACTATGAAATTTACCAAAGCTCAATTTAAAGAGCATGATCAAATAGAATTTACCATCGACTCAGATTTTAATCAGCCGAAGCTGCAGATATCGCACCTTGAAGATCAGCTTTTTCCGACAGTTACTGTAAATGGTCGTTTTTATTCTATTTCCTCATTACCTGTCGGCGGTTACGGAATAATAATAAAAGACGACACACACTTTGAAGAAGGTGCCTTCGATGTTGTTTCATCAGAAAAAGACATCGTAAGATACGGTTTCTTATCAGATTTTTCTGAAAGTGATGATGACACGGCAGATGTAGATTGGATGAAAGATCTGCATATAAATGCAATTCAGTTTTATGACTGGATGTACAAACACGATGACCTGATATGTACTCAGGATTCTTATACAGATCCTTTGGGTCGAAACACAAGTCTTTCGTCCATAAAAGCTAAAATAGACAGGTGTAAGCAGCTTGGTATTCGCCCTTTTGCTTATGGTGCCGTGTATGCTGCCACTAAAAGCACATTTGAAAAGCACCCGGATTGGGCTATGTATACCTTAGATAAGAAGCCCATGACATTCGCCGGTTGGTTATATTATATGAATATTTCAGACAAAAGCGGCTGGAGCGATCATATAGTAAATGAATTTAAAAAAACCATAGGCTTTGGTTTTTCCGGCATTCACATGGATACTTACGGGTTTCCAAAACTTGTAAGAGACTTTAACGGAAATGCTGTTGATCTTTCAGAACATTTCCCCACACTCATAGATCATTCAGCTGCGGCCGTCTCAAGTATAGATCCTTCAGGAGGTGTCATTTTTAATGCAGTAAACAACTGGCCTGTTGAGGCAGTTTCCGGATCGGATCAGGACTCGGTTTACATTGAAGTTTGGCCGCCGAATGATACCTACTACGATCTTTACACTCTCATAAGAGAGGCTAAGATCTATTCGAAAAAAAATGTCATCCTTGCTGCTTACTTAAAAGCTTTCAAAGAAAATGACGTAAAATCAGCTGAGCGATCCTTTAAACTTGCCTTTGCTTCTATTTGTGCTTCAGGCGGAACACAGCTTGTGTTAGGAGAAAACAAATGCGTACTCTCCGACAGTTATTATGCCGATCATTCAAGTATTTCTGACGATTTTGCTACAGAAGTTCAAAAATACTGCGATTATCTCGTAAGGTACAACGAACTCCTTTATAACGACACCGGTTCTGACATCAGTAGAACTGCTGCTGATGGCATAAATGAAGATATAGTGTTTATCTCAGACAACGTGTCCTTTTCATCAAACGGCTCTTCAAATACCGTTTGGACAATCATAAGAAAATCGTCATCAATGATTACCATTAACATGATAAACCTTGTCGGTATAAACAACAGATGGAACGAGCCCAAAGAAGAGCCTACACATACAGGAGAGTTTATGATAAGGTTACGACTCGATCGAAACGTAAAAGGATTTTTCTTTGCAACGCCGGACGAGGATACTTTGTCTGCAAAGTGCTTAAATTACAGTATCAACGATAATACTGACCAGGGTAGGATTTACGAAATAACAGTGCCTTCTGTACACTATTTTTCTACAATATGGGCCAGGACGGAGGATTAACCGATGCTCTTTTATTATGATGCAGATGTATTACCAAAAGTAAGAATGATGGGACAGATACGCTATACAACCCCTTGGATACACTTTCCTCGCTCGATCGGCGAGTATGTTTTATACGCTATAACAGAAGGAAATATGTACTTAAGAGAAAACAACGAAGAATACTCTCTTAAGGCCGGTGATGTTTTCATATTAGAGCCGGGACTTTTTCACGAAGGATATCAAAAAGCAACCTGCTCGTATTATTACGCTCACTTTACCCAGAGCAGCATTTCACCGGCTATCGATGCTAATAAAGCTCTTGAAGACTTCAATGAAAACAGAAAAAAGAGCCTTATAAGCTATAATCTCGATGAACAGGACCCAACGGACTCGCTGACCTGTGTGCCTAAGTTGTTCCATCTTCGTAACAGTACCATTAGAACAAGGCTTTCATCCGCTGTCGAATACTATAACTCAAGAGAAGAAAACTACAAGCGAAAAACCGCTACCGAGCTGCATCTGTTTCTTCTTGATATGGCACATGAATATTTGCTTTCTGAGAACAATCTAAGCAAAAGTAAGATAAATAAATCAGAAGCTATAGTTGAGAAAATACTGGCCTACTTAAACTCAAATTATTCGCAGCATGTAACAAGTCAGGATATAGCAGAGATCTTTGAAATAAACTTTGATTATATCAACAGAGTGTTTGCCGCAAAGACAGGCTCTCCTATTTTTGCTTATATAAACTTTTTGCGGATATCCAATGCCAAGCAACTTATAGCCACCACTGAATTACCCTTTTCCGAAATAGCTTATCTTGTAGGCATTGAGGATAGATACTACTTTTCTAAGTTATTTAAGAAAATAACGGGGCAAACACCGTCTGACTACTATAAAGAATCAAGATATAAAATTTGATAAATACTCCATAACACATGTACCAGGTACATATGTAAAAATATGACATACGTACCTGGTACATGTGTATGTTAAATGCTAATTATTCAATTATCTCGATCTGTCCATCCGCATTTCTTCTGTATTTCTTTATGAAATCCCAGGCCTTGCGGCAGGTAAAGATACGAAGTTCGTGGGCATGGTTTGTTACTGTCATAAAGCCGGTATATACTTTTCCGTCTGTACTTTCGTAAGAATGAAGGGTGTATACGCTGTCAGGGAAATCAGGGTCGCTAAAGGTCTCTACCTTATCGCCCTTAGTGCCGATATACGGATCTTCCCACTTTGTTTTGTCATCTCCTATATCAAAGCTCTTTTTAAGCTTATTTACGCCTCCCACGTATTGCAGCATCTTTAATGCTCTTTCATTTTGCACGGGAAGCTCGATAAGAGGCGAACTTGCTCCGCCAATATAAAATACAGGAAGGAGCGTATCTTTATTGATCCTTTCGGAAGGAACGTCCCCGCCAAAGCAGTTGCTTTCAGGGAAAGTTATGGCATCCATAGGTGCTACCGCCGCAAATGTATCCGGGCACTCCTTAAACAGATCCCAGCTCTTGATACCGCCCATAGAAAAGCCTGTAGCGTAGATTCTTGTCCTGTCAATGTTGTAAATGCCTGCAAGGTGCTCTATCACAGAAAGAACTTCTCTTGCAGATACCTTAAGATGCATCTCCACAGCGCAGGTAATAAAGCCGTCTTTTTGTCCTATCTCAGGCCACTCGGCTATAGTTGCCGTAGCAAGCGCAGAGTCACCGCCGCCGTGAAATACCAGTACAAGAGGCACAGGTGTATTCTTAACGTCAAGCTTCTCATCGTAGAATACATAATAACCCACTTTGTGCTCCTTTGGCCCAAATGGTCCAAACTTATTTGTAAAAAACTCGTTATCATCAGAAACAGGTACCATACAGGAGCCGGGCTTTGCGATAATGCCCTCTGACTCGTAGTTATAGGCCTTAACGATCTTGCCGCCCCAGCGTCTATAGGCTCCGGCTTCTTTAAGGAAATCTCTCTTATAATCTACAGTCTCTTCTTTTGTAAATCCTCCCAGGTTTTCCTTTAAAGGCTTATTATATTCATCGCTGTTTCCAACCGAAATAACACGTATGTCGCACTTTTCAGGTTTTGGTATCTTATTACCTTTTACGAGAGTACAGCATACCATGGTAAGGTCTGCAAGCCCAAGGTCGCCAAGAGATACATCTCCTTTAAACTCGCGAAGCGCATGGGAAGAAATATAATCAGCTCCGCTTCCTATAGCGTACACATACATACGAACGCAGCTTCCAAGAAGGGAATATGACCTCTCATCAGGACATCCCGGCTTTTCCATTATGGCAAGGCCGTCTCTGAAATTACTCTGAGCGATACCGTAGCTTTTTGCCGCCGCAAGATATGCACCCTCATCCTCATTTTCCCATGTCTCCCCGTTCTTTGGGTTCATGAATAAAAGTCCGCTGCCCTGCTCCCTTGCAAGATTAGCAAGACCGCAGTTTTCAGCGTAATCTTTTGCTTCATCCATAGAAAGAGACTTTTCCGGAAATACCACAAATGCAGGAGCTGTAAACCCGTAGTTGATAAGGTTTATCTGCATATCCGATGCCGGAACATAGTAAACTCCCCTGTAGCCCATAAGGTCAAGCTCGTATACGATACCGCCGTCCTTTAGTGTTTCAAACTTATCGATCTTTTCAAAACTCATTTTAACCTTCCTCCGTTTTTAAATCATTAACATAATTATAGGCCTCGCAAAATTCGCAAACTATAAATAAAATCAGCTATTATTGTGATTATGTAAACATGGGCACAAAAAGTGTGTACATTATTGTGACACATGTGTTTCATTTTGTATTTACTTTCATGCTTCAATCGTTTACAATGGTAAAGGTTTAAAATAAAGAAAAAAGAGGATTAAAAAGATGAATGAAAAAAACAAAGTTCGTTTATGGACGATGCCCTTTATAATGCTGATCATCGTCAATGTTTTCAACGCCACGGCAGGTCAGATGACCTTCCCTCTGGTTGCTGATTTTGCAATGTCGCTTGGGGCAAAACTTACTGTTGCCTCATCCATAGCAGGTCTTATGTCACTTGCGGCTCTTTTTGTCTGCCCTGTTGCAGGCGTAATTTCTGATTACCTTCCAAAGAAGGTCATCCTTTCCGTAAGTTCTGTATGCTATGCCGTTTTCCTGTTTTTACACGCTTTTTGTACTTCCATACCTATGCTTATCTTTTTAAGGCTTGTAACAGGAATATTCTTTTCGATAATAAATGTCACTGTTGTGGCTTATTCAAGCGGATTTATAGCAAAAGAAAGACTCGGTGAAGGTCTTGGTTATGCAGGTCTTGCCAATATCCTTGCACAGGCCCTCGGTCCTGCGGTTTCACTTTCCCTTGAAAAAACCTTCGGCTTTTACTCGGTATTTTATGCCGCAGGCGCATGTGCTCTTGCTGCTTTCCTTCTTCTTTTTGCCATGCCAAAAGCAAACGAAGTTCAAAATGAAGCAAGGCCTAAAAAGAAGCTTACCTTAAACAGCATATTTGCCTGGGACTACACTATTTTCATGCTGCTTGCCGTGCTTTTTGCAGCCTGCAGTTCCATGATACTTACATACCTTAAGATAATCGCAGATGAAAGAAATATCGCAGGCATTGCCCTTTTCTTTACCGTATATTCTGCGGCTATGGTTGTCATGAGACCATTTACCGGTAAATTTATGGATAAGTTTGGTGTCTATAAGATAGTTATCCCCGCCATTATCCTTGGCTCCGTAAGTATTGTGATGATAGGCTTTGCATACAGCCTTCCTATGATGATAGCAGCTTCGATCCTTATGGCATTTGGCCAGGGCGCAGGAACCCCTTCGCTCCAGGCACACACCATCAAAAAGCTTGATAAAAGTCAGTCAGGTGTAGCCACAAGTACCATCCAGATCGGTATGAATATAGGCCACGCATTTTCCCCTATGATAGGCAGCTTTTTCGTTACCTCCTTTGGCTACGAAGCAATGCTTTCGGGAGTAGGTGCCATCCTTCTTGTTTTTGGATCTCTATTACTCCTTTTACAGTATTTAAAAGAAAAGAAAAAAAGCTAAATAATATGAACCG
Organism: Lachnospiraceae bacterium; assembly: GCA_016284355.1. Taxonomy (GTDB): domain Bacteria; phylum Bacillota; class Clostridia; order Lachnospirales; family Lachnospiraceae; genus JAEEOQ01. The sequence continues at coordinate 17,252 of JAEEOQ010000080.1, forward strand.
GTTCGCGTAAACATTATTGGATATTTGCACCCCTCTAAACAAAAAAACGTTTTCATACGCGCAGATTCTGAAAAGAAGATGTAAGCAAACGTTTAAAACTTGTAAACATTTTGTGAACATATAGCAAAGCCTATTGACAGGTTGGTTACACGCGGGTTATAATTCGCAAGCTTAATATGATAGCAAAGTATTAAAACAATACTTTGCTATTTTTTTGAGAATAAGTATTTTAGTGTGTTTGTTTAAGTTTACGAAAGGATCAAAAAATGAAAAGAAACAGAAACATGGTCAGGACCATCATCCTGATTGCATCTGCATTAGCACTTATTATGTCTGCTGCCATTGCAGTTATTGGTTTTAACCACATCCAGACAGCTTATTTTAATTCCTTCTCAGAGGAATTACATGCTGCAGCCATTATGCTTGATGACAATATCAATAATCAGTTTTACGGCGACTGGGAAATGGCCGATAACGGCGAGCTCTATAAAGCAGGAACCGTATTTTACAACAAATTTGCTCCTCAGGTGGATTCACTTCACGAAAGAACAGGTATCCATTTTACCGTTTTCTACGGTGATACACGTTATGTAACATCGATGGTTGATGCCTCAACAGGTAAAAAGATGGAAGGCACAAAGGCTTCCGACGCAGTTATCGAAAAAGTATTAAAGGGCGGCGAAGAGTACCTTGCAAAGAACTTTAAGATCGGCGGAAAGAACTGGTACGCTTACTATCTTCCTCTTAAGAATTCAGACGGTACTGTCGTAGGCATGCTTTTTTCAGGACGTGAAACAGACGTTGTAACTAACAATCTTAAGAAGGCCGGAATCGTTATGATAATCCTTTATATCGGTTTCTTCTTCTTTAACTTTGGAATTGCGCGTTACCTCATTTCTACTTCAACCCGTTCCATGAAAGATATCGTAGGCGGACTTAAGGAGCTTGAAAAAGGTCAGCTTTCATTTTACATACCTGAAAACACCTGGAACCGTAAAGATGAGCTTGGTATCATCGCAGAAACTTCTGCTGAGGTAAGAGATAAACTTCAGGATGTTATAGTAGCTACCAAACAGCTTTCAGCAGACGTAGCAAAGTCAGGCGAAAAGCTTTCAGATTCAGCAAGCACAGCTTCAAATGTGGCCGATCAGGTAACAAAAGCTGTTGAAGATATCAGTAAAGGCGCTGTTTCACAGGCAGAAAGTGTTGAGGATTCAATGAACAACACCGAAGAGATGGGTCAAAGCATCGATGAGATCACAACAAGCATCGAAGAGCTTTCATCTGCCGCAAATGTTATGCTTTCAGGCGCTAACAACACTGTAGATACACTTGCAGAGCTTGTAAATAAGAATGAAAATGTTATGAGTTCCATGGACGAGATCAGCACTCAGATCCGTCAGACAAATGTTTCTGTTAAAAATATTGCTGAAGCTTCAAGCATTATCGCTAACATTGCTTCACAGACCAATCTCCTTTCTCTTAACGCTTCAATAGAGGCAGCAAGAGCAGGCGAGCACGGAAAAGGCTTCTCTGTAGTAGCTACCGAGATCGGTTCTCTTGCAGAGCAGAGCAAGCAGGCTGCTGTTTCTATCAACCAGATAGTAGAGGCACTTGTAGCCGATTCAGAAAAGAGCGTAGAGACAATCGAAAAGCTCAGTGATGATATCAACGGTCAGAATGCTCAGCTTTCAAAGGCTCAGGCTGATATGGATGAGGTAGTGTTTAATGTAAATAATGTTGAGCAGTCAACAAAAGATATCGCAGGCAAGATTGAGGCTCTCGGAGCACTTAAGACAAGCTTTATCGACATTATTTCCGAGCTTTCTGCAATTTCACAGCAGAATGCTTCCTCAACTCAGGAAACAAACGCTTCTATGGAAGAGCTTAACGCCACATTCAGTCTTATAGCAGAGGCAGCAAAAGACCTTAGAGGTCTTGCAGAGACTCTTGATGAGAAAATGGCTTATTTTACAGTTAAAGAAAAAGGCGACAAGCTTGCTTAATCAACGCATAGATTATACAGATCAGAGTATCAAAAAAGGGAACCCGATTGGATTCCCTTTTTTGTCGCTTTTTTTGAGGAAAAAACTCTAACTACTTTGTATATACACTTTCAAGTGTTTCCTTATTTCTTGAGAAATGAGAGAAGAACTCAAAAATCTGTCTGCTCATTTCAGGAGTAGGCCAGTGCGGCATATTCATCTCGCACATTACCTTCATACGTACAACTCCGTCGCTGCTTTTAAAGTTAGCGATGTAATTTGTAACGCCGTCTGCCACAACCGTTTCAAAGCAATCGTTTGGAAGCGGGTAGCCCATGGCTCTTGCAGCTTCGCAATACTCCATATTTCCCTTTACGGCGTCAACTTCTTCCACCGTTATCTTCCTGGCATCATTTACATCTGCCCAGTGGTTGATGCCGTCTACCAGCGTCTGTTTGTTGTACTTAAGAGACGGGATGTCAGGTGCCTTAAAATCGTACATAGGGAATCTGAAGCCGTCAAGGTTTCCTGCTACGTTCATAACAGGCATATATACGCCTTTTTCCTTTGCTCTTGATTTTCCGTCAAAAGGAGGCTGAGGCTCAGGTCCTACCGCATTTTCACAGTATCCGTCTGAAATTGGTGCTCCGCAGGGAGCTACCGCAGCAAAAAGATCCGGTCTTAAATTGCCAAGGTAGTTGCTCATAAAACCGCCGTATGAAAAACCGCAGCTGTAAATCCTGCTCTCATCTACAGGGTAGAGTTTCTTTGCATCTTCAAGTATCTCTTCTATTACATCATCAAGTTCTACGGAAGGAACTATAACTATCCACTCGCGCCTTGCTGCTTCCTGCGGAAATCCCCATCCGTCTATGATGCTTACAGGGTTAAAGCCGCCGTGAAGAACTACAACTACAGGATATTTCTTCTTCTTTCCTTCTTCGCTAAATGCCGAAACCGGAACAAATGAAGTCCAGTGTTTTGCAAGATTCTGATGTCCTTCAGGGTTATATTTCCAGGTGTATCCTGTTTTCTTGCCGTATGCTTCCCAGTCTATAGGCTTGTCTTCCCCGTGGAACTCTTTTACCATACCGCGCTTTGCCCAGTATGCTATAACCTCAGGAGCCGAATCGTCAAAGTTCATAAGCACAGGCTCCATCATCTCGTAAAGAGGCTCAATATATCCGCCGTCTTTAAGAGCCTGCAGATCAACTTTATCGTTAAAAGTGGTATACAGGTCTTTAACTCTGTCGATCCTGCCGGCATCAGTCATCTTAAACTGCATATCAAGTATCTTGTCGATATCCATCTTGCTTTTCCTCCAATACTTTATATTTTTACTTTTTTAAAGTACACTCAAACGGAAATACAGGAAGTCCGTTTCCTGCGTAAAGGTTTGGCTCGCTGTAATTGTCTCTTGCGTACTTGACTGTGATCTCTTCAGCTGAAGCTATAGCGGAATCTTCGATCACGATCTGATCCCCTTTTACAGTTACATCAGGAAGAACATGGTATTCTTCTGCAAATACATCAAATGCCTTAAGCTCGGTTCCCTTAAAGCAAAGACCACTGCTTGCATGGCTAAAGGTAAGAACCACTTTCCCGCCAAATCTTTCGCTCTTAACAAGTATAGGGCTGTCAGCCTCAATATCTTTTCCGTATACATGTTTAAGAGCAAGAAGACCCAGTCTTTCACCTACAGGTCTCTTGTTACGCGGGTGGATATTTGTTCTGTGTCCGCAGTCAGTACTGCAAGAGCACCATACGTTTGGAACCGTGTCTGCCACCTTTTCGATCTTTTCTCTTATAACAGGGTATTTTCTTGCAAGCGCGAAGAAGTTTCCTTCAAATGGAGGAAGCTGAACTGCAAGGAACGGCATATCTTTTCCAAAGTTATCTCTGAAGGTATCTATAACAGCGCCAAGTGATATATCATAAAACTCCGAGCGTTTGATCTCGTCTTCTTCTCCCTGATACCAGAGAGCTCCTGCAACCTCCGCTCTTCTTACTTTCTTTAACATAAACTCATAAAGGCCGAAAGGTCTTCTGTAGTTCTTTGGTCCTACCGCCATAGTGAGCATGCTCTTTTTTTGTGCTTCAGGGTCAGGATTTGCAAACATTTCTTTAAAATGATCGCTCATGTCCCTTCCCATCATAAACATATCCATAAAATGCTGGCCCTCGGCAGGATCTTTAGCTGCTGCCTCGTCATTTGCCGCATTATATTCGTCCATATCAAGAGTCTTAACAAATTCTTCGTACTCATTAACTATTTCCATAAGTTCAGGGTGCTCTGCCGCTCTTTCAGGGCTTGTCCAGCCTATAGCGTTGCAACCGCCCCAGTTAATGCCGATTATACCTACAGGAACGTTAAGTTCTTTTCTAAGCTTTGCTCCAAAATAAGCGCCCACTGCAGAAAACCACTTGGCATCTGTATCTTTCCATCTTCTCCAGAAGCCGTAGTTTTCAAAATGTCCAAGTTTTTCCTGCTCTACAGAGCAGGCTTCCGGTACATCATAAAAACGAAGAAGGTCATCTTCTTCTATCATCTCGTCAGGGATTCTTTCTTCATCATATTTATAAAGAAATTCCATATTTGACTGACCGCTGGCAAGCCAGACCTCGCCTACTGCAATATCTTTTATTACAGTTTTTTTGCTGCCGCACTCAATAACAAGCTCCTCATATGTACCAGCAGGTACCGGAGCAAGTCTTACTTCCCACTCTCCGTCTTTTACGATTCCCTTAGCACTTTTCCCGTTAAATAAAACTGTTACCTCTTCTCCATCCGATCCTTCTCCCCAGACTACTATGTCCTTATTTTGCTGAAAGATCATATGATCTGTAAAAAAAGCCGCTGCTTTCATCCTTCTCCTCCTTATAAATAATAAGTAAACATTTGAGTAAATTATACACCTCGAAAAACAGCGCCTTCTATCAAATAAAAATCCTCTTATATCAAAAAAGTAACATTTCAGGAAAGAAAAAAGCGTATGGCGCTTTTGTAAGCCATACGCTTTATACTACTTTATTATCTTATCAAAGCTTTGTTTTGCCATAGCCACATCATCTTCGGTTATGTCGCCTTTTCCATATCTTGCTTTAAGATAAATGCTTCGAAGGGTTTCTTCTTCCGCGCTTTCACCGCAAATGCCCTCAGATCTTTTAAGGATATCAAGAGAAGTATCTGCTTCAAGGCGTTTAAAACCTCTTTTTTCAAGATAAGAAAGATACTCCGAATAAATCCTTCGCACCTTTGCGGCAGGTCCTATGGCCTTTTCTTTTCTTATACGTCTCTTTTTAGTACGTGTATATTCAAAGTGCGTGGTATCCTCAAAAGTATTTTCTTCCTCTTTCTTTTTTTCACCCCTCTTTGAAAGTTTTATTACGACATAAACGCCTACGGCAAGGAAAACTGCAAAAAGGATCCAAATAAATACCGTTATGGTGTTATCTGAGATCTGTGGCATGGTGGTATCATAATCCATATTTTGGACTGCCTGAACCTGAGGGGTATCGATAACCGGAAGTTCGCTTTCACTTTCAGTCTCCGGCATCTCGCCTTCCATAGGATTTTCTATGATCATAGCTTTTTCATTTCCGCCAAAAAGCGAAAACAGCCATGAAAGAAGGATCCTGACCGGGGTGATCAGATATCCGAATACAAACCTCATTCCTTTAAAAAAGTAGTAAAGTCCAAAGGAACCCCCAAGCAAAAACGCTATAGCCGCAAAAAGCGTGCCCGCTCCCGCAAGATGCCAGCGAAGATCCATCCCGGTGCCCATCTGCATAAGGCGAAGAGCTACAATGCCTAGCACAGCAAAAAGAGCCATATAGACTATACTGTATCCGTTCCAGGTTCCTTTAGTGTCTATAACAAAATTAAAACCGCTTATAAGGAGCCCTAAAAGGCTGCAGGCAAACATAAAAATAAATGCTTTTCTGTATTCCGACACTATTATATCTTTTTCTTCTCTTACGGAAAGTACAAAATAAAGCCAGGCAAGCATAGGGGCGACAACCCCAAGGCTAATGTTTCCCATAAACAAAAAGGCTCCGGGGAAAAGTGCCAGCACAAGCCTTATTATAGGATTTTCGCAAAAGCACGCCGCCAGACCAAACACAAAGCAGGCAGCGGTAAATAAAGCCATCTGCATCTTAAACCCGCTCGCAAACGGAAAAAGGAAAAATACAGCATTAAAAAAACATATCTCAGAGGTGATCCTGAAAGCTGTAGCATGTTTCATACTCCGCTCACCTCCCCGCTATAGACTAGAAGCCCGGCATCACTAAAGTTTTGAAGTCTTTTTAGTACAGGTTTTTCCGTCTCTCCCACAGACGGAGTTATGACTATATAACTGTCAGACCCCAAACGATTTTCAAGGCATCTTTCCACAAGGCTTTCAAAGGAGATATAACAGGCAGTCCCCGCAATTCCGATCCTTTTTAGCATTGGTCTTAAATGAGAACCGCCAAGTCCTTCCCGAAGTTCAAAAAGCTCTCCGTTTGAATAGATCGAATAAGGTATTTTCCTTTTTTCAAGTTCTTCGCAAACAGACCTAGTAACCGAAAGGCAATGTTCAAAAGCCGCCCTGTTTTCAGTCTGAAGATTTACCACAAGAGTAATATTCTGATCTGCCGTATGGTCATAAACCTTAACAGTCATCTTGTCGTTTTTTGCAGTCTGAACCCAGGAAATCTGCTTCATAGGCTCGCGTCCGGTATAATCTCTGTACCCCATAAGAAGCGTGGGGTCGTCGTGTATAAATCTTCTTACAGATGTCTGACCCATAAGCCCACCAAAGGAATCAGGCATTTTTAAATCTGCCTTCTTTGCGGTACATATTACGTGTTCACCTATGTCAAATGAGCTTACTGCAGGAAAAAGCCCAAGAAGATCGCTTTTTTCCACGTAACATCTGCCAAGATCGTAATATCCTCTTTTATTTAGTGCCACCCTGATCTTTCCCGTAAATTTGGTATGAGGAAAAAGATAGAGCCTGTGATCGACTATGGTACCAAAACTATTTGATGTAACATGCTTTTCTATCCACTCTTTATCCTCGCAGACAGTAAAGCAGTCGTCAAAATGCAGACCAAGGCTTACATAAAGCACCGGTAAAAAGCTTTCATTTCTTATTGTATATTTTAAAGTTATGATCTCCCCCGGCTCCACAAGATCCATATCTGCGTGAAAATCTATCCGCAAAGGCCGCAGGTCCTCCTGCACGGAAAGAAGTTCAAGGCATACTGCAAGAAGCAGGGAAAATATAAAAATAAAGAAGATCATAGTTTTTCAAGAGGTACAGGTACCTCAAGAAGCATATTTTCAACAAATTTATCAGCAGAAAGATGGCTTTCAGCTGCCACCGAAAGTCTGTGGGGAAGTACGTAAAGTGCCTCAGTCTTAACATCTTCCGGTATAACGTAGTCGCGTCCTGCAAAAGCTGCTGCAATCTGGCATGCTCTGTAAAGAGCAAGGCTTCCTCTTGTAGAGATACCGCATTCAAGAAGCTTGCTGTTTCTCGTATATTCAACTAAATCCATTATATAGCCCGCTATATCATCGCTTACATTTACCTGCGAAAAAGCTGCCCTTAAGGCCTTAAGCTCTTCTATGGTTACAACTTTGGTAAGGGTGGCAATGATATCCTTTACATCCTCGCGTCTCATAACAGAGATTTCCTGCTCTCTTGTCATATATCCCATGGAAAGCTTCATAAAAAATCTGTCAAGCTGCGCCTCGGGAAGCGGAAAAGTTCCAAAGGACTCCACAGGGTTTTGGGTAGCCATTACCATATAAGGTTCGCTCATCATATAGGTCTTTCCGTCTACCGTTATCTGCTTTTCTTCCATAACCTCAAGAAGAGCTGACTGGGAACGGGGCGTAGCACGGTTTATCTCATCTGCAAGAACAAGATTGGTAAAAAGAGGTCCCTGACGGAATTCGAATTCTCCTCTCTTCTGATTAAAATAGTGGATTCCCGTAATATCGGAAGGCATAAGATCGGGTGTAAACTGAATCCTTCTAAAATCGCTTCCTATGCTTTTTGCAAAGGCACGAAGCAGCATGGTCTTACCGGTACCCGGTAAGTCTTCAAGCAGAATATGTCCACCTGCAATAAGGCAGATCATTATCTGCAACACCACATCATCTTTACCCACAATAACTTTACCACAGTTTTCTGTGATCTTTTCCCTGAATGAAGTAAAAATACTTGTCTCCATAAAATAATCCCTTTCCTTAGAAATAGTTGATAATTCAGTATATCACAGGTTGCAGTCAAAACACAACCGATTGGCGTTTTTGCTGTTCTTTTTAGAATAACGACCAGTAACTTTTTATTGCGTGAAGTTAGTTGACTTTCTTCATATTTCATTGACTCATTAGCAAAAAGGCATTATAATAGAATTTAGCATCAATAATCGTTATTTTTATATTATTATTAACAAAATTTTATCAATAATCTTACGGAGGTAAAAAATGGCACAAAATTCAACAAACGGAAAGGCTGTAAAATCAATCAGCCGCAGATTATCCGTAATCATCGCAATTATACTTATCGTCAGTATGGTTGCCGCAGAGTTGATCGTAGTCGGTCTCGGATACGGTATGGTAAATGACCTTATCCACTCCTCTCTTTCAAACGAGGTATCTTCTGATGCCGGTTACGTTAACAGAGAGCTTAATGCCACCTTCTACTATTTAAATGGTGTAGCTGATGCCATTGAGCAAAACAGTTTTGCCACAAAAGAAGACATCCGTTCATACCTTGAAGGTACCGTAGGCAGATACGACCTTATCCCTACAGGTTGTTATCTTGCTCTTGAAGACGGAACCTTTATCTACCCTGCAGATCCAAGCATCGAAGAAGGCTTTGATGCCGTAAGCAAGGCATGGTATGTTGAGGCTATGGATTATCCAAACAGCTGGTTCTATTTTTATGATGTTCCGTATTTTGATACCGCAACCAATCTTCTTTGTGCTACCGTTCAAAGAAAGATCAAGATGAAAGACGGAAGAGTCGGATGTTTTGATGCCGATTTCCTTATGGGTTCAGTTCAGGAAACACTTAACAACATAAGTCTTTACAAGACAGGTAAAGCTATGATGGTTACCTCCCAAGGTCTTATCCTTTCATATGCAGACGGCAGCGTTTGCGGAAGTACACTTGAAGAACACGCTGACGATCCTTTCCTTTCAAAGATCGCTCCGATCCTTGAGCAGGAAGACGGTGTTGTTACTACAGTAAATGCAGGCGCCAAGTATTATATGACAAGTTCAACCATAAGCGGTACCGACTGGAAGGTCATCATTTACGTTAAGACTTCAGAGGTTCTTGCCGCTGTTACAAGTATTGTTGTAACACTTATCATATTTACCGTTATCGCTGTTGCAGTTGTAGTCATCCTTATGATGAATGTTCTTTCACGTATGATAAAGAAGCCTGTTGCAAATCTTACAGAAAATATTGAGCACATAGCAGGCGGCGACTTCACTGTTGAAGTACAGTCTAAGGGCGATGATGAGATCGCATTTATGAATTCTGCCATGGGCGATTTTATCGGCGGCATGAGAGGCACCATAAGAGAGATCAAAGAGATCTCAGAGCTTCTTAGAAGTGAAGCGCGTACATCAAAAGAAACCGCAGATTCTCTTGAGTCAGCAGCAAAAGAACAGTCAGCATCCATGGAGCAGATCCGTGGCAATATCTCCAATATGTCTGATGCCGTAACAGAGGTTGCCGAAAGTGCTACAAGGCTTGCACAGGCTATTGAAGAAGTAAACCAGGGCGAGCAGCACATAGAGCAGTCTATGAATGCCCTTGTTGAAAAAGCCGGCATAGGTCAGAAGGATATGATGACAGTCGCTGAAGGTATGGATGATATCGTTAAATCAATGTCTGAAATGGCTGATGCTGTTTCAAGCGTTGATGAGGCAGCAAACAAGATCAACAATATCGTTGATATGATCAATGCTATTTCTTCACAGACCAATCTCCTTTCTCTCAATGCTTCAATTGAGGCAGCAAGAGCAGGTGAGGCAGGACGTGGCTTTGCAGTTGTTGCTGCAGAGATCGGTGAACTTGCGGGCAACTCATCACAGGCTACAAGCCAGATCGGTGAGATCATTCGCGATATGTCATCAAGAGTTAAACTTCTTTCCGAAAAGTCAGAAGCCAACTCAACACTTATCAACAACAGTGCCGAGTATGTTAACTCTGCTGCAGCTACTTTCCAGCAGATCACCGCAGAGCTTTCAGATGCCACAGGCACTCTTAACAGCATCGCTTCACAGATGAGCACGGTTAATGATGTAGCCATGAACATGGCTTCTATCTCAGAAGAGCAGTCTGCTTCTACAGAAGAGATCGCTTCTGCTGTAGACCTTGTAACTATCGCAGCAAAAGATGTTGCCGATTCAAGTGATAAGGTATCAGGCGCTGCAAGCTCGGTTGCAGAAGCTGTTGAGACCATCAATAACAACCTTGATCATTTCAATATCTAATAATATAGTTACTGCATTACTTAAAAATAACCAAAAGAGCATGTCTCTTTTGGTTATTTTTTGTCTAAAATGTAAAAATCTTACCTATTTTTGGTTGAAAAATTCCGTTCACATATGCAAATTGGTATAATAAAATCATTCTTGGATAGTGAAAGTGCACAAAAAATAAGTGCTTTTTACTATTACACAAAACACTTTTTATAATCTATTCATTTTAAGGAGGAGAACAAAATGAAGAAGTATTTAGCCATGCTGCTTGCAGTAGTTATGGTCCTTTCACTTGCCGGATGCGGTAAGTCAGGTTCAAACGGTGGTGCCGCTTCAAACGGTGGCAGCTCAGACGGAAAGACAAAGATCACAATGTGGTGTATCGCTACAGAGTCAGATTCAAACCGTCATGCTTATGAGCAGGCGATTGCCGACATAAAAGCTAATCACCCTGAGATCGAGTTCACATGGGAAGCTATTGAGAATGAAACCTACAAGACAAAGATCAAATCAGCTGTAGCTGCTAACGAGCTTCCTGATATCTTCTTTACATGGGCTTGTGCATTCCTTGGCGATTTCGTAAATCAGGATAAGGTTTACTGCCTTGATGATACACTTGCAAAGTATAAGAATGAGCTTCCTGAGAATATGCTTGGTAACACAACATATGACGGAAAGCACTACGGCGTTCCTACCACAATGAACATCGTTGGTCTTTTTGCAAATATGGATCTTCTTAAGCAGGTTGGATATGATGAGATCCCGGGAACATATGATGAGTTCATCGCTTGCTGTGACGCTCTTAAGGCTGCAGGAATCATCCCATTTGGATGTGCAGGCGGCGAGACATGGTGCGTTACAGAGTACCTTGAGTCAGTTATTGAAAAGAGTATCGGTGCTGACGCTCTTAACGATATTTTCCTTGGAAGAAGTACATGGGACAATGCAGAAGTTGCTGCAGCTGTTGACAGATTCCAGGGTATGGTAAACAACGGCTACTTCGATCCTGCAGGCGCTTCACTTTCAAACGATGAGATCAAAGCTAACTTCATCGACGGAAGATACGCTTTCTACATGAACGGTACATGGAACTGTGCTGACTTTGCAGCAAATGCAGACTTCTTCCCTAAGGTAAAGGTTGCTGAGTTCCCTGTTATCAATTCTTCAAGTGCTAAACTTGGTCAGCTTATCGGTGGTCCTTCAGATACACTTGCTGTAGCTAAGTCTTCACCAAACGCTGAAAAAGCAGCTGAGATCGCAGCTGAGCTTGGAAAACTTATCTGCCACTACGGATATCTTGATGGTTGTGGTCTTCCTGCTTGGACACCTTACGGTGACACAAGTTCTGTAAACGAACTTACTCAGACTGTTGCTGAGATCTGCGGAAAAGCTGATGCTTACGTTCTTTTCGGTGATACAGCCATGAGCGCTGACGACAAGGATAAATACCTTGAGTTCGTAGCTAAGGTTTACGGCGGCGAAGTTGACGGCGCAGGCTTTATCAGCGGACTTAAAGAAGCTATCAGATAATATTTTTAGATATTGATCATTTCCGGCCTTTCCTTAAGAGAGGTTAAACCTTAAGGGAAGGCCGAAATTTGCATATTAAGAGTTCAAAAAAAATCAGAAAAGTTGCATGGAGGAAAATGACATGCATAAAAAAAACAAAGGAATCACGATCTTCCTTTTTTTACTTCCCGCTCTGGCCTTGTTCTTTGGAATACTCATCGCACCGATCATAGCATCTGTGCACCACAGTCTCTTCCAGTACAAAACCTTTGAAAATGCGGGAGATTTTGTGGGTTTAAAAAACTACAGGGATCTTTTTACAAGTGAATACGATTTTGGAACAGCCTTAAAGAATGCTCTCATTCTTGCGGGTCTTTCAGTATTTATTCAGTTGCCTATTTCACTGGGACTAGCATTAATGCTTGGTAAGGGAATCAAAGGTGAACGTTTTTACCTTTCAGTATATTTTATGCCGGTACTTATCTCTGCGGTAGTTATCGGTATGTTGTGGGAAAAGATCTATAACCCTATTTACGGACTGATCTTTAAGAGTTTTGAAGCCTTTGGCTGGGAATCGGTACTGCCCCCTGAAGGACTTCTGGGAAACAAAAAGACTGCTCTTATGGCGGTATTCATTCCTACCATATGGCAGTATGTAGGTTATCACATGCTCCTTATGTATGCGGGCGTTAAAAGCGTATCGCCTGAACTTCGCGAGGCAGCAATGCTTGATGGCGCTACAGACGGACAGGTAAACCGCTACATTGTAATACCTTCAATAAAGCAGATCATAAAGGTTTCCATTATTTTTGCCATCACCGGCTCGCTTAAATCCTACGACCTTATAAAGGTTTTTGCAAAAGACGCATACAACTGCTCTTACAAGGTTCCAAGCCTTATGCTTGTGCGGTACGCATTTAACAATGCGGGCGGTATCGCAAGTGCCATCGCAGTCATAATGATCATACTGTGTTTCGCATTTGCAATTACTATAAACTGGTTATTTAAGGAGAGGGATCCATATGGCAAAAAATAGTCTGACAGATGTAAATCTTGAGATCTACAAAGTCAAAAAGACGAATAAAGCCGTAAAAGTCATTATTTACATAGGACTTATCTTCTGGCTCCTTATCGATCTTTTTCCTTTGTACTATATGTTTACTTTCTCGCTCAAAAGCTCACACGAGATCATGGGCGACAACGTAGCCGGCCTTCCTAAGGAATGGATGTGGAGCAACTACACCAGAGTTTTCGAGATGGGTAAAAAGACCGGTGAACCACCGATGCGCCATTTCTTTGCATACGGCGGCCTTGAAAGATGTTTTTCAAACAGTATCCTCGTTGCTGTGGCAACCATTGTTATTTCAATGCTTGCAGCACTTATGGCAACATATGCCATTACAAGGATCGTATGGAAGGGCAGCAAGCTTTTAAATTCAATCTTTATGCTTGGTATCACAATTCCTATGCATGTAGCCCTTTATCCGATCTACTCACAGTTTTCAAAAATGGGAATACTTCGCTCCTACACTTCACTTATCGTTCCATATGCAGCATTTGCGCTAAGTATGGCCATAATGGTCTGTACCGGCTTTATGAATGATATACCAAAGGAGCTTGACGAATCGGCCTGTATCGACGGATGCGGCCTGTGGGGCACATTTTTCCACATAATTGCCCCTCTTATGAAGCCTGCACTCGCCACCATGGGAATTTACACATTCCTTCAGTGCTGGAATGAGTTTATGTTCGCCAGCGTTTTTGCAAATGAGGCTCACTACACTCTCCCGGTTTTCGTTGCCAACCTTAAGGGAAGCAACATCACAGACTGGGGACTTGTAGGTGCAGGACTTGCACTTGCCACCTTCCCGATGCTCATCGCTTACATCTTTATGAGCAGCAGGATCCAGGAAAGTTTTATGGTTGGTGCAGTTAAAGGTTGACGATTTTCTTCATAGCTATATTTTTTTCTTAAAATTTTTCTCCGAAAAAGCTCTCCCCTATAGGTAAAAACTTGCCTTAGGGGAGAGCTTTTGCACTATAATTTATTGTTTACAAGTCGTGAATGTGATACAATGAGGATTAACGAATAATGAATATTAAAGTACTAAGCAACGGGGTAAAACTTGTGAATGGGGTAAAACGATACAAAGAAAAGAAACAGAATATAACCTTTGAAAGCAATTCTCTTGCAAAAAAGCTTCGTATCGTCTTTATATGCATGATCGTGCTATTTGTTGCCACCTTTGTTTGCTCGCTCTTTTATATAATCAGAAAAGAACGGCAGGAAAACGCCATGAGGGAGTCTTCAAATACGCTGCGAGGTCTTTCTGACGGCATATGCTCAGATGTTACAAGATATAAAGAACTTTCCCGTCTTATTATGGTAGATGAAGGTCTTGTTAAATATCTTAAGGCGGACGATGAAGAAATAGATGCGGGCCTTATAAACAACTCCCGCTACTCCGTACTTGCCATCCTTAATGTTACCACTATGGTGGATTCTGTCTTCTTCTTTAGAAACGATGGCAACTACCTTGCCACCAACCGCGGTTCCTACATGTTTAACTACGACCGCATTAAATCCGAAGAATGGGAATACAACATTTTAAGCAAAAAGGGCGGCACAGTTATTTCCGTTAACGGAGACAACGCCCTGTTTAAGACAAGCGGAGAGCCAATTGTTACCATCGGGCGAACCATATACGATATCAGCACCCAGAAAAAGCTTGGTATCATGCTTATGAACATCTCCTGCGATGTACTAAAGCAAAAGCTTTTTAACCTTAATGCAGACAACGCTGTTATAGTGGGCTGCGACGGAACCTTTCTTTCAGGAAATGAAAACATTTTAAAAGAGATAGATAAGGAAGATTATTTAAATCCGGAGAAATATCACAACTATGTTACAGGCGAAGACCTCACTGTTTACAATGAGGTGGGCGCTCTTAACAACCGAAGGCTTATCTCAGCCTGCAAGGTTCCAGATATGCCGATCGTTATAATAAACTCCACTCACCTTGGCAACGGCTTTTTTATGTACGAGACCGTTTATGTACTGCTTATAGTCATGCTGGTCTACCTTATAGCCGCCATAATAACAGGTGCTTTTGTTACAAAAAATATTGCAACGCCTGTATTTATGCTGACAGAAGCTCTTGAAAAAAACCGTGAAGAAGGTAAGCTTACGGAAATTGACGTTGATATACCTGACGGCGAGATTGCCGTACTGAAAGATTCTTACAACAGTATGGCAACAAGGATCAATTCTCTTTTTGAAAACCTCCTAGAGCAGGAAAAGCTTGTTCAAAAGGCAGAGATGCGAGTTCTGCAAGAGCAGATAAAACCGCATTTTCTCTACAACTCCCTTGAGACAATAAGCTACCTTGCCTTAGAGGAACACGCCGAAAATGTGAGCCACGCGGTTGAGACTCTTGGCCGCTTTTACAGAAACTTCCTTAGTAAAGGCGACAGAGAGATCCCTTTAAGACTGGAAGTCATGATAATCAAAGACTATCTTTCTCTCCAAAAGCTTCGCTATGGCGACATACTTGAAGATGAATACGATATAGCAGAAGAAACTCTTGATTTTAAGATACCAAAGCTTATATTACAGCCCCTCGTTGAAAACAGTATCTACCATGGCATACGTCTTAAGGGCGAGCCGGGTGTAATAAAGATAAGCAGCTTCTTTAAAGATGAGGATCTTCACATAGTTATACGAGACACGGGCGTTGGCATGACAGATGAACAGATTTCAAATGCCCTTCTTAAAGGAGCTCAGGTTGAAGGACCTATTTTACCTGAAAGTTTCGGTCTTCCGGGTACAATCGAAAGGATCCGCTACTACTGCGGGCGCGATGATGTGGTCAAGATACGAAGTGAAGTCGGAGAATTTACCGAGATAGAACTTATCATTAATAAAAACGACAACAGAGTATAACATAATTTACAGGAGGAAAATATGTACAGGGTAATGCTGATCGACGATGAAAGATCTGCAAGAAAGCTGATGCTTGGGGTTATTGACTGGGCATCACTTGATATGGAAGTTGTAGGGGAAGCCTCAAGCGGTATAGAAGCCATAAACGTAATTGACGATATGCGGCCCGATATAGCTTTTGTGGATATTTCCATGCCTTTTATGAACGGAATAGAGTTTACGGAAATGGCCACCAAAAGATATCCGGATCTTTGCATCATCATTATGACCGCTTTTGACGATTTTGAATACGCAAGAAAATGCGTAAGTCTGCCGGTTTTTGAGTATATGCTTAAACCTATCGTAAAGGAAGAAGTTATGGAAACTTTACGAAGAGTAAAGGAAAGGCTTGATGAAAAGAAAGCAGAAACTGGCGTATTAGCTGAAGGCGAAAATGATGAGGATCTTTTCGAAGAAGGCACCGCCTCAGACCAGATCATAAAATATATCGAGGAAAACTACAAAGATCCGCAGCTTAATCTTACGGCCACTGCCCAGCACTTTGGTTTTTCCAGCAGCTACCTTAGCCGCAAGTTTAAAGGCGAGACCGGCAAAAACTTTGTGGAATACCTTACCGACTGCCGCATGAAAAAGGCCATAGAGCTTGCCGCAAAGAACGTAAAGATGTATAAAGCCGCTGAGGAAGTCGGCATCCCAGACCCTAACTACTTTGGCAAATGCTTCAAAAAATACGCCGGCGTCAGCTACTCTGAATACGCGAAATAGCCAGGGGGTTGTTCGAGTGACGGAGCCTGCCTGGCGTGTTTTCTTCCTGATTTTTGATTTTTTTTGCCCGCAAGTTAACCCTTCTCGTCCCGCGGGCGTTACCACGGGACTCGGCGTAAATGAAGGCCCGAGCTTTTTTACGGAGCGCTAAGGTGGATAAACCGCCTTTATGTTACAAGAGCTGCGACCGGACAAATCCTTTGGATTTGTCCGGTCGCAGCTCTTTTCACTAGCAGGCTGAAATATTCAGCCTGCTTCGCGCTCCTTATTCTATCTCCTGCGATTCGCACTGCCTTCGTTATACGTTACGATACGCACAGGGCAGTTGCGCAAAAAAATTCAAAAATCATGATAGAAAACACTGGTCGCGGCTCCTGATGCATCTTTAATCTTACTATTATTTCAGCCCGAACTCTTTGTATAGCTGCTCACGTTTTTCCTTATTCTTTGAGGCTTCTGCTATTTCCTCAGTTCTACCGGCCTCGGAAAGAATGACCGCCAAGCGGCCAAAAAGCTCCGCTCCAGCTTCTACTCCTTCTTTAAAGCCCTGGTTATGCAGTCTTTCTGCCACTTCACACATACTATCAGCTCCTTCCACTTCAACCTCTTCGTATCTTCTGTCTCCTGTCATTGCTGACAAGAATTTTAAAACTGCGTCCACATGCTCGATTACTGTTACATCATCCGGCACGTACTCCGGATCTTTACGTTTTTCAACAAAGAATCTTGCTACTACGCCAAAATCACTCTTAAACTTGTTTACTGTTTCATCATCAAGCCAAGAAATCTCAAATACATTGATCCTGTAGTCATTAACATATTCATCAAGTGCATCCGGAATGTCAATAACCTCTTTTAACTGTTTGGGATAGTTCCAGTGGTCAGCGCCAAAATAAAGCACTATTGTCATTACCGGGAATATGTTAGGCAATTTCTTCCTTTTTCGTTTTGCTTCGTCCCTTTCTATAAGCTGTGACCTGTATGACACACCGTCATACGCTAGTGCACGAAGCGGGAAATACTTATCTGGACCTGTTTGGTTTTCAAGTCCAACAAGAGCAATCTGCACGTTTTCTCTGACCCATATCTTAGCAACGTCACGTTCCATTTCGTGCATCTTACCCTTTTCAGCCTTAAACTGCGATCTGACCTTTGTCGCAACAAGTTCATTCTCCTTGATAGAATCCTTTCCATCAAGGACTAAAACATTAACTATATCGGAAAAAATGTCGTTATAGTCTTCAAGCAGTTTTTCTGTAATATCTTTTTCAGCCATATTACGCCTTTCCATAATAATAACATATTTTCTTGTTTTTTCAATGTATTTTGGAACCTCTTAGAACAAAAGACGGTTTCAGAAATATTGAAAAGATATAAAACAGACATTCTCGCGAAAGATATCTTACATTGTAACATAGAAAAAGTCAAGATAAAAAGACAGATGCCAAAATGCATCTGTCTTCCTTTTATCAGTCATTATAAAACTCTTTAATAAGCGCTTCCGCTTCGCCCGCAGGTTCTGCTGCCATGTCGATCCAGTGGATGTCGGTGCGCTTACGAAACCAGGTCATCTGCTCTTTTGCAAGGTGACGGATTTCCATAAAGAGTTTGTTGTAGAAGGCATCAAAGCTTTCAAACTCGCCCCGAAGGTACATTAAGATATAGCGATACTCAAGGCCGAGCTTGTATAAGAATTCGTCTGTGGCGCCTGCTGCACGAAGGTCTTCCACTTCTTTTATCATGCCCTCGGAAAGTCTTCTGTCAAGGCGCTCCCTTATGCGCTCGTAAAGCACTTCACGAGGCCAGGTTACACCTATTACAAGGGTTTCATAACGCGGCTTGCTTGGGTTTTCATTTAAGGCTCCTGCGTAGATCTTTTCTACGGCGCGTTCCACGCGCCTTTTGTTATTTACATCTACCCTTTCAAGCATATCAGGGTTCTTTTCTTTCATTACGGCAAGAAGCTCAGGTAAACTCATAGCCTCTACTTTAGCGCGGATTTCTTTATCAGGCTCTGCAGCTGGAAGATTATATCCGTCTACAACGCTGTTTACATAAAGGCCTGTTCCTCCTACAAGGAAAGCCTTTTTGCCGCGTCCTGTTATATCATCTATGGCATCGTAGGCGCCCTTTTGAAAGTCCTTTAAAGAGAAGAAATCATTTGGCTTTGCCACATCTATCATAAAATGCGGCACTCCCTGCATCTCTTCTTTTGTTACTTTCCCAGAGCCAAGATCAAGACCTTCAAATACCTGCCTTGAATCAGCCGAGACGATCTCTGCGTCAAATCTTTTTGCAAGCTCTATTCCAAGTCCGCTTTTTCCCGATGCATTTGTACCTGCTATTACTACAAGCTTTTCCATAAGTCTCCCTCAGTGATATTCGCAATCCGCTCCGCTACTTGTTCATATAAAAAAGGCTGCCTAATAAGAAGGCAGCCCATATTTCAAAGAATTAAATGTTAAAGATCTCTGAAAACTCTTTAAGAGCTCCCTCTGTTTCGTGTGCAAGAACTGCTGTAGCAAGCTTCTTTCCAAGCTGTACGCCTTCCTGATCGAAACTGTTGATATTCCAAAGGAAGCCCTGGAACATAACCTTATTTTCAAAGTGTGCAAGAAGAGCACCAAGAGCCTTAGGATCAAGCTTCTCACCGATGATGATGCTTGAAGGTCTGCCGCCGGCAAAGCTCTTGTTAGGATTCTCATCCTTCTTGCCGCATGCAAATGCGATGATCTGTGCAGCAACGTTTGCGCAAAGCTTAGCCTGGCTTGTGCTGCCCTTTATCTCAACATCTGTTCCGATCTGGCTTGCCTTAAATCCAACAAACTGAAGAGGAACGATGTCTGTACCCTGGTGAAGGAGCTGATAGAAGGAATGCTGTCCGTTTGTACCCGGTTCACCAAAGATAACAGGACCTGTTACGTAATTAATGTCTTCGCCGAATCTGTTTACAGACTTGCCGTTTGATTCCATATCAAGCTGCTGAAGGTGTGCAGGGAATCTGCTAAGTGCCTGTGAGTAAGGAAGAATGGCTGTAGCAGGATATCCGAGTACGTTACGCTCATAAACACCGATAAGAGCATCAAGCATCTCAGGGTTTGAAAGAACGTCTTCATTTGCAGAAAGCTTATCTTCCTGCGCTGCACCGTCAAGGAAATCAGCAAATACCTTTGGTCCGAAGGCAAGTGAAAGAATAGCTCCGCCTACAGCAGATGTTGAAGAATAACGTCCGCCGATATAATCATCCATAAAGAAAGCTGCAAGGTAATCACTGCTGCTTGCAAGAGGACTTGTCTCTGAAGTAACTGCGATCATATGCTTGCTTGCGTCAAGGCCTGCCTTCTTAAGGGCATCTTTAACAAATGCCTCATTGGTAAGTGTCTCAAGTGTTGTACCTGACTTAGATACAAGGATAAAAATAGCATGTGCAAGATCTGTACCTGCAAGAACTGCTGCTGCATCATCAGGATCTACGTTGGAGATGAATTTGGCATCCATCTTAAATGTACCGTTCTTCTTAGCCCAGTTTTCAAGAGCAAGATACATAGCTCTAGGGCCAAGGTCTGAACCGCCGATACCGATCTGAACTACTGTAGTGAACTTCTCTCCTGCAGCGTTTGTGATCTCGCCGTTATGTACCTTGTTTGCAAAGTCAGCGATCTTCTTCTGCTGAGCTACATAAAATTCTCTCTTGTCGCCGCCGTCAGCTGTAACGTTATCTCCAAGCTGACCTCTTGTAAGCTGGTGAAGAACCATTCTCTTCTCACCGGTGTTTATTACTTCGCCGTTGTAAAGAGCCTTAAACTTTTCTGAAAGCTGAGCCTCTTTTGCAAGAGCTACAAGCTTTTCAAGGATCTCATCGTTAACCTGTTTTGCAGCATAGTTATATGTAAGACCTGCTGCCATCTTTACGTTGTACTTTTTAACCCTGTTTACACCGCTCTCTCCTGACATATCTTTTACAAGATCTGTCCTATTAACTGCTTTAAGAGCATCAAATGCACTTAATCTGTCGAGATTTTTCCAATCTGCCATTATCTATAACCTCCATTTTATAAAAACGTTTTCTATATCAATACTTGCTGTATTATAACCGAATTTTGCCGCATTTTCAAGTGCGGTTACACGCACCCGCGGGAAACTTCCGCATTTAGGCACAAATAACTCAAAACTTTACTTTCCGTGTCTTGAATAATACTTTGCAAGTCCGCCTTCTGCGGTCTCTTTATATTCGTTGTTCATGTTGATACCGGTCTCGTACATGGTCTTTACCACCATATCAAAGGAAATATTTCTTGAACCCACAAGGATATGCGAAAGCTTTGCCGCGTCCATGGCACGGGTAGCAGCTACCGCATTACGCTCTATACAAGGTATCTGCACAAGGCCGCAGATAGGGTCGCAGGTAAGGCCAAGAGAATGTTCCATGGCGATCTCTGCCGCATACTCACACTCTTCTACGGAATAATCAAGAAGACATGCAACTGCTGCTGCCGCCATAGAAGTAGCGGTTCCGATCTCTGCCTGACAGCCGCATTCGGCGCCTGATATGGAAGCATTTCTTCTTACAAGATTACCAAAAAGGCCTGCCACTCCAAGGGCTCTTAAGATCTTTTCGTCAGTAAATCCGCACTTTTCTTTCATATAATAAAGAGTAGCGGGAAGCACACCGCAGGCTCCGCAGGTAGGTGCGGTAACTATGGTGCCGTTATCTGCATTCTGCTCTGCTACCGCAAATGCGTAGGCGCAAACCTTTTTAAGCTCCTTTGTCTCAGGGTCGTCTTCTTCAAGGATCGATTTAAAAAGAATACGAGCCTTTCTTTCTACTTGAAGGCCGCCGGGAAGTACTCCGCTTGCATCAAGCCCCTCTTTAATTGACTTTTGCATAACGTCCCATATCTTCTTAAGGAAGTCCCATATCTCCTCGCCTTCGTTCATCTCAACGTACTCCGGAAGAGAAAGGTGTCTCCACTTGCAGAACTGGTTTATCTCTGCAAAAGAATTTTCAGGATATACGCTCTTTTCCGAAAACATCCTCTCGCCGTCAATGCGGACATTGCCGCCGCCGATGCTCTCCACTCTTATCTGCTTTATCTCTTTTCCGTCTTTATATGCAAAAAGGTCAAGAGTATTAGGGTGCTTTACATCCTCAGGGACCGATTCGCTAAAAACGATCTCACAAGGTACAGGAGCAAGGGTTTCTGTGATAACTCTGTCGGTACCGTGTCCTTTTCCGGTCTTTGCAAGGGATTTATAAAGAACCGCCTTATAACTGTCTGCATCTTCCGTAAGACCCTTAAAATAAGCTGCCGCTCTTTCAGGCCCCATGGTATGGGAGCTTGAAGGGCCTTTTCCGATTTTATATAATTCTCTGATCGATTTCATGAAATGATCCGCCTTTAAATATATATTGATTTATTTTATTTACCAGGGAAATTATAGTTTGGTAAAAGACCTTTGTCAAGGCATAAGAAGTATATAAAAAGCCGTCGTTTATTCAGTATTTTGGCACATTTGCGGCATCGCAAACACCTTGACATTTAGATAAAACTGCGATAAAATAAAGTTTGTGGTACACGTGTCCTACACGTGTTTAATTAAGGATAAAAGATTGGAGGAATTTCAATATGTGGAAAGAGAAAAAGACCGCGTATAACTTTAACGTAGTTGAAAATGAAGGCGGAAAAACTCTTACTTACTGTCCCGAGTCCGGTGTAAAGATCATCGAACAGGACGGATTTGCATTTAAAGATCTTGCAAAGACAGGCAAGCTTCTCCCTTATGAAGACTGGAGACTTCCTGCTGAAGAGCGTGCAGACGATCTTGCAAGAAGACTTTCTGTAGAGCAGGTTGCAGGCCTTATGTGCTTTTCTGCTCACCAGTTTAAGATTGATAAAGACGTTAACGACGAGCAGAAGGCTTTCCTTGACAAACACCTTCGTAGCGTACTTAACTCCTGCGGTATGGGCGGTATAGGCGACGATGTGCAGATTGCATGGTCAAACGCTATGCAGCGTTATGTTGAGGCAAAAGACTTTGGTATCCCTTGCTACTTTGCTTCAGACCCTCGTAACGGACAGGGCGTTGCAGACTGGCCGGGCAACCTTGGCCTTGCTGCCACATTTGATCCTGAGCTTGCAAAAGAATCTGCAAAATGCCAGAGCCGCGAGCTTCGCGACATCGGTGTTGCCTGCTTCCTTGCTCCTCAGGTAGATATTTCTTCTGACCCTAGGTGGTTTAGAAACAGCGGTACTTTCGGTGAAGACCCTGCTCTTTCAAGAGATATGGTAAGAGCATTCTGCGACGGTCTTCAGAGTACTTACGGTCCTAACGGCGAAGACCTTGGCTGGGGCAAAGATTCCCTTACAGCCATGGCTAAGCACTGGACAGGTGAAGGTGCCAGCGAGGGCGGCCGTGAAGGTCACCTTGAAGGCGGTAAATACGCAGTATATCCAAATAACAACTTCGAAGCCCTCATGATCCCGTTTGTAGATGGTGCTTTCAGTCTTGATGGCAAGACCGGCACTGCTGCTGCCATCATGAGCTCATATACCGCTTCTTACAGCGAAGACGGTTCTCTTGGCGAGGTTGTGGGTTCAAGTTATTCAGAGTACAAGATAAAGAAACTCCTTCGTGAGCGCTACGGATTCAAGGGCGTTGTTTGTACCGACTGGATGGTACTTAACGAAGGCGATCGCTGCAACGGCTGGGGCGAGCACATCGAAGACAAGAGCGTAACTCCTGGCGAGAGAGCTTTCCTTGCCATTATGGCCGGCGTTGACCAGATGGGCGGATGTTCTAACCCTCAGGTTCTTATGGATGCTTACAAGTTTGGCTGCGAGAAGGTTGGAAAAGAAGTTATGGACGAGGCATTTGCTGTTTCAGCTCAGCGTCTTCTCCTTGGATACTTCCTTACAGGTCTTTTCGAAGATCCATATCTTGATGAAGCTGCTGCTCTTGCAGATGTTAACAGCGAAGATAAGCAGGCTGCTGCTCTTGCCGCACAGGTTAAGGCAGTTGTTATGCTTAAAAATGAAAATAATGCCATCAAGAAGAGCACAAAGCGTATGAAAGTTTATGTTCCTGCTCTTTTTGAAGAAGAACACAAGGCATTTAACCACGTATGGGGCCTTCAGACAGTCGAGGCTAAGGTATCATACCCAATAAGCCTTGAGACATGCGAAAAATACTTTGACGTGGTTACAGATAAAGTAGATGGAGCAAACATTACAAGACTTACAGCAGACGAACTTAAAGGTATCGATATGATCCTTATCCCTGCCAAAGAGCCGGGTAACTCCTTCCCGCAGGACGGAAGAAATGAAGACAAGGAGTGGATCCCTATTACACGTCAGTACCGTCCTTACACTGCAGACGGTCCTTATGTACGTAAGGTTTCCATCGCAGGTAACAAGCTTCCTGACGGCGGCAAAGAAAACAGAAGCTACTTTGGACATACCGCAGTTACTACAAATACTCAGACTCTCGATCAGATCCTTGAGATGGCTGCTCTTGCAAAGAAACTTAACGTTCCTTCCGTAGTAGCTATGTTTACAGGCGCTCCAATGTGCTTTTATGAGTTCGAGAAGGATGTAGATGCTATCGTAACTACATTCTGCGGCGCTTCTATCTACGGCGGTGCAAATACCTCTTCTGAGGCTCTTGCAAGGATCATCGCAGGCGTTGATGAGCCAAGCGGACTTCTTCCTATGCAGATGCCAAAGGATATGGATGATGTAGAGCGTCAGGCTGAAGATACTCCTCGTGATATGGAGTGCTACACCGATTCAGTAGGCCACAAATATGATTTTGCTTATGGTCTTAACTACAGCGGCGTTATAAATGACGAGCGTGTTAAGAAATATGCAGTACCTGTAGTTCTTAAACCTGCTAATATGGGCAAATAATTCATCTTTATTTTCAATTCCTCAAAAAGGGCTGCCGCTATTTTAAGCGACAGCCCTTTTAATATATTTCAATTAATCCCTTTTTATTTTACTGCTACTTTTGCGCTTTTTCCGATACGCTCCCATTTACCGTTTGCGTTCTTTGCGTAAGCATATACAACGTACTCGTAAGCTCCGCTTACTTTCTTGTTTGTAAACTTAGCAGATGAAACTGTACCAAGTTTAACGAGAGCACTGCCCTCTTTACCGCCAAATACAACATATTTCTTTGCTCCGTTTACTTCGCTCCATGTAAGCTTGTGAGAACCTGCTGTAGCCTTTGCGCTTACCTTAAATGTCTTTTCAAGGCTCTGAGCCGCGATCCATGTAAGGAAATTTGCATAGCCCTTTCCGATCTCAGAAGGTCTTACTGTCTTAGCAGTAAGGATCTCTTCCTTTGTCTCTTTTACAAGTTTGCTCTCATCGTAATCAGGAAGCTGATATGGAAGCCATCCGTAATTGTCTGTTACGTCTTCGCCGTCATATGTAGCCTTTGTAACAACGATATCTTTAAACTTAACAACGCCGTCTTCTACGCACCAGTCGTATGACTCGCCGTCTCTCTTTACATACCAGTCTCTCTTTTCGTTGCTTGAGATAAAGTTCTTTCCGTCGTAATCATCGCCAAGACCATCGAAATTGTGCTGTGGGTATACCCAGCTAAAATGGCTCATATATGGCTGAAGTCCGTCCATAAGTCCGTCATAATCACACTCTGAGAAAAGTGCTGCATATACAGGAGCCTTTGACTCTTTAACGCCTAATGCCTTGTATGCATTCATAAGTCTGCTGTACATATGGAATGTTGCGTTTGGATTACATGTGTTATCCTCGATGCAATGGATAAGATAGATTGCTGTTGTCTTTTTACCCTTTGCTGCAGGAGCTGCGATCTTTGCGCAATCCTCATCTGTAAGCTCACCTGCCGCACAGATAGGGAATGCTGCTGCAAAGAAGTTAGGATAATTCTTAAGCATGTTTACTGTACCGGCACCGCCCATTGAGCATCCGCCTACGTAGATCCTGTTCTCGTCAATATCATACTCGCGAAGAGTCTTCTGGATAGCTTCCATGATCCATGCAGGATTGTGGCCCCATGAACCTGCTGCGGCTCTGTCTCCGTCATACTGAGGAGCAAGGATAAATGCGTTATCAAGGATAGCCTGTGCATCATCCTTAGCCCAGTTGGTTACCATATTGCCAACGATCTGTGCTCTGTTGTTGTTTCCTGACTCACCTGCTCCGTGGATCCAAACAAAAAGAGGATTCTTTCCTGTAAGTTTCTTAGGAACAAAAAGTCTGTATGTAAGGTTTTCTGTTTCAAGATCAAGGAATTCATCTACTATTTCATTTGTAGTACCCTTAAATGTAAATGTCGACTTCTTATCAAATGCAGTTCCGCCTGTTGTTACCTTGCTGACAAGCTCAACCTTTGCGGTTTTTTCTGCCATCTCTGTAAGAAGGAACTGACTGTTGTTTACTGTCTTAAGGTTAAGTGTTACTTTACTTCCGCTTACGCTGACGCTTTCAACTTCTCTTTCAACGGTTCCCTCAACGTTTGCATATACGCCATAATCAAAATAGGAATAATCGTTTGTAAACTTAAAATCCTTTGTGCTGACACTCTTAGCATCAACTTCGCTCTTAAGGTCAACTACAACGCTTGTTATAGCCTCGCCCCAATCGTAACATGAAGTACCCATCTTGAAGGTTCCTTTTACCTTCTTGCTTCCGGCTGCAAGTGCGCTGCCGGAAAACGGACAGCTGCCAAGCACAAGTGCTAAAGCAATCAGTCCCGCAAAAACTCTTTTTACTGCTTTTTTCATTTTCTTTCTCCTTTTCTAAAATCTTTTTTTCGAAGTGTTCCTTCGGGGATTATTATTGCACCCGCCAGGGCTTTATTAAAGGCTCATTATTTGTCCCCCTGTTTCCCAAATTTGAGTATGCAAGGTTTTTCAGGATTCACATTTACATAAAAAAAGATACAACTAAGAAAAAGAGGCCCTGTAAACAGGCCTCTTTTCCCTTGGAAAACTTATGAATTGGTTGTTATCAGCTAAAATTATTTAACAGTAACGTTAACTACTGCCGTTTTACCGTCAAGAGCCACAACATAAATCTGACATGTTCCTTCGCTTACGGCTGTTACTTTGCCGTTTGCAGAAACTGTTGCAACGCTGCTGTCAGTACTGTAGTAACGAAGCGCCTTGTTGCTCTTTGAGTTAAGCGCCTTCTTTGCATCATCTTCAACCGTATGGGTTGCCTTGATAGTAAAGGTCTTGCCTTCTTTAAGAGAAACAGCCTTCTTTGCAAGAGTGATCTTGCTTACATTTGTGTAGCCTTTGGTCTTTGTGGTACAACCGACAGTCTTTTCGCTCTTTTCAAGTCTGTTACCCTTTGCATCAAATGCTGTTACAACATACTTGCGAAGACCTGCCTTAACATTCTTTTCGGTAAAGAATGTAGCTGAAGTTGTACCGAGTTTCTTATATGAGCCTCCCTGATCGGCGCCGTAAACAACGTATTTAACAGCTCCTTCGACTCTTCCCCATGAAAGGTTGATAGTGCTCTTTCCTGCGGTAAGCTTAACTACGAAAGGAACTTCTTCCTTGGTAGCTACAGCACCCTGTGCAGTTTCTTCTTCGGAAAGTTCAAATTCCTGAGTATTTCCGTCATTGCCGCTATTTGCTGTGTTTCCGCCGGCTACAGGATTGTAATAGTAGCTGCTGCCTCCGTTTGAAGGATTTGAAGGATTAGCAGGCTGTGCCTGATTATCATTCTTCTTATCCTCACGTGTCTGGTCTGCGAGCCATGCAACAAAGTTTGCATATCCCTTGCCAATCTCAGATGGGCGAACGGATTTAGCATAAAGGAAATTGTCCTCTTTTTCTTCTATAACAAGTTTAGACTTGTCGTAATTTGGAATGATATATGAAAGCCAAGCAATATAATTTGTAACATCCTGTCCTTCATATGAAGCCTTTAAGATCTTCATATCATTAAATACTACCATTCCGTTTTCTACGAAGTACTCGTAATCTCCACCCTCTTTGGTGACTTCACGATCCACATCACTTGAAATGAAGTTAGCTCCGTCATAGTCTTCTCCGAGACCATCAAAGTTATTTTCTACATATATCCAGCTCCAGTGGCTGAGGAATGACTGGAATCCATCAGGACATCCATCAAAGTCAACCTGTGAGAAAAGAGCTGTATAAGCAGGGATATCAGCCTCATCAATACCAAGAGCCTTATATGCATCTACAAGGTTTTTGTATGTGTGGAATGTAGCGTTCGGATTACATGTGTTATCCTCGATACAATGGATAAGGTAAATAGCTGTTGTCTTCTTTCCATATGCTGCAGGAGCTGCAATCTTTGCACAATCTTCAGGAGTAAGCTCTCCTGCAGGGCAGATTGGGAATGCTGCTGCAAAGAACTTAGGATATGCCTTAAGCATATTTACTGTTCCAAGGCCACCCATGGAGCAGCCACCAACATAGATTCTATCAATATCGATATCATAATTGTTGATGGTTTCCTGAATAGCCTCCATAACATATTTTGGATCATGTCCCCAGCTGTTTATATTATTAGCCTGAGGAGCAAGTACAAATGCATTATCAAGAACAGCCTGATTCTCTGCGTTAGCAAAGTTAACTACAGGGTTTCCTGCTATCTGTGCTCTGTTATCTGTACCTGATTCTCCTGCTCCGTGAAGCCATACAAGAAGAGGATTCTTTCCTGTAAGTTTCTTTGGAACATAGAGTCTGTAAGTGATATGATCTGTTTTCTTCTCAAGGAAAGCATCAATCTCAGGGTTCTTAGCACCTGTAACTGCAAATGTGCAATCAGCAAGGCTAATGCCACCGTTTAATGTAACCTCGCCTGCAAGAGTTAACTTAGCAGAATCAAGTGAAACTTCTGTATACTTAACCTCATCACTCATAGCACTTGTTACAAGGTTAAGAACAACTTTAGAACCGTTTACTTCTACGCTTTCAACGCTTCTTACTACGTGACCAACCTTAACCTTCTGACCATCGTTATAATCGGTGTACTTGTAATCGCCTTCGTATACGAAATCTTCTGTGTCAAGGCTCTCAGCATCAACAGGAACCTTAAGATCGATGACAACGCTTGTTATAGCCTCGCCCCAATCAAAGTTTGTTGCGTTAAGCTCAAAGTCTCTTACATCTGTAAGGCTCTGATCTGCGAGCCATGTAAAGAAGTTTGCATAGCCCTTACCGATTTCAGATGGACGAATGGATTTAGCTAATAAATCAGCTTCGCTTGTTTTATAGGTCTTTCTTGAATCTTCTATAAACCAAAGTTCCCACCACTGGCCTGTGAATTCTTCTCCGTCTACATAAGTGATGGTAGAAATATCTTTTAATACTACGTTTCCATCTTTTACGCAATACTGATAATCGCCACCCTCAGATGTCCAGTCAAGATCCACATCACTTGAGATGAAGTTTACTCCGTCGTAGTCATCGCCAAGAGCGTCAAAGTTGTTTTCAGCATATACCCAGCTCCAGTGGCTAAGGTATGACTGAATTCCTTCAAGGCATCCGTCAAAGTCTACCATAGAGAAGAGAGCTGTATAAGCAGGGATATCTTCTTCCTTAACACCAAGTGCCTTGTATGCTTCTACAAGATTGCTGTATGTATGGAAGGTAGCATTTGGATTACATGTGTTATCCTCGATACAATGGATAAGATAAATTGCTGTAGTCTTCTTTCCTGCTGCTGCAGGTGCTGCGATCTTAGCGCAGTCTTCTGCTGTAAGCTCTCCTGCAGGGCAGATTGGGAATGCTGCTGCAAAGAATGTTGGATATGCTTTAAGCATATTTACTGTTCCAAGACCTCCCATTGAGCATCCGCCTACATAAATTCTATCTGTATCGATATTGTAATCTGCGATAGTTTTTTCAATAGCTTCCATTACCCATTCAGGGTTATGTCCGAAGCCACCCCAGCCTCTATTTGAATCATACTGAGGCGCAAGAACAAATGCATCATCAAGCTCTTCGGCTCCTGCAAAATTAACTACAGGATTTCCTGCAATCTGAGCTCTGTTGTTGCTTCCTGTTTCGCCGGCTCCGTGAAGCCATACAAGAAGAGGTTTCTTCTCATCTCTATTTTCAGGAACATAGAGTCTGTACTCGATGTTTTCTGTTTCAAGTTCGAGGAACTTATCAATCTCAGGATTGCTGATTCCTGCAAATGTAAAGTGAGTTGCAGGAACTTCCTGTCCTCCGTTTACTGAAACATGATCGTCAAGCTCAAATACAGCAATTGCTGTAGCAGTTACAAAACCTGCCTCATCGAGTGTATCATTAAAGATAACAGGATCAAGATCAAGGAAAACCTTGCTTCCGTCTACTGTAACGTTTGTAATCGTTTTTCCGTTATAGTAGAAATCATCTTTATCAACGCTTGATTCATCTACAGTTGCGCCAAGGTCAACAATGATCTGAGTTACTGCCTCGCCCCAGTCAAAGTTCTTTGAAACGAGTGAGAACTCTCTTTCCTCAGGAACCTGAGTTTCAAGAGTCTGATCTGCAAGCCATGTAAAGAAATCTACGTAGTTGTCGCGGATCTCGTTTGGACGAACAGATTTAGCTGTGAGCTCATATTCGTTTGTTACATAACTAATTCTAGATTCATCTACTCCCCAAAGATCCCACCAGTTACCTGTAAATAATTCACCATCAAGATAAGTGGTTGTAACAGCATCTTTAAGAACTACACTTCCGCCGCTTACGCAGTAAGTATAGCTGCCGCCCTCAGATGTCCAATCACGAGCAACGTCACTTGAAATAAAGTTTACGCCGTCGTAATCATCACCAAGAGCATCAAAGTTATTCTCAGCATATACCCAGCTCCAATGGCTAAGATATGACTGAATTCCATCAGGACATCCATCAAAATCAACCTGTGAGAAAAGTGCTGTATATGCAGGGATCTTTCTATCTCTTATACCAAGTGCCTTATATGCATCTACAAGGTTGTTATATGAATGGAATGTAGCGTTTGGATTACAGGTATTGTCTTCAATACAATGAATGAAGTAAATAGCTGTAGTCTTCTTTCCTTCAGCTGCAGGTGCTGCGATCTTAGCGCAATCTTCTGCGGTAAGTTCTCCAGCCGGGCAGATTGGGAATGCTGCTGCAAAGAAGGTTGGATATGCTTTAAGCATATTTACTGTTCCAAGACCTCCCATTGAGCATCCGCCCACATAGATTCTTTTCTCATCTATGTCATATTCAGCAAGTGTCTTTTCGATTGCTTCCATTATCCATTCAGGATTATGTCCCCAGGTTCCATATGCACCGCGAGCCTGATCATACTGAGGTGCAAGAACAAATGCATTGTCAAGAATTTCCTGAGAATCAGCACTTGCAAAGTTGGTTACAAGGTTTCCGGCGATCTGTGCTCTGTTATCAGAACCTGTTTCTCCTGCACCGTGAAGCCAAACAATAAGTGGATTCTTGCCGTTTAAATTCTTTGGAACATAGAGTCTGTACTCAATGTTATCTGTTTCACGCTCTAAGAAAGCGTCAATTGCAGGACTGTCAACGCCCTCATATGTAAGAATAGCGTTGCTTGGTACAACCTCGCCACCGCGAGTTACTTCTCCAACATACTCAAACTTCTGTGTTGTATCTAAAAGCTGAGTATATTTATAAGCATCGCCATACTCTGTGTAAAGGTTAAGCTTAATTACGTTGTAGTATACCTCAACGCTTTCGATCACTCTTTCAGTTGTTCCGATCTTTTTTTCTTGATTATGTTCATAATCAACATAAGAGTAATCATATGAAACAACAAAGTCGTCTACGTCTACGCTTTCAGCGTCCACATCTGTACCCATGTTTACGTATACGCTTGTGATAGCCTCGCCCCAATCATAACATGTTGCTCTGAACTTGTAGCCAAACTCAGGAACAACTACCTCAGGCTCTTCTTCCACAGGATCCTCTACAGGAGGCTTTGGTGGTCCCGGTGGTGTAACCGGCTCGTCGGGTTTTGGACCATCAGGTTTTTCAGGTCCTACCGGTCCTGCAGGTTTCCCGCCTTCTTCAGGTCCTGCAGGCTTCTCACCTGCTTCAGGTCCTACTGGTTTTTCAGGCTCTCCCGGTTTATTAGGCTCACCAGGTTTACCGGGTTCTCCGGGAGTTCCCGGTTTTACTTCCTCACCGGGTTTTGGAGGTGCTTCAACCTTTTTCTCATCCCCCGGAGCCGCTTTTACTTTTGTACCAAATCCTGCAAATACGCTTGTAAAAAGCATTGCGGCCAAAAGCAAATAGCTGACAGAGACTTTAAGTCTCTTTTTCAGTACTTTTTTCATTTCCTTTCTCCTTTTTATATAGTTTTTTGAGCTAACCCCTACGAGGTCTCTCTGCCCCAAATTATTGCACGGAGAAACAATTCTTACCATGTTCAAAATTTGTCCTAAAGTTACACTTCATTATTTTTGTACAATTTTTAATGTGTGCCCGTAACTGTTAAATAAGATGCAATCATCCTAGAAATAGTCAGAATATACCACCTGTAAGCAGCTTACAGGTTTTACGGTACATCGTTTTACGAAAAACATAATAAACATGTTCATAATTTTCTATTTATGATTTTTATTTACACAAAAAATAAAGCCACCCTCAAATCAAATTTTGAGAATGGCTTTAACAGCATACCTGTAACTATATATAGTTTAGTAAAATGTTTGGTTTTCCTGACCTACTTACAATATGCAGCCAGCAGACAAAGTGTATTCTTTACGCCGTCTATATGGCTTCTTTCGTATCCGTGGGAAGCGTAAACGCCTGCGCCCACAAGGCCGTGGCGGATATCGTATCCGGCATCAAGCGTGGCCTCTACATCTGAGCCGTAGTGCGGATATACATCTACAGCAAAGTCAAGCTTAGCCTCTTTTGCGGCTTTTATAAGGCCTGATACAACATCATAGTTGTAAGGACCGTGTGAATCCTTAGCACAGATTGAAACCTGGCGCTCTGTGCAGGCAAGGCCATCGCCAACGCAGCCCATATCAACTGAGATCATCTCTTTTACGCCCTCAGGTATGGAGCCTGCTCCGCCGTGTCCTACTTCCTCATATACGGTAATGTAGTGATACTGCGCATTTACAAGGTCAACTTTTTCTTCTTTAAGGTACTTGGCATATCCAAGAAGGATACCAACAGAAAGCTTGTCGTCAAGGAAACGGCTCTTTATATATCCGCTGCTTGTAATGGTTGTACGAGGATCAAAGCATACGATATCGCCTGTCATAATACCAAGCTTTAAGGTATCTTCTTTGCTCTTAACCTTCTCATCAAGAACAACCTCGCAGGTATCATAACTTCTCTTGCTGTCTGAATAATCGCCGTTTACATGTACAGAAGCGTTGCAAAGCTGGAAAGCACCTGTATATACGCCGTCATTTCTGGTATAGATACGGCAGTTTTCAGCCTCTGCATTGTTTGGATTCATACCTCCAAGCGGTGTACACTTAAGGTTTCCGTTTCCCTTAACTTCGCAGACCATAGCCCCAAGTGTATCTGTGTGCGCCGCAAGTACGATGCCGTTATCTTTATCTTTTCCGCCGATTTCAGCTATAACGCCGCCCTTTGTGGTCATATAAGCGTTATATCCAAGTTTCTTATACTCATTAAGTACAAACTCTGCGGCCTTTTTCGTAAAACCTGTAGGGCTGTCAATGGCAAGAAGCCTCTTAGTTACGTCAACCGCATAATCTACATATTTCATCATTATTTCCTCCCTTGCTAACTATCCCAAAAGCAACTATAAACGTCCCATAAAATAATAACACAAGTACAATAAGAAAAAAAGCCCATCCGTAAGGATGAGCTTTAAAAATCGTATAAGATCAGGTTCTGAAATCGAAGCTGCCTGCAAGGATCTGATTAACTGCAGGAGCAGCCTGAGCAGAAGCTGTATATGTAGCGCCGGAGTTACCTGCTGCGCTCGCTATATTTGAAGCCTTTGTAGCAATACTTCCGATAACACCGTAGCTGCCGGTAAATGCGGACTGAAGCTTTGATGTATCTGCACTCTTAAGCTTTTCTTCGTCTAATGTAAGCTTGTTGTCTGAGCCAACCTTGATACCCACATCAGAAAGAAGGTTTTTGTTCTTTCCGGTGTACTGGGTCATGTAAACTGCATTACGAAGTACACTCTTGCTGTCTGAATCTGCTGCTTTATCAACTGTGTCGTTGTAACTTTTAACAAAGTTCTTTGCTGCCTCAAGAATAGAGTCTCTGTCTACAGACTTGGTTCCGTCTTCAGCAACTTTTGGCTGATAGAGGTTTCTGTTCATAAGAGCTTTTGCTGAAGAAGCAAGCTCGTTTGCGCTCTGCTTCATAGTAGTCTGCTTCTTTGCAGCTGCTTTAAGCTCGCTCTTTGAAACGGAGTTCTCGCTGCTGCTCTTTTGGGTGCCATAATAAGCTTTAACAAGCTTCTTGTAGCTACCGCTCTTGATCATATCGTAGCTGCTGTAATCAAAACTCTGAGAGTTGCTACCGTAAAGACCACCTAAAATATTATTTGCCATACTATCACCTCTGATAATAAAAAGGCTCGGTTTATATGTATCTCTATTTTGATTTTGTTTTATCATTGCGTCGTTTATAGTTACCTATATGATAACACACTTTCCACTTTTTTTCAAGCATTCCCCGATCTGTTCTTACACATTTTTGCTGTCATTCGCCCGAAAAATCTTAGTTAAAAAAGGATTTAATAAATATCTCAAGGCCTATCCCTATAAGGATCACGCCGCCAAGGATACCTGCTTTTCCTGCAAGCTTCTCTCCAAACTTCTTACCAAAGCGAAGCCCTGCCATACATATGGCAAAGGTAACAACTCCGATAATAAGAGATTCCACAAAAGCAAAAGGAAAAGTATAGTCTGCTATGGTAAATCCGACCGAAAGAGCATCGATGCTGGTAGCAACACCCTGGATCAAAAGTCCTAAGAGCCCTACGGCAGGTTTTTCATCTTCTGCGTCCTTATTCTTTATTCCTTCTATAAGCATCTTGCCGCCGATATATAAAAGAAGAGCAAGGGCAATATATGGAATAAACTTTTGAAATGAAGTAAATACTTCCGCTATGGTGTGTACAAAAAGCCATCCAAGAAGGGGCATTGCGATCTGAAACCCTGCAAAAACACCGGCCATCCCGCTCATGCGCTCTTTCTTCATATCGGGCTCATTTAGTCCGTTTACGATCGAGACCGAAAAAGCATCCATCGCAAGACCAACACCAAAAAGTACGCTGTTTAAAAAGAATAAAAAATCGTAACTCATAGCTTTCCCCAAAAGTATTAAATCGCTTAAAAATGTTCGATTCAACGTTGAAACAAATGTGAGAATATCACAATCACTGGGTGCTGTCAATTATCTTTTCCCTTATTTTTTCATTGTTAACAGATCGTTCAAAAACAGGTTTCAAAAATGAAATAATTAGCTTTTTTGATTTGACTTTTCCTTTTCTTTTTTATACAATCGGTATAGTCTCAAAAAAGCCTGTTTTATGGGCTTTATGAACATCTAAAAGGAGAATTTATAATGATCAAAGCTCTTGTCGTATTTGTACTTATGTACATAGGTATGCTGGCCTTTTCAAAATGGCGTGTTTATTTTGCCGTTGCGGGCGCAGCATTTATGATTATCCTTGGCGTGCTTCCCGTTACATCAGCGCCTGCCGCCATCAACTGGAACGTTATCATGATGATAGCGGGAACCATGGGGCTTGTTACCCTGTTTATTGAAAGCGGTATGCCTGCCCGTCTTGCAGATCTTATGCTTAAAAAAGTTCCAAATGTCTGCTGGGCCATCATCGCTCTTTCTGTTTTTTCCGGTGTTGTTTCCGCATTTGTAGATAATGTGGCTACAGTTCTTATGGTAGCGCCTGTAGGGCTTGCAATCTGCAAAAAACTTAAGATCAACCCTATTCCTGTTATTATATCAATAGCAGTTTCATCAAACCTTCAGGGTGCTGCTACCCTCGTTGGCGACACCACAAGTATCCTTCTTGGGGGATATGCCGGAATGAGTTTTATCGACTTTATCTGGTGGCTCGGTCGCCCAAGTATCTTCTGGGCAGTTGAGCTTGGAGCTGCAGGTACCGTTGTTATCCTTTATTTCATTTTCAAAAAGGAAAAGGCTCCTGTTGAAAGCGAGCGTTTAACTCCCGTAACTGACTATATACCGGGTATCATGCTCTCCCTTGTGGTTCTTTTCCTTATAATCGCCTCATTCTTTGAGATCCCGGTTATAGATGATTACAAAAACGGCCTTATCTGTATGGCTATGTTCCTTATAGAGCTTTGCCGCAACTGTATCAAAAACAAGTCCGCTTCTCCTCTTAAGCTTGTGGCAAAAGAAATGGATTATCAGACTATCGCCATGCTCTGCGGTTTGTTTATAGTTATCGCTTCTATTACAGAAGCAGGCATAATCGATGCCATTGCCACCTGGTTTGCAGGCATCGGCGGCGGAAATGTGTTCCTTCTTTACACTATAATAGTATTCGGATCGGTTATTATTTCCGCATTTGTAGATAATATCCCTTACGTTGCCGCTATGCTTCCTGTAGTTCAGTCACTAGCGGCTCAGATTGGAATTAATCCTATCGTGCTTTACTTCGGACTTCTTACAGGCGCTACTCTTGGCGGTAACCTTACCCCATTTGGTGCTTCAGCAAATGTAACAGGTATCGGTATACTTAGAAAAGAAGGCTACACCGTAAAGAACTCGGATTTCTTTAAGATAGGTCTTCCATTTACCATGACTGCGGTAATTATCGGATACGCATTTACCTGGATCGTATGGTCAGGGCTTAAATAATTAGTTTCATCGGATCAGGGCTTAAATAAATTTCTTATCATTTTTCATGAAACAAACATGCCACTTGATTGGCACAAACGTAACTTTAAAACCGAACCTCCATGTTATATAATCATATTATGGGTATTTATTTGTAAGCATGATTATATAATATGGAGGTTTTTTTATGGAAAGCAAAAAAAATGTGGCCGTAATAGGCTCAGGCAGTATAAGTGAGCAGTATCTTACCAATATGATAAATTTTTACAAAAACCTTAATGTGGTAGGTTGCTCAGCAAGTAATATAGAGCATGCCAAAAAGCGTGCTGCCCAGTTTAACATCAAAGCCATGACCAATGAGGAGATCTTTGCAGATCCTTCTATCGATATAGTTGTTATTCTCGTGCCTACTCCTGTCCATGCCACTCTTATCGAGCAGGCATTAAATGCAGGAAAACATGTCTATACAGAAAAGACCATTTCTGAAAATACAAAAGATGCCGCAAGGCTTCTTAAACTGGCAAATGAAAAAGGTCTTTATCTTGGTTCGGCTCCCGACACCTTTATGGGGGCTGCTCTCCAGGAAGCAAGGCGTATTCTTGATGAAGGCACCATCGGTGAGCCTCTTTCCTTTTCACTTAACATCAACAGAAATGTGGAATTTCTTGCAAGTATTTTTAATTTTCTTCGTATGCCGGGAGGCGGACTTGCGTATGATTACGGCGTTTACTATTTTACCGCCCTTGTTTCTCTTTTAGGTCCGGTAAAAGATGTATTTTCCGTAGTAAAAAACCTTTCAACAGAAAGGACCAACGTCTTCCCCCAGTCTCCTGATTTCGGCAAAAAATACGAATACAACAACGAAAGCCAGCTCTATGCTCTTTTAAACCTTGAAAGCGGCATAACAGGCACCGTTTCTATGAATGGCGATTCCGTAATAATGGATATCCCTTATTTTTACATATATGGTACAAAGGGAATACTAAAGCTTTCATGTGCCAATGATTTTGGCGGAGATCTTGAGGTGACATTAAATCCTGAAGGTTTTAATCCGCCACCTGTTAAGACATTTAAAGGCTCATCTCCTATAACCGGAGAAAAGCGCGGCATAGGACCTGCCGAAATGGCTCTTGCCATAGATGAAAACAGGCCAAACCGTGCAAGCAAAGAAATGGCTTATCACGTACTTGATCTTATAGAAACAATAATGAAAAGCAGCAATGAGAAAAAATGCCTTGAGGTGACATCGACCTGCAGTATCCCTGCCCCTCTTACAGATGATGTCATTGCAAAACTAATTTAAATTCAGGGGAGATAATATATGCGATTCGGTGTTAACTTATTTGGTTCAAATGTGGAATTCACAAAGGACAAAGAAGGTTTCTTAAAAAAGATAGCTGAGCTTGGTTACAGATACGTAGAGCCTTGCATCAGTTTTATAGACGTACCGAGGCTAAAGGAACATGCCTGGAGCTTGGAGGAGCTATCTGAAAACTTTGCCCTTCTTAAAAAATACGGATTAAAGATATATTCTGCTCACATTTTTTCGGCAGATATCAAAAAGGATGCCGGGGCATTGGCAAGCCTCGCAAGGGAGTACGATATAAAGCAGTTTATCTGCCCTCTTATGGTAAATGAACAGACAAAGGAAGCATACGAAAGCCTTATCCCTGTCCTTTCATCTATTGCAGACACTCTTAAAGAAGCGGGCGCCGAGCTTTTACTTCATAACAGCGAAAATGAAAGTAAGGCCAGAATAGACGGCATATCAGCGTATGAATATATTCTTCATAAGTTAAAGGGCAAAGCCTACGCACAACCTGATGTTGGCTGGCTTTATGCAGGCGGTACAGATCCCGAAACTTTTCTTTGGAGAAATGAAGATCAGATAAGATCTCTTCATTACAAGGATTTTATAAAATCAGGTGATACTTTTACCGAAGTTGCCATCGGAACAGGCGATATAGACATGATGGCTTGTTTCCAGTTTGCAAGATACGTTGAGGTTATACAGATCTCAGATCAGGACAGCGCAGCTACGACTATGCTTGCAGACCTTGAATCTACAGCAAGCAGATTCAGGATGCTCTCCCAGGGCCGTGATAATTCAAAGAGCACCCTTTGCATTATGGATGCGGATACAGGTAAAGTGACAGAGCTTAAGACCTTTGACGGCGTTATTGAGGCTCCAAACTGGTACCAGCAGGATGATAACTATCTTTACTACAACGCAAACGGTCTTATCTACAGATACGAGATAAGCAGCGGAACTGCCACAGCTCTTGAGAGCGGCAAGTGTACCAACTGTAACAATGACCACGTTATATCAGCAGACGGCAAAGAAATAGCTGTAAGTCACTCTGATTCAGGCTGGCAGTCACAGGTTTATATATTCCCTATTGAAGGCGGTAAGCCGCGCCTTATTACAGAAAACTTCCCTTCTTTCCTTCACGGATGGTCTCCTGACGGAAAAGAGCTTGCTTACTGCGCTTTCAGGGGCGATATGTCAAAAGGAAGCTTTTCTGTGGATATTTACGCCATATCAAGAGACGGTGGCAAGGAATGGCCTCTTACAAAGGATGCGGGCTTTAACGACGGGCCTGAATACTCTCCTGACGGCAAAAAGATCCTTTTTATAAGCACCAGAACAGGTCTTATGCAAAACTGGGTAATGGACAGAGACGGCTCAAATCAGACTCAGCTTACATTTTCAGAGCGTAACAACTGGTTTGGTCACTATTCACCTGACGGAAAAAGGATCGTTTATCTTTCATACAGCAAAGAAGGCCTTGATCCAAACGAGCATCTTCCAAATATGAAGGTGCAGCTTCGCATGATGGATGCCGACGGTAAAAATGACAGGGTGATCCTTGAATTTTTCGGCGGACAGGGTTCCATAAACGTAAACTCCTGGGCACCTGATTGCAAACGCTTTGCATTTGTGAAATATGAGTTGATTCATAAATAAAAGTCATACAAAAGTGAAAAAGAAGGCATTTAATTTTATTGCCTGTTGACCTATAATAAACCATTGTGAGAGTACAAATTTAAAAAACGGAGAAAAAAAGACAATGGAAGAAACAAATCAAGTAAAGCGCAGGACTATGGCGCTTGACTATGTCCCCGTCGGAGACATCGAAGAACAAAAGAATCACAAGGGGAAGATCACAGTTCCGGAAGGTGTTACCAACCAGATGATCTACAAGGACATCGTGCTTATAGCATGGCCGTCCCTTATCGAGCTGCTTCTTACGCAGCTTGCTTCAATGGTAGATATGATGATGGTTGGAAAGCTTGGTTCAACCGCTATTTCAGCAGTCGGACTTACAGTTCAGCCAAAATTCCTTCTCATGACAGCATTTATGGCACTTAACGTAGGTGTTACAGCCATGGTAGCCCGTTACAAAGGCGCCGGAGAGCCTGAAAAGGCAAAGCTTATCTTAAGACAGGGCGTTCTTATGACCCTTGTTCTTACGTCTATTATGTCGATACTTGGCTTTATCTTTTCGGAAAAGCTTATCGCTCTTATGGGCGCGCCTACACCTGAAAGCCTTCACGGTGGTACGGTTTATCTTCAGATCCAGATGGCAGGTTTCCTTTTCCTTGCTCTTACAAGCACCATTACGGCAGCGCTTAGGGGCGTGGGTGATTCCAAAACAGCCATGATATACAACATTATCGCAAATGTGGTAAATGTTATATTTAACTACTTTCTCATTTACGGTAAATTCGGTTTCCCAAGAATGGAACTTGCAGGTGCTTCACTTGCTACCGTTATCGGACAGACAGTTGCATTTATCCTTGCTTCAATAATAATAATCAGAGGCAAAGGATATCTTAAATTAGAATTTAACAAAAGCTTCAAACCTGATTTTAAGGCACTTAAAGCGATTTTCCAGATTGGTATTCCATCTGCTA
This sequence comes from Lachnospiraceae bacterium, assembly GCA_016284355.1. Lineage (GTDB taxonomy): Bacteria > Bacillota > Clostridia > Lachnospirales > Lachnospiraceae > JAEEOQ01. The sequence continues at coordinate 57,673 of JAEEOQ010000080.1, forward strand.
TCGAGCAACTTCTTATGCGTTTCGGCATGATAGTTTATACAAGAACAGTTGCCGGTCTTGGCGATGTAGCTTACGCAACTCACCATGTATGTATGTCAATTCAGGCTCTTTCCTTTATGGTAGGACAGGGATTTGCGGTATCTGCCACAAGCCTTGTAGGACAAAGCCTTGGTAAGAAAAGAACCGATATGGCAGAGCTTTACAGTAAGCGAACAAGCGCCATAGGTTATGTTGGTGCCTTTATACTTACCGCTCTCTTCCTTATAGCAGGAAAAGAGATAGTAATGCTTTATACTAACGAAGTTCCCGTTATTGAAACCGGTACAGTAATCCTTCGCTACGTAGCATTCCTTCAGCCATTCCAGTGTATGCAGTTTATCCTTGCCGGTGCCCTTAGAGGTGCAGGTGATACAACAGCTACTGCAGTTATCACTGCTGTGACCATGATGATCATAAGACCGGTTATGGCTCTTGTACTTATCAATGTTTTTGGTCTCGGACTTACCGGTGCATGGTTTGCTCTTATCGCAGATCAGGTAGTAAGATCACTTCTTATCTTTGCAAGATATAAGACAGGTAAATGGAAATTCTTAAGAATAGCACAATAGCAACGAAAATAACCAAAAGGGACAGTCCCCGATGGCTAAAACACTTGAGTTTTAGCCATCGGGGACTGTCCCTTTTGGTTATTTTCGTCTACTTAGTCAGTCTTAATAGAATCTCATTGCTTCTTGCGATGAATTTTGTCATAGCCTCAGGTTTAAGCGGCTTATGGCTTATCATGGCAAGATCGTAAAGCTGCTCGGCAAAGATATTTACATCTTCTTTGTCTTTATTATCAAAAACGTACTTAACAAGCTCATTGTTTGCATTAAGCACAAGCGTCTCGCCTTCGCCAAACATGTCATCATCAAGGCCCGCGCCGCCCATAGAATACATCTTCATCATATCCTGCATACGGCGGGATTCTTCTGATAAGGTTATCATTGAAGAAACCGAAGCATTCTTGATATCTTCAACTTTAACATTAAGTTTTTCTTTGTTAAGTACCTTTCTAAAGAGCTCTTCAAGAGCTTTCTGCTCTTTCTCAAGAGCCTTCTCATCTGTTTCTCCCTTAAGAGCTCCTGCTACATCTGCATCGATACGCATAAACTTGATCTTATCGTTCTTTGCTTCAAGGCTGTTTATAAACGGCTGATCGATGTTGTGGGTAAGGATAACAGCGTCCATGCCCGCATCTTTAAACATATTGATGTACTGGCTCTGAAGGACCTTATCTGTTACGTAGTAAACAGTATCCTTTTTAACTTCCTTGTCAGAAGCCTCATCCTTCTTTGCATCTTCAGTATTTTCAGCAGTTTCTTCTTTGCTTTCTTCCTTTGATCCATCATCCTTCTTAAGGTATTCAGGAAGTGTAACGTACTTATCTTCAAGGTTCTTAAAGATGATTACGTCTTTCATCTTCTCTTCGAATTTTTCATCTTTAAGGCAGCCGTATTTGATGAACGGACTGATGTCATCCCAGTATTTCTCGTAGTTTTCACGGTCTGTCTTGTACATACCCGTAAGCTTGTCTGCTACCTTCTTAGAGATATAGTCAGAGATCTTCTTTACAAAGCCGTCGTTTTGAAGAGCACTTCTTGATACGTTAAGCGGAAGATCCGGACAATCTATAACACCCTTAAGGAGCATAAGGAATTCAGGTATAACTTCCTTAATGTTATCTGCGATAAATACCTGGTTGTTGTAAAGCTTGATGGTTCCTTCTATTGCATCGTACTCTGTGTTGATCTTAGGGAAGTATAAAATACCCTTAAGATTAAACGGATAATCCATATTAAGGTGGATCCAGAAAAGAGGCTCCTTGTAATCGTGGAATACGTGTCTGTAGAACTCTTTGTATTCATCATCGTTACACTCGTTAGGGTGCTTTGCCCAAAGAGGATTCGGATTGTTTACAGGCTTTATCTCTTCCTTCTTTTCTTCGCCCTCTTTTTTCTCATCTACCACTGCTTCCTTTGGCTCTTCTTTGGCAGCATTGGCATTTGTATAATAAATCTCAACAGGCATAAAGGAACAATACTTATCAAGTACTTCCTTTACTCTGTATTCGTTTGAAAACTCGTAGGAATCTTCGTTAAGATAAAGGGTGATCTTTGTTCCGTGGCCTTCTTTATCGCCCGTACTCATCTCAAAGTTAATCCCCTCTTCGCTCTCCCAGTGAACAGGCTCGCTGCCCTCCACATAAGAAAGAGAATCGATGGTAACCTTGTCTGCTACCATAAATGCAGAATAAAAACCAAGACCAAAGTGGCCTATGATCTGGTCTTCAGAGGCCTTATCCTTATACTTTTCCATAAAGGCCTGAGCGCCGGAAAAAGCGATCTGGTTGATATATTTTTTAACCTCATCTGCTGTCATACCGATACCGTTATCTATAAAGGTAAGGGTCTTCTCATTCGCATCTGTTATTACGTCTACTCTGTATTTTTCATCTTCAGGTGCGTTATACTCACCTACTAAAGAGAGTTTTTTAAGCTTTGTGATGGCATCGCATCCGTTTGAAACAAGCTCTCTGATGAAAATATCATGGTCAGAGTAAAGCCATTTCTTTATTATCGGAAATATATTTTCCGAAGTAATGGACAAACTGCCCTTTTCTACATTACCCATATTAAAATTCACTTTCCTTTCCTTTGTTGGCCATCTGGCCTTCAAGGAATATTGTAGTCCCGGCTTATCCCTTTGTCAAGAAAAAATTAGCACTCACCATAGGTGAGTGCTAACATGAGGAGTTTTATCATATAAACTATAGAAAACTTATTATCAAATATTAAAGTGTAAATGCTTTCATGCTCTCTTCAAGAGTATCAGAGATCTCGATAAGCTTGCTTGATTCACTTACAAGATTGGTAATAGTGTCATTAAGCTCGTTCATAGACTGAGCTGCAACTGTTGTAGATGCTGCGTACTCTTCTGAGATAGCAGAAAGGTTGCTGATAAGCTGATCAACCTTGATCTGTACCTTATTACACTCATCTACTGCCTTCTTGATGGTAGCTGTCTTATCTTTAGCATCGTTGATACCATTTGTAACAACATTAAATTTCTCTCTGGTATCTGAAAGCTTTTCGTTCTGAACGCCGGTTCTTTCAACGACCTCAGCCATAACCTCAAGTGTCTCCTTAAAGTCTGCGATAAGAGCGTTGATAACCTTATCGATATCAGATGCTGACTTGTTGGACTGATCTGCAAGCTGCTGGATCTCGTTTGCAACTACCGCAAAACCTCTTCCGGCATCACCTGCTCTTGCAGCCTCGATACTTGCGTTAAGAGAAAGAAGGTTTGTCTGGCTAGCAATATTTGCAATAACTGCTGTAGCCTTCTTAATTGACTGAACTGATTCATTGGTCTTATTGATCTGAGCAGAGATCTTTGAAATACCCTCTGTCATCTTATCGTTACTGTCATCAAGTTCCTTAATTATATCTGAAGCAACGGAACCTGCATTTGCCATATCTGTTGCTGTAGTATCAAGCTCTGAAACGCTGTCTACGATATCAAGCATAAACTTGCTGAGTTCTGACATCTGAAGTGCTGACTGCTCAACATCCTCTGCCTGTGTGGTAGCACCGTTTGCAATTTCATCTATTGTAACGCTTACCTGGTTAGAAATATTGCTTGTAGACTCAGCCATATTCTGAAGACCGTTACCTGATTCATTAACATCTGTTGCAATAGTTCTGACATTTGAAAGGGTTCCCTGAAGGATACCTGCCATCTTATTAAGAGACTCGCCGAAAGCATCAAACTCGTTGCCTGCATCTGTCTTAGCCTTCGCAGTCATATCGCCGCCGGCGATAACGCTTAATGTTCCTTCAAATGCCTTTATGTTCTTCTTTACTCCAAGTGCAACGATAGTTGTAAGAACGATTATAACAAGTGCACTTGCGATAATGATGCCAAGAATAAGGATAGACATGGAAACAAGAGCCTGTTTACTGTTCTTTTCTACCATTTCCTGAAGTTCCTGGCAATAATATGTAAGATCTGCATTAAGAGAGTTTACCATGGCCTTTGTATTGGCAATGGTTGTATCTTTTTGGGCAATCTCATTAAATGCTGTTCTCTTCTTTTCTACTGATGAAATAACGCCGTCTGCCATTCTGCTGTCAGCTACGTTTGTCATAGCGTTATCTGTAATAGCGCTGAGGGCCTTGCTAACCTCCGCAGCAAGTTCTTCTGTTGATGCACCTTCTGCTACAGCCTTGGTATATTCGAGGAATTTATTGTTTGCCTCATTAAGAAGTGAAGCCCAGTGAATGTTCTGAGGAAGAACTGTAAATCCTACGTTCATAACCTCATCAGGCTCGATAAATGAAGCATAAAGTCCGCTCTCAGGGTTAAGTCCACGCTCAATATAAGAACTGCTGAGCACCTTCATAGCGTTCTTGATCTCTTTGATCTTACCCTCAATTGAGCTTACTTTACCTGCGTAGGTTTTGCCGGCGTAAGTCTTTGCCTCGTTAACCTCTGTCTCCATCTTTGTAAGGTTGCTGACAATATCGTTATTATACTTGGTATCAAGTAAATAACGGAAGGAAAGCTCTGATGCAGTATTTGCTGTCTGCATAAGATTTATGTTTCCAACACTGTTTAAAAGTCTGGTATTTGAGTTGTTGGTGGAAAGAAGGTAAAAACCTGCCCCTCCAAGTACCATGGTTGTTAAAAATGCTGCTCCTCCAAGGATAGCAAGTTTACCAAGGATACTCTTAAAGATGTTTGATTTCATCTTTCCGGCCTTAACAGCCTTTTTTTCCTTTTTTGCTTTATTTTCGCCTTTTACTTTAGCGTTTGTTTTTTTCATATTGTTCTCCTTTTTCTTAAAACAAACCATAACCATGTTCATAAGGTTACAAATTTCATAAAAATAACACACATAATCAGCATTTTACAACCGCTTCGTCATATAGTCAAGCAAAGATTATCAAGGACTTTGTAAATTTTTCGTGAATTCAAAATGAGCGCGTTCAAGCAAAAGGACTTCAGCGTGTTATGTCGCGCCGAAGTCCTGCATATCCTATAATTATAATGTAAATGATTTCATGCTCTCTTCAAGAGTATTCGAAATGTCTATAAGTTTATTGGACTCACCAAGAAGATGCTGGATCGTGTCGTTAAGTTCTGACATTGACTGAGCAGCTTCTGTTGTGGATGCCGCATACTCTTCAGAGATAGCCGAAAGATTGCTTATAAGCTGATCAACCTTGATCTGAACCCTATTACATTCATCAATGGCATTCTTGATCTCTTCGGTCTTATCCCTTGTCTCGGTTATACCGCCTGATACAATGTCGAATTTTTCTCTTGTATCTGTAATCTTTTCATTCTGTTCATTTGTAATCTCTTCAACTTCGTTCATAACATCAAGAGTTTCTTTAAAATCAGCGATAAGTGCTGTGATAACTCTGTCGATGTCCTCTGCGGATCTGTTTGACTGATCTGCAAGCTGCTGTATCTCACTTGCCACTACCGCGAAGCCCTTACCTGCATCCCCTGCTCTTGCAGCCTCAATTGAAGCATTAAGTGAAAGAAGGTTAGTCTGGCTTGCAATATTGGCGATCATCGAAGTTGCATCTTTGATAGACTGGACGGATTCGTTTGTCTTGTCGATCTGAGAAGCGATCTTTGAAATACCGCTTGTCATTTTACCGTTACTTGCGTCAAGTTCTTTGATTATCTCAGATGCTGCTTTTCCGGCCTCAGCCATGTTTTCGGAAGCCTTATCAAGACTTTCGATATTAGTAACAATGTTTGTCATATATTTTCCAAGATCTGACATCTGAAGTGCTGACTGTTCTACATCCTCTGCCTGAGCTGTAGCACCATTTGCAATCTCTTCTATGGTGACGCTGACCTGCTCGGAAATGTTACTTGTTGATTCAGCCATGCTCTGAAGTCCGCTGCCTGATGAATTAACCTCATCCGCAATACGATTTACATCTCCAAGTGTATCCTGAAGCACCCCAGCCATCTCGTTAAGCGACATACCAAAGGCATCAAATTCATTTCCTGCATCGGTTTTTGCCCTTGCTGTCATGTCACCCTTTGCAATAATGCCAAGAGTTCCCTCAAATTTAGAAATACTCTTCTTTACTCCAAATGAGATAAACATTGTAAATAAAACGATAACAACCGCACTCGCCACAAGGATACCCACAATAAGGATAGTCATAGTCACAACTGCAGCCTTGGTATCTGTATCTACTGCATTTTTAAGATCACTGCACATGTTCGTAAGGTCACTGTTAAGCGCATTAAGAGCACTCTTGCTTTTTGATATACCTTCATCATATGAAACAAGACTGTCAAATGCTGCGATCTTTGCCGAAAGAGGACCTGAAACTGCGCTGATAACACCCTCATTTACAGTATAGGTAAGTGAGTTGGCCTGAAGTGCTGCAAGGTCTGCTTTAATCTCTGCAGCAAGAGCTGAGCTGTCTGCTCCCTCTGCTACTGCCTTACTGTAGTTTACAACCTTGGCATTTATATCATTAAGTCCTGTATCAAACCCGTATTTTCCGGTAAGCGCCGCACAGACTGTACCATTAATTGTGCCTGCTACAGGCATGTAATATGTAAATCTTACTCTTTGATAATTCTGATTATCAAATTTAGTGACAGGAATCTGTATTGAAAAATCCTGCCAGCTACCTGATGCCGCTTCAAAATTAATATCCGCCCTTGCGGCTTTCTTTCCGTCAAAATCTGCCATAGCCGCGGAAACCAAAGCTGAACCGGCACTCCTTGAAAGGTCAAGGTCTGTTAAGTCAGATATATCAAGCTCCACATCATCAAAGAAAATATCTGTTGCGTACACGCTCTGCGCATAATCCTGAGCTGTAACGCCTATTCTCATAATGAGATTATCACGTTTTCCCTGCTGTGGAAGTGCCTCATTGTAATCAAGCTTGTAATAATCTTTTCCGTCAATTTTTACAACAGGAACATTTGCAAGGTTAAAATCGATCCAAGGTGCCTCTACCCAGTCTGCCTCAGAACCAATAACTGCAAACTGTTCTTTGATCACCGCATCCGAATTTAAGAATTCCGCATAAAGACCGTCTTCAGCACTAAGGCCTCTTTGTCTGTATGAAGCAGAAAGCTCTGAAGTAGCACTTTTTATGGCAGCGATCTTTTCGCTTATTGCTTCCACACCTTCACTGTAAGTAATGCCTGCATTTTTCTTTGCGTTTGCAGCCTCATTTGCCATGGCATCGATGTTCTTAACCATTTCATCGTTATAGCTGTAATCAAGAGTGTATCTAAAGGCAACCTCTGCTGTTGTATTGCTGTTTTGAAGAAGGTTGATCTCACTGATACTGTCAAGAAGCGCTGAATTGGCATTATTACTGTTAAGAAGATAAACTCCCGTCCCTCCGAGGATCATAAGAGCCGCAAATGCAACAATCCCAAGAATAACAAGTCTTCCTAAGATACTCTTTAAGAAGTTTGTCCTGCCTGCTGACTTTTTTACCACATTTTTCTTCTCTTTCATGCTGTTCTCCTTTTCTGATGAAAAAAACATAAAATATATATCAATCCCCAGTCCAAATTCTGTAACTGTGATTGCATTTATCTATCACATAATTATTGCTGAACGCGTTCACATGAAAAAAAGACCTATAGACGTGTCTTTAACATAAGCAGTACACATTTATAGGTCTGATTTTTGCGAACAATGAAGTCAATATTCCGTAAATGTTTTATACTGAATATTATAAAAGAATTCTGTAAATTTGTCCATATTTTTCTGTTTTTCTTATCCTATGCATGACAAGTTGAAATGCGGCACAGAATTACCATACCACTTAAAAAAAATGATACGCTGTCCTACGTCATATCCTATGGTTTTTTCAAAACTTTTATGCTAAACTTTTCTTAAAGTAAAAGCGAAAGGACCCCTAATATGGTTTCACTGCGAATAGAAGACGTTAAGGGCTTTATGGGAAAGCTTCTCTCTAAAGAGACCTTCGACAACTTTCTTCTTATAGAAATGGATATAATAACCGCAGCCTCATTCCACATCTCAGGGCACAGGCAGAAGGCCTGGTATGATAATGACGAATGGGACGACCTTGCAGATACAGCCTATGTTACCTGGCGCGAGATAAAACCTGCGGCTTACGATCTTATAAAGGGGCATCGAATCCCTCTTAAGATCACAGGAGTATTCAGGCTCTCTGAGGAAAATACGGGGCGTATCCTTAAAAAAGGCGGCTTTGCCTTCGACACAGACGCCGTAGGCGGTCTTTTCTTTAACCTTCGCTTTGAAGGAGGCGCCGTTGTTGTGACTACCGGAGTCTCTATGAACACTTTTACCACAGACAAATCTCTTGAGCGCGGATGGGACTACTATTTTGCAGAATTCCTTTCCCGCAACGAGATAGTATATATAGAAGAATAAATCTCAGGAGGATAAACATGAAAATACTTGTTACCGGCGGTGCCGGCTATATCGGAAGTCATACCTGCGTTGAGCTTTTAAACAGCGGATACGACGTAGTGGTACTTGATAACCTTGCCAATTCTTCCGAAGAATCAATAAGAAGAATTAAGAAGATAACAGGAAAAGATCTTTCTTTTTATAAATGCGACCTTCTTGATAAAGAGGCAGTAAGAAAGGTTTTTGAAGAAAACAAAGACATTTATGCCGTAATTCACTTTGCAGGCCTTAAGGCTGTAGGTGAGTCTGTAAGCAAGCCGCTTGAATATTACCACAACAACATTACAGGAACCTTAAACCTTTGCTTTGTTATGAAGGAATTTGGCGTAAAGAACATTGTATTCTCATCTTCCGCTACAGTATACGGAAACCCGGGAGTTACCCCGTTTGTTGAGACCATGGGAAGAGGCGAGATCACAAACCCATACGGCCAGACAAAAGGTATGCTGGAGCAGATCTTAACCGATCTTCACGTAGCAGATCCTTCCTTTAACGTAATATTACTTCGTTACTTTAATCCTATCGGTGCTCATGAAAGCGGCCTTATCGGTGAAGATCCCAAGGGTATTCCAAACAACCTTGTACCTTTTATCGCACAGGTTGCTGTTGGCATAAGAGAAAAGCTTAACGTCTTTGGCAATGATTATGATACTCCTGACGGCACCTGCATCAGAGATTACGTACACGTAGTCGACCTTGCAAAGGGTCATGTACTTGCACTTAAGAAGCTTTCAGATACTCCTGACGTACGTATCTACAACCTTGGTACAGGCATCGGTTATTCTGTGCTTCAGGTACTTGCCGCTTACGAAAAGGCATGCGGCAAAAAGCTTCCATTTGAGATTGTGGCAAGACGCCCCGGCGATATCGCAGTCAGCTTTGCAGATTGCTCAAAGGCTGAAAAAGAGCTGGGATTTAAGGCTGAATACGGAATCGAGAGAATGTGCGAAGATTCCTACAGATGGCAGAAAAACAATCCAAACGGATATAACAGTTGATTACATATGTACCA